>NZ_BAABAT010000028.1:0-151607 GCF_039537565.1 Dactylosporangium darangshiense
GCGAGGGCGAGGCCGAGCTTCGGCGGCGGCTCGACCGGCACCACGGGCGCGGGCGCGGCGACGACCGCGCCGACCGCCACGACCAGCCCGGCGACGGCGGCCGGCGCGGGCGCGCGGCGGCGCAGCAGGGCGATCGCGGTGGCGGCGGCGCCGCAGGCCAGGCCCGGCAGCCAGGACAGGCCGCCCCAGCTCTCGGCGAGCGCGAACGCGGTGCCGCCGAGCAGCACCGCCGCGCCGGCCGCGAGCGCCCCGTCGACCGTCCGATCCATCCCCGTCACGTGCCCAAGGCTACGAAACGCGAGGTCGGCCCGAACCGGCCGAAAGTAGGGGCCGTTGCATGGAACGCGGCACCCGTTTGGGTTAGCGGCCATCGGGTCGAGCGGCGCGACCGTCGGGCGAACGGCTGTTCACCTCGATCACCAGCAGGAACAACAATCTGCAAAGGATCGGTGAACACAACGTGATCGAGGTCGGTGTGGCTGCGACGGTACTGCGCACTCCCGTGCTGGTGGTAGGTGCCGGCCCGGTGGGCGCGGTCCTGGCCCTCGAGCTCGCCCAGCACGGGGTGCCGTGCCTGGTCGTCGAGGAGGGCGGCGCGCCGGCCGGCCACGATGCGCTCGACCACCTCGGCGGGCGCAGCATGGAGCTGCTGCGCCGCCTGGGGCTGGCCGCGGCGATCCGCCGGGCCGGCGTGGACGCCGACGAGGCCACCGACGTGGTGTGGAGCCGCCGGCTCGACCGCCCGCCCGTCCTCGTTGCGCAGCGGCCCTCCGTCAACCAGCTGCGGCAGCGGTACGCCACCGTCAACGACGGCAGCGCACCCGCCGAGCAGCACCAGGCCGTCTTCGGCGGCCACCTCGCGCAGCAGTTGCGCACCGCGCTGCGCGCCTCGCCGCTGGTCGACCTGCGGGAGGGCTGGACGTGCACCCAGCTGCGCATCGACGGCGACGGCGCCCTGGCGACGCTGCTCGACGGGCGCGACGGCGCCGTGGCCACCGTCGCCGCGCGGTACGTTGCCGGGTGCGACGGCGCGCACAGCACCGTGCGGGCCGGCGCCGACATCGGGCTGGACGGGCTGGGCGCGCCCGTGGCGTACCGTGCGATCTCCTTCCGCAGCAACGACCTGGCGCTGCGCTCCCGCGGCCCCGGCCTGTCCACGCTCGTCGTGGGCCCCCTGACGCTGGTGTCTCGCGACGAACGTGACGCCTGGGTCGCGCACCTCGCCGTCCGGCCCGGGGACCGCGGCGACCCGGCCGCCCTGCTGCGCGGGCTGCACGGCACCGGCAACGGCGCCGCGCCGCCGGAGGTGCTCGGCGTCGAGGACTGGGACGACGGCCTCGAGGTCGCCCTGGTGTACCGCCGCGGCCCCGTCTTCCTGGCGGGCGAGGCCGCGCACCGGTTCCATCCGGCCGGCGACACCTCCGACACGGGCATCGCCGACGCCGTCGACCTGGGCTGGAAGCTCGCCGCCGTGCACCACGGCTGGGGCGGCCCGGCGCTGCTGGACAGCTACGAGGCGGAGCGGCGCCCGCGCGCGCTCATGGACCGCGAGCTGCTGTCGAGGGTGCTGGAGACGCGGCGCCGCTTCGGCCGCCTCGCCGCCGCCGGCGCGCCGCAGGACTACCTGGCCGGCGTGCTGCGCCAGGAGCTGCACCTGGCCGACGACGTCGGGATCGGCTTCGGCGGCCGCTACGCCACCTCGCCGGTCGTATGGCACGAGCGCGGCACCCCGCCGAGCCTGCACGGGCAGCGCATCACGCCGAGCACCTGGCCCGGCGGCCGCCCGCCCGCGGTGCGCCTGGCCGACGGCGGCCAGCTCTTCGACCGCCTCGGACCGCAGCTCACCCTGGTCGACCTGACCGACGACGGCGCCGGCGCCCCGATGTGCGCGGCGGCGCGGGCGCGCGGCGTGCCGGTGGTGCACCTGCCGCTGTCCGACCCGGCGGTGCGCGCCTGCTGGGGCCGCCGCCTGGTCCTGGTCCGCCCCGACCAGCACGTCGCCTGGCGCGACGACACCCCGCCGGAGGACTGGGACGCGGTCCTGGACCTGGTCCGCGGCGCCGGTCCGGCAACGCGGTAGCGCGCCGGTACCATCTCGGCATGGCGCTGCTGTACCGTGCGGATCTCACTCCCGGCAAGCTCGACCTCATCGCCGGGTGGCTGCCCGGCCGCCCCTGGTATCGCGGGCCCGCGGCGCCGCAGCCGGAGCGGGTGTCCGCGTTCCGCTTCGACGACCCGGCCGGCGAGGTCGGCGTGGAGACCATCCTCGTGCGCGCCGAGCCCGACGGCCCGGTGTACCAGATCCCGCTGACCTACCGCGACACGCCGCTGCCCGGCGCCGAGGCCTGGCTGCTGGGCACGTCGGAGCACTCGGTGCTCGGCACCCGCTGGATCTACGACGCGGCCGGCGACCCGGTCTACGCCGCCGTGCTCGCCGCGGCGATCCTGGCCGGCGGCACCGAGGCCGCCGAGGAGATCTCCACCGACGAGGGCCTGGTCTCGCGCACGCCGGCGATGTCGGTGCGCGGCACCGGGACGCCCGGCGCGGACGTGCCCGCCGTGACCGCGGTCGCCGCCGTCAAGGACGCCGACCCGACCGTGATCACCACCGACTCCCTGACGCTGGCGCTGGCCCGCGTCCTCGACGGGGCACTCCCGGCCGGTCCCGCGTTGCTCTGGGGCGAACGGGCCTTGGCCGCGGTGGTCTGAATCGGGACGTATAAATAGTTCGGCACATATAAAAAGTCGCGAAACTCGGTACAGTCCGTGCATGACCGTCGACCGGGCGGTGGCCCCCGCCGCCCTCGGGCGGGCCGTGCTGCTCGGCCGGGGCGTCGCGACGCTCGCCGCCGCCGGCACCGGGCTGCGGCTCGCCGATGATCCCCGGCCGCCGCTGCTCGCCGCGGGCATCGCCGCCGCGAGCGCGGCCGCCGGGCTCGCCGTGCTGGCCCGCAACCCGTACGTGGTGCGCCACCCGGCGCCGCTGCTCGCCGCCGACGGGCTGCTCGTGCTCGCGGTGCTGGCCGCCGACCCCGGCATCGCGTACTTCTGCGCCGCCGTCGGCGCCGCGGCCCTCGCCGGGGTCGTGCTCGGCCGGGCCGGCATCGCCGTCGGCGCCGTGTACGCCGCGCTCGGGTACGCCGTCGCCGCCCGCGTGCTGGCGCTGAGCACCGCGCACGCCGAGTTCGTGCTCGCGTTCCCGATCGGGTGCGTGCTCGCCGCGGCCGGCGCATCCGTCGCCACCGAGGCCCTCGCCCGGCACGTCGAGCTGTCGGTGTCGGTGGTCGCCTCCGCGCAGCGCGCCGCGGCGGCCGGCGAACGCGCCCGGCTGGCCCGCGAGCTGCACGACTCGGTCGCCAAGACGCTGCGCGGGGTGTCGTTCGCCGCGCTCGCCCTGCCGCAGAGCCTGCGCCGCCACCCCGACCTCGCCGAGCGCCTCGCCGGCACCGTCTGCGAGGGCGCCGCGGCCGCCGCCCGCGAGGCCCGCGACCTGCTCGACGGGCTGCGCGCCGACGAGCCCGACCGGCCCTTCGGCGACGTCGTCGCCGAGCTGTGCGCCCGCTGGGAGCGGGCCACCGGCGTGCCGGTCCGCCTCGACGCGGCGCGGGTCGAGCCGCCGACCGCGGTGCGGTACGAGCTGGCCCGCATCCTGCAGGAGGCGCTGCGCAACGCCGCCGCGCACGCCGGCGCCTCCGCCGTGTCCGTGCGCCTCGCCGTGACGCCCGCGGGCCGGGTGCGCCTGCGCGTCGCCGACGACGGCCGCGGCTTCGCGGTGCCGGCCGAGCCGTCCGCCCTGCGCGCGCGGCACCACTACGGCATCCTCGGCATGCGCGAGCGCGCCCGCGCCGCCGGCGGTTCGCTGCGCGTGCGGTCAAGCCCCGGCAGTGGTACCTCGATCGAAGCGGAAATCCCGGCCACGGCGGCGCCCGCATGATCGGCGTGCTGGTCGTCGACGACAACCCGATCGTCCGCGCCGCGCTGCGCGGCTACCTCGAGGGCACGCCGGACGTCGAGGTGCTCGGCGAGGCCGCCGACGGGCTCGAGGCCATCGCCGAGGCGCGCCGCCACGCCCCCGCGGTGACGCTGCTGGACCATCGGATGCCGGTCGCCGACGGGCTGTCCGTCCTGGGCGACCTCGCCCGGCTGACCTCGGTGCTGGTGCTCACCAGCGACCCCGACCCGGCCCTCGTCGCGCGGATGCTGCACGGCGGCGCCCGCGGGTACCTCATCCACGGCGCCTTCACCCCCGGCGAGCTGCACCGGGCGGTCATCGCCGTCGCGGCCGGCTACGGCTGGCTCTCACCCGCCGCCGTGGCCGTCGCCACCGCCACCATGCGCGCCCGGCCGGCGATGCGGCCGCGCCCGCGGTACGGGCTGACCCGCCGCGAGCAGGACGTGCTCGACCTGCTGGCCGAGGGGCTGTCCAACGCCGCGATCGCGCACCGGCTGCTGCTGACGGAGAAGACGGTCAAGAACCACCTGCACCGCGCGTACGCCAAGCTGCGCGTCACCAACCGCACCGAGGCGCTGCTGCGCTGGACCGGCCGCTCGTGAACCGCCGGTGGCTCGGCTGGGCGGCGCTCGGCCTCGCGGTCGCCGCGACCGTCGCGTTTGTACCGCCGCTGCTGTTGCCTGGTGAAGGGGGATCCGCCGGCCTTTCCCCCGCCCCGCCTTCGCCTTCGGCGTTCTGGGTGAGCCTGCACGCCGCCGACGAGGCCAACCTGCGCAGCGGCGCGCGCGCCATCGACTGCGCCTCCTGCGACGGCGGCCGGCGGGTCGGGTACATCGGCGGCCCGAACACGCTGGCGATCCGCGTCGCCGGCGTCCCCACCGCCGGCGAGCGGACCCTCCTCATCGTGTACGAGACCCAGGACCCACGAACCCTGAAGGTCGCCGTCGGCGACGGCCCCGTGCACGCCTTGTCGCTGGCCGGGGCCGGCGACTACCTCATACCCGCTCGCACCTCCCTCACCGTCTTCGTGCCCGCCGGCACGAGCTGGATCCGCTTCTTCAACGACGCAGGTGACGCTCCCGACATCAACCGCATCGAACTACGCTGATGCCCTAGAAGGTGCCGGCGGTGTTGCACTTGGCCTTCTGGACGATGCAGTTCTTGACCCGGTGCCCCTGCGCCGCGTTGTCCCAGGCGAGGACCGCGTCGCCGTGGAACGACGACGCCATGCCCGACGAGAGCGTGAAGCCGTCCGCGGTACCGCTGGTGGGGTAGGCGAGCAGGAACGAGACAGACGGGATGGCGACCGGGTACGCGCCGCCGCACGCGCCGTTGTACGTGTACGCGACGTGCGACTTGTGGTCGGGGCTGTCCAGGTGCGTGCCGTCCCAGCAGTCCGGGAACACCAGCTGGAACATGAGCGTCGCGCCGGGCGCGCACAGCGGCCAGTTGCCGTCGGCGCTCCGGCCGGTCTCGCCGCCCGGCCCGGCGCAGTAGAACTGGTTGACCGAGCCCGCCGGCGTCGCCTGCTGCAGCCTCGCGTCGCCGGCGATCATCCGGAAGCCCTGCGGGAACGGCACCGTGCCCGTCGGGTCCGTCAGCCGCGAGCCGTAGTACACGACGACGGCCTTCGGCTCGACCGCCACGCCGTGCTCGTACAGCGTCGGCACCCAGTACGCCGACAGGTCCGGCGCCGGCGCGCAGCTCGTGCCGGCGTTGGCGAGCAGGGTGTCGGTCGTGGTGGCGGCGTTGGTGCTGTGGTTGCCGATGAACGAGTGCATGTGCGAGGCGCCGGGCAGCCCTGGGAAGACGATCGGGTCGTCCTTGAACGAGTGGCTGTAGGTGCAGGAGGCATTGAACTCCGAGACCCGCACGGTGCCCGCGGGCGCCGGGTCCATGGGCATCGCACGGAACTCGGCCAGCTGCGCGTTCCACTTCACCGGGTCGACGTCGACCCAGCCGGCCGCTGTGTTTCCCCCCGCCCCGAAGGAGAACCAGTTGATGTTGACGAAGTCCCGGCCTCCCGTGGTGTTGCGCATGACCGCATAGACGGTCTGCGCGCCCGTCGGGCGGCTCGCGGAGGCGGTGGCGCTCAGCGTGGTCCAGGACTGCCAGCCGCCGGTCGGTGCGATGGTGGCCTGGGCCAGCAGCGGCCCGGTGAGCGAGCCGGTGCGCAGCTCGACGGTGCCGGTGCCGCCGGTGCCGGCGGAGGCGACGCGGAAGCCGACGCTGAGCGGGCCGGCGGGGCCGAGGTCGACCCCGTCGTAGCGCAGCCAGTCGCCGTCGGCGAGGTACCCGACGTCCTGCCCGCCGCCGGCGTCGACAGTGGTCTCGACCTGTGCGCCGGACTGCGCGGCGAACGCCTCCGCCTGCACGGTCACCGGTGTTGCGGCATCGGCGTCGGTCGCCATGGCGGCGGCGACGGCCAGCAGTGTGGCCGCCGCGACGCCGGCGGCGGCCACGGGGCCTCTGACGTTTGGCACGAGGATCTCCTTACGTGCTGCGTGCGCGAACGATGGCGGGGCGCGCACACGGTACGGTCGATCCACTGAACCGAAAGTCCCTGGTCGAGGTCCCAATTTCCGGGTTATTGCTCCACGGTGAAGTCGCCCATCATCGCCATGTCCTCGTGCTCCAGGTTGTGGCAGTGCAGCATGAACGTCCCCGTGTAGTCGGTGAAGCGCACCGCGATCTCGAGCGCCTCGGCCGCGCGCAGGTCGACGGTGTCCTTCCATCCGCCGTCGTACGGTCCCGGCTCCTGCGCGTTGCGCGAGACCACCCGGAAGTGGTTGAGGTGCAGGTGCACCGGATGGTGGAAGTCCGTGACGAACCGCCACCGCTCCACCTCCCCGAGCTTCGGCCGGGCGAGCGCCCGCCCCGGTCGGTACTCCAGGTCGTTGATCCGCCAGGTGCCGTCCCGCGCCTCGGAGAACTTGAACGAGCGCGTGCGCACCGGCTCGGGCAGCGTCGTCGCCGCGGCGCTCAGCCGATCGGGCACCGCCGAGTCGTCGCCGCGCTCACCTCCGGTGACGTCGAAGCGCATGACGTCACCGCCGTCGCGGTCGACGAGCTTGACGCGGGTCCCCGGCTTGTACCGCCCGAAGTCCACGACCACGTCGAACCGCTCGGCCGGCGCGATCTGCAGCGTGTCGTGCCGGACCGGCCGCTCCAGCAGCCCGCCGTCGCTGCCGATCTGCACGAACGCGTCCCCGCCCGGCGGCTGCGGGTCCAGCCGCAGCCGGTACCGCCGCGCGTTGGACGCGTTGAGCACCCGCAGCCGGTAGCGGGCCGGGTCGACCTCGTGCACCGGCCAGGGCAAACCGTTGACGAGCACGACGTCGCCGAGCACGCCGCTCATGTACGCCTTGTCCCCCGCCGGATACCGGAAGGACCCGTCGGCCTCGAAGGCCCGGTCGGTGATCATCAACGGCAGCTCCCGCTCCCCCCGTGGCAGCGGCAGCGCGTCCTCCTCGTCGTCGCGCACGAGGTGGAAGCCGGCGAGGCCGCGGTACACGTTGGGGCCGGTGAAGCCCATCCGGTGGTCGTGATACCACAGCGTCGCCGCGCGCTGGAGCATCGGATAGTTGTAGGTGCGGCTGCCGTTGCTCACGTCGCCCGTCATCGCGGCCATGTCGTGCCCGGCCATGTCGTGGTGCGTCTGGCCCTCCGGCATGATGAGGTCGATCGGGTAGCCGTCGCTCTTGGCCGGCGTGTGGCCGCCGTGCAAATGCACCACGACGGGCTCGGGCAACTGGTTGCGGTGGGTCACGGCCGTCGGCCGGCCCGAGCGGGAGACCACGGTCGGGCCCGGGAAGCTGCCGTTGTACGTCCAGGCGCGGGTCGTCAGCCCCGGCAGGATGTGCAGGTCGGCCTCGCGCTGGACGATCTCCTCGCCCTGCAGCACCGGCGGGATCGCGAGCCGCGCCTGGAACTTCGGCGGCAGCGGTGCCCGGCTGCGCAACAGCCGGCCCGTTGCCTTCGGCGTGAGGATCGACCACCCGAGGCCCGCGGCGACCAGCCCGGCCGCGCCCACCCCCAGCACGGCGCGGCGCTTCATGCCGTTGCTCCTACTTTTTCGGCCGGTGCCCCTGCCTTTGCTGTTCGGGCCGGGAGTGGTGTTCGCCACAGCTCGGTCGCCATCTGGGTCAGGCCGACCGCCATCAGCACGCCGATGGGCACGTGCAGCTCGAGGATTCGGAACACGCCCAGCACCCCCTGCAGTGCGAGCGCGAACGGCACCGCGATGCCGTGGCGCAGCACGGAGGCCCCACGCTCGCGCCGCCCCGGCAGGAAGACCAGGACGAGCTGGACCAGCGCCAGCACCACCATCGTGAAGCCGGTGATCATGTGCCACTGCAGCACCGGGTAGTGCCCGCTCAGGAAGCTGCCGGCCAGCAGCACCTGCACCGCGGCGAGCACCGCGAGTGCCGCGCTGCTCCCCCGCAGCGCCATGTGGACCGTTCGTGCGTTCATGGACGGCAATGCTTCGCCGCCGGACGGCTCGCGTCGTCAGACCTGGGTCGAGACCTTGTACGACCGTGACCGTACGCCACGGATACCACCCTGGGCCGACGCGCCTGCGCCCCCGATCGCCTAACGTCAAGACCATGAACAGGCAAGCGTGGCGAGATGTCGGCCTGGCCGTGGCGGTCGCCCTGGTGGCCGTGGCCAGCGCCGCGACCGCCCCGGCGGCCCGGACGCCGCTGGACGCGCGCGGCATCGCGTTCCTCGTCGCCGCCGGCCTGGTGCTCGTCGCCCGCCGCCGGTTCCCGCGCCTTGTGCTGCTCGCCGCCGCCGCGTGCCTGCTGGCCTACCTGCTCCTCGGCTACCCCGGCGTCGGCCCCGCCGTGCCGGTCCTCATCGCCATCTACGGCACGGTCCGCATCGGCGAGCGCCGCACCGCCGTCGCCACGATCGCCACGATCCTCATCGGCGGCGTGGCGGGCGAGGTGTTCGGCAACGGCGCGCCCCCGCCGGACGTGTTCCAGCGCTGGTTCCTGCTGATCGGCTGGATGGTCGCCGCCGCGGTGCTCGCCGAGGTCACCCGCGCCCGCCTCGCCTACCTGGAGCAGGTCGAGCAGCGCGCCGAGGAGGCCGAGCGCACCCGCGAGGAGACGGCCCGCCGCCGCGCCGACGAGGAGCGCCTGCGCATCGCCCGCGAGCTGCACGACTCCCTGACGCACAGCATCAGCATCATCAAGGTCCAGGCCGGCGTTGCCGTGCACCTGGCGCACAAGCGCGGCGACGCGGTCCCGGAGGCCCTGATCGCCATCCAGGATGCCAGCGGCGACGCGATGCGCGAGCTGCGCAACACGCTGGAGGTGCTGCGCAGCGACCCACCGGCGCCCCCTCCCGCCTCGGCCACCGAATACCGCGCGACTCCTGCCGACGGCAACGGGACCACCATCGGCAACGGCGCGAGCGGCCTGCAGCACCTCGACCGCCTCGTCGAGGGCGCGCGGCTGACGGGCCTGCCGGTCACGGTCCGGATCGCCGGCCGCCGCCCACCGCAGCTGCCGGAGGCGGTCGACGGCACCGCCTACCGGATCGTCCAGGAGGCCCTCACCAACGTCTCCCGCCACGCGGGCCCGGCCACGGCGACGGTCTGCATCGAGTACGGCCCCGATTGCCTGACGCTGCGCATCGAGGACGACGGCCGCGCCGGCCGCGGCGCCCCGCCCCCCGTCCCGGGCGTCGGCCTGACCGGCATGCGCGAGCGCGTAACGTCCGTCGGCGGCACGCTGACCGCGGCCCCTCGCCCCGACGGCGGCTTCTCCGTCCACGCACAGCTCCCCCTGGCCACGGTGCGCACATGACGCCGGCCCTTGCTCCCGACCGCCGCACCTCGCCCGCTCGCGGCGCCGCGCCCCGGACGCCACACGACGCGCGCTCACCGCACGACGCGCGGTCGGCGCACGACGAGCGGTCGGCGACTTGTGCGGCCCCGACGCCGGCCGTCGCGGTGGACCGCACCCGCTTCCGCTACGGGTCCTCGGTCCGCACCTCCGCCGCCGCTCACCGCGACGCCCCTCGGGCTGCGCGCGATACGCGGCCGGCGACCGGCGCGGACCTGACGCCGCCCGGTGCGGTGGATCGCACTCGTTTCCGCTTCGGGTTTTCGGTGTCGCACGGGTTGTGGGTGATGGCGGCGTGATCAGGGTGTTGCTCGTCGACGACCAGGCGCTGATCCGCGCCGGGTTCCGGGCGCTGCTGAGCGCCGAGGAGGACGTCGAGGTCGTGGCTGAGGGCTCTGACGGCGCGCAGGCGATCGAGCTGGCCCTCGAGCACCGGCCCGACGTCGCGCTCATCGACATCCAGATGCCCGGCGTCGACGGCATTGAGGCGACCCGCCGCATCGCCGGCGACCCCGCCCTCGACGGCGTGCACGTGGTGATCCTGACGAACTACGGCCTGGACGAATATGTCTACGCCGCCCTGCGCGCCGGCGCCGCCGGCTTCCTCGTCAAGGACACCGAGCCCGCCGACCTGATCTACGGCGTCCGCGTCGCCGCCCGCGGCGACGCCCTGCTGTCCCCGGCGATCACCCGCCGCCTGATCGGCGAGTTCGTCGCCCGCCCACCGCGCGGCCCACTGCACGGCGCCGTGAACGCCCTGACCAACCGCGAGCGCGAGGTCGTCGCCCTCGCCGCGCGCGGCCTCTCCAACGACGAGATCGCCGCGCGCATGGTCATCAGCCTGGCCACCGCCAAGACCCACATCAGCCGCGCCATGACGAAGCTCCACGCCCGCGACCGCGCCCAGCTCGTCGTCTTCGCCTACGAGTCCGGCCTGGTCACCGTCTAAAGCCCGCACGGGCAGAGCTCGGCGCCCGCCACCCGAGGCCGGCGTCGCGACCCGCGCGTCCTCCGTCTCGCTCGGCGGCTTCACGCCTCGCGCACCGTGGGCTAGGGCCGACCGGCCAGGGTCCCGCGGCCCAACCGCTCGCCCACGCTCCGTGCGCCGCGGGCGAGGGAGGCGGCACATCCGGCCCGGCCGATGCGCCAACGCGGACTGCAGATGCTGGGGCCGGGTGCCTGATCCTGCGGAATGTCACCGAACGAATCCGGTTCGATTTTAAGCCAAACTTAATCCGGAAAAACGTAATCGAATGGGGTCGCAGACCCGACCAGCGGCACTCGAAGAGTGCTTTTCTAAGTCTTCCTTTGCGTCTTGAACTAAGGCTCTGACCTGCCGTAACTTGCTGACCGCACCGATTACACGACGTCAGCCCAGGACGGCGGAGACAGACGTATGCGCAACGATTCCCCCAACCCGCGCAAAAGGCGCCGGGCCCGGAACATCATCATCGGCGCCGCCGTCGTCGCGGCGGTCGGCGCGAGCATGGCCTACCTCGCGACGGCGAACGCCGACGAGGCCGCGCCCGGCAAGATCGAGGCGGAGAACTGGCAGGCCCAGCACGGGGCGCGGACCGAGAACACGGCCGACAGCGGCGGTGGCAAGAACGTCGGGTGGCTCGCCGACGGCGACTGGATGCAGTACAACAACGTGACCATCGGCGCCCAGCTGAGCGCCCGGATCGCGGCGAACAACCGGGCCGGCGGCTCGATCGAGCTGCACCTCGGCTCGCCGGCGGGCGCGCTCGTGGCGACGTTCCCGGTCGCGTACACCGGCGGCTGGCAGAAGTGGACGACCGTCACCGCCACCGCGGCGAGCGTCCCGTCCGGCCCGCAGACCCTGGTCGCCGTGATGAAGAGCGGCCAGAAGAGCGACTTCGTGAATGTCAACTGGTTCGCGCTCGGCTCCGGCACGCGCCCGCCGGCGACCGCCACGGTCGCGCCGCCCGCGCCGAGCAGCGCCGCCCCGACCGGAGGCGTCTCGCCCACCGCCTCGGCCCCGGCCGCCGGCTGGGTCGATGTCGATCAGGCCAAGTGGCAGGCGGAGCTGGCCGCGTTCAACCAGCTCAAGCAGCTGCCGGTGCCCGCGGGCACCACCCGGGTCGCCGAGTTCCACACCGACTGTTCGGTGTCGAACGAGGCCAAGGACGACCCGATCGTGCTGCCCGGCCTGCCCGGCGCGTCCCACATGCACACGTTCTTCGGGCCGACCGTCGACGCCGCCACCAAGCCGGCCGACCTCTTCGCCCGCAAGACCACCTGCAACGCACCGGGCGACAACAGCGCCTACTGGGTGCCCCAGCTGCTCAAGGACGGGCAGCCGGTCAAGATCAAGAGCTTCCGCGTGTACTACGGGTCGCGTCTTCCCGACCCGTCGGCGACGGTACCTTTCCCGCCCGGCCTCGTCATGGTCCACGGCGACGCCAAGCGCCAGGTCGCCACGCAGAAGGGCGCCCCGGGACAGTTCTGGTGTGCCGGCAGCGCCGAGGTCGGCCGCAGCGCCGACGGCAACTGGCCGGTCTGCGCCCCCGGCGGCAACCTCATCTTTCAGCTGACCTTCCAGGACTGCTGGGACGGCAAGCACATCGACTCGCCGGACCACAAGTCGCACATGGGCGGCGCGAAGGACGGCAAGTGCCAGGGCGACTACCCGGTCGCCATCCCGAACCTGTCCTTCATGGTGAACTACGAGTCCCTCGGCGGCGACGGTCTCGCACTGTCGTCGGGGATGGCCTCATCGATGCACGGCGACTTCGTCAACGCCTGGAAGCCGGAGAACCTCGGCCCCCTGGTGAAGGTCTGCCTCGACGCGAAGGCGAAGTGCGGCATCACCCCGTCCTTCACCGGCGGCTGATCCTCGTCCCTCCGAACGGCCCCGCCCCCGGTGGCGGGGCCGTTCCTCGTTCCCATTGGGGTGCTTGTGCGTACCGCGGCGAAGCTCTTTGCGGCGTCCAGCCTGGCCGTCACCACCGTGCTGTGGGCGGCCGGCCTGCCCACGTCCGCCCCCGGCCTGGCCGCCGCCGGCCGCCTCGCGGCGCTGTGGTCCACCGACCTGCTGCTGCTGCAGGTGCTCGGCATGGCCCGGATCCCGTGGCTCGAACGCGCCTTCGGCCAGGACTCCCTCGGCCGCTGGCATCGCTGGACGGGTACCGCCTCCTTCGCTCTGTTGCTCGCCCATGTCGCCCTGGCCCTGGTCGCGTACGCCGAGCGCACCGGCACCGACCCGGCGCGGCAGATGTGGGCGTTCCTGACGGTGTACCGCGGCATGGTCCCCGCGACCCTGGGGCTGCTCGCCGTCGTGCTGGTGACGGCGACGTCGGTGCGCCCGATCCGCCGGCGACTGCGCTACGCCACGTGGCACCTGCTGCACCTGTACGCGTACGCCGGCATCGCCCTCGCGATCCCGCACGAGCTGTGGCTGGGCAGCGACTTCGGCACCCCGTTGGCGTCGGCGTTCTGGTGGGCCATGTACGGCGCCGCCGCCGGCTCCACCGTCGTGTTCCGCCTCGGCATGCCGGTCTGGCGCACCCTTCGCCACCGCCTGCGCGTCGACCGGGTCGTCCAGGAGGCGCCCGGCCTGGTCTCGGTCTACCTGCGCGGCCGCCGCCTGGACCGCCTCCCGGCCCGCGCCGGCCAGTTCTTCGTCTGGCGCTTCCTGGACGGCGAGGGCGGCTGGCGCGGCAACCCGTACTCCCTCTCCGGCCCGCCCCGCGCCGACCGCCTCCGCATCACCGTGAAGACGGTCGGCGAGGCCACGGCCCGGGTCGCCGCACTGCGCCCGGGCACGAAGGTGGTCATCGAGGGACCGTACGGCCGGATGACCGCCGACACCTACCGCGGCGGCTCGGTCACCATGTTCGGCTGCGGCGTCGGCGTCACCCCGTTGCTGGCACTGTTGTGGGACCTGCCGTACGGCCAGGGCAAGGCGACCCTGGTGTACCGCACCCGCCACCCGCAGGACGTGGCGTTCCTGCCCGAACTGGAGTGGCTGGCCCGGGAGCGCGGCGTCCGCCTGGTCCCGCTCGTCGGCCCGCGCGCAGCCCCCGGCTCGTGGCTACCGGTGGTGTACGCCGACTACGACGACATCGCGGCGCTGCGCTCCCTGGCCCCGGACCTGGAGGACCACGACGTCTACGTCTGCGGCCCCGACCCGTGGACCGACGCCGTCCTGCGCGCCGCCCGCCGCGTCGGCGTCCCCGCCCCGCGCCTGCACCGCGAGCGCTTCGCCTGGTGAGGCGCGGGGCTGGGAGAGGACGAACAGGCCGACGATGGCGTGCGGATTGCCCCTACGCTGGAACGACGTACGGGAAGCCCTTGTCGCGCAGACTCGCGGATACCGAAGGCTTGAGCCCCGACGCGATCGCCGTCCCGGCGACCATCGACAGCATGACCTCGGGTGCATTGTCGGCGAGTGTGCGGCCGTTGCGCGTGGCGAAGCCATAGCTCGCCGGCGTACCGACGATGTAGGGCAGGACATCAGGGAACAGCTGCCGCGCCACGGTCTGGCCGTAGCCCTGCGGGTCGTCGCTGGTCCCACCGGCCCGCACCACGGCCGCGACCCGGTCGGCGATCGCGTCACCGTCCGCCGCATAGTCTTCGGACGGGTGCCGCGTGTTCGCCGGATACGTGAACCGGGTGTCGTCGGGCCAGAAGATAGGCCACATCATCGGATGTCCCGCGCGGTTGATCTGCCGCCAGCCGCCCGCGTCGGTGGCGAGCTTGGTCGCGCACCAGACGCCGATACGGGTGCCGGGCCTCAGCTGCGGGTGCTGGTGGGGTACCTCGAGCACGATCGATTCGACCGTGGTCCCGGTGAAGCTGTTCTGGGCCTGCTCCGGGTACCACTGCGACAGGTCAACGGCGGTGCCTTCCTTCACCGCCCCGTTGACCTTGAACAGCAGCGACAGGTCGATGTAGAACGAGTCGGCGATTCGGCCCGCCCACAGGCGCGTGTCGCCGCCGGCGGATGCCTCGCCGGTGCGGCCCCGCAGCACCAGGTCGCCGACCGCGGTGTCGTCACCGGCATCGTCGCCGGTCAGCGCGTGGAGCTCGAGGGTCTGCCGGCCATCGGCATCGGGTTCGCCGAAGCTCACGCGGTAGGTCAGGGCCTCGGTGTCGGCTCCGTCGAGGTGCACCTTGAATTCGTAGCGGGCCTCGGGGTGGAAACCGGGCTGCACGTCGGGCCCGGTGATCGTGGAATTGACGTTCATGACGAACACGGTGCTGGCGTCGCCCGGGAAGACGTACAGGTCGTCGATGTAGAGGCGGCCGTTCTGGCGCGCCAGTGGAGTGTCGAGGTGGTGTGACATCGCGCTCTGTCCTTACGTTGCGTTGCGATCGGGCCTGGCGTCGAGTCTTCAACGGGCGAAGTCCGAGCCGCGAGCGTCGGATGGCGGCGATCTGCGTGTACGTCACTTGACGTACACGCAGATCCGCGCGACCAGACAACGGCTGCCGGGGTAGGCGTGTTACGTTCCAAATGAGCGCTGCGGTCTTGCGCGGGATCGGTGCTGTCCTCACCACGAAGGGTGAGCCAGATGTCAGCTGAACCGGGTGGGGGTCTGCGACCTGGGCCGGCGGCGGCGCACCGCCTGGTCGGGCGTGATAGCGAACTTGCCGTGATCGGCGGCTTCCTGGACCGGTCGGCGACCGTCGGCACGGCGATGCTGCTGGTCGGTGAGCCCGGGGTCGGCAAGACGGCGTTGCTCACGACGGCCTCGGCGCTTGCGCAGTCGCGCGGCTTCACCGTGGTGCAGGCCGGCGGAACCGAGGTGGAGGCCGGCAGCTTCTCGGGGCTGGCCGCGGCGGTCGTGCCGCTGATGGCGCACGCCGATCGGCTCACTGCGACCCAGCACAGGACCGTGTCGGTGGCCTGCGGTCTGCGGGACGGCCGGCTTCCGCAGCCGACTCGGGTCGCACAGGCGGTGCTGACGCTGCTGGGGACGGCGTCGACCGACCATCCCGTCGTGATCATCGTGGACGACGTGCAATGGCTCGACGCATACAGCGCCGAGGTGCTCAGTTTTGTCGCCGGCCGGCTCGGGGGAAGCCACGTCGGCCTGCTCGCGGCCTCCCGAACCTCCCCGGCGGGACCGTTGCGCTGGGCCGGAATGTCCCGTCACGATGTCACCGTCCTCGATGCCGGCGCATCCGACACGCTGCTGCGCTCACGCTTCCCGACGCTGGCGCCACGGGTACGCCGGCGGTTGCTCGAGGTGGCCGAAGGCAACCCCCTGGCGCTGCTCGAGCTGCCGCCCGCGTTGACCAGGGACCAGAGAGCCGCCCTGCAAGACCTCCCTGCGGTCCTTCCCCTCAGCGAGCGGCTGCAGGCCGTATTCGCCTCCCGCATCTCCCGCCTCCCTTCCGAGACACGGGAGCTGCTGTTGCTGGCAGCCCTTGATGCCACCGCCGACCTGCGTGTCCTGCGGAGCGCCGCTGGTGCGCCCGTGCTCGACGACCTCGCCCCCGCGGAGCGGGAGCGGCTGCTGCACGTGGACGAGGAGCAGCACCGTGTCACGTTCCGGCACCCGCTGACGCGGTCGGCCGTCGTCGAGATGTCCACCGCAGCGCAGCGGCGCGTGGCTCACTGCACACTGGCGGTGGCACTGGCAGGCCGGCCGGAGCATCGCGCCCGGCATCTTGCCGCATCCGTCGATCAGCCTGACGAGGATGTCGCCGCGCTGCTGGAGCACTGCGCACGCCAGATGATCCAGCGCAACGACGCGGCCGGCGCGGTCGCCGCGCTGACTCGAGCGGCGGACCTGAGTCCCGCACCGGGCGAACGCAGCCGCCGGATGGCCGCCGCGGCGCAGACGGCGGCCCGCGGATCGTGGCAGCTGACCGCGGTGGCGCAATTGCTCTTTCACGCCCAAGATGCCGACCTGGAGCCGGCCGCCGCGCTGCACGTCGCCGCGGCGGCCGCCATCGCGATGGCCAACGGGGACTACGACATCGACACCATTCACCGGCTTCTGGTGGCGGCCATCGAAGCCAACGCGGGTACGTACGACTCATCCGACGAAGGACTGATGGCGGCGATCGACACCCTCTCGGTGTTGTGCCTGTTCGGCGGACGTCCGCAGCTGTGGGAGCCGTTCTTCACGACCCTTGGCCGGTTGACGCCGGCAGTCCCGCGCGGCCTGCGTCTGCAAGCCGGCGCTCAGGCGGACCCGGCGCACATCGGGCTGCCGGTGCTGGCCGAGCTCGACGCGGCGATCGCGGAAATGCGCGACCGATCCGAGCCGGAGGATCTGCTGCGCATCCCGGCAGCTGCCGTCTACGCCGACCGCCTCGCCGGATGCCGCGACATTCTGCGCCACCAGATAGCCGGGGGCGACGAAGGACGAGCGCCCGCCCGGGCGACGATGGCCCGGCTGATGCTATGGCCGGACGCATTCGGCAGCGGTAGATGGGACGAAGCCGACAGGCTCGCCGCGGACGCCCTCGCGACATGCACCGCCACCGGCGCGTCGGCCTACGCCCAAATCTGCACGTACGATCTCGCGCTGCTTGCGGCCGCTCGCGGCGACACCGGCACCACCGACAGCCTGACCACGCAACTGACGCAGTGGGCAACTCCCCGCGGCTCCCGGCTGGGTCTCGTTTTCGCGTGGCACGCTCGTGCGCTCGCGGCGAACGGCGAAGGTGACTTCGAAACGGCGTACCAGAATGCGGCCGCGATCAGCCCGGCGGGAACCCTGGCCGCGTACGAAGCCACCGCGCTGTGGGTGTGCCTGGACGTCGTGGAGTCCGCGGTCCATACCAACCGCCAGCAGGCCGCCCAGGCCCATGTCGCCGCCATGCACGCCCACGGCCTCCCTGCCATCTCACCCCGCCTGGCGATGATTACATACGGCTGCGCCGCGATAGCCGCCGTTGCCGACGACGAGGCGATTCGCCTGGCTGACCGGGCCCTCGCCGTGCCCGGCGCCGAACGCTGGCCCTTCGATCGCGCCCGGGTCGCCCTGGCCTGCGCAGAACGGCTTCACGAGGGGGGTGCCGGCCCGCAGGCACATCGCCACCTCGAAGCGGCGCTGGCGACCTTCGAGCAGCTCGATGCACACCCGTGGGCGCAACGCACCACCCAGGCCCTGCGGATCATGGGCGTACCGTGCGTCTCGGGCGACGCAGAGGTGCCCCGGGCGAACGATGTACTCACCGCCCAGGAGCTCCAGATCGCCGAACTCGCCGCCGCCGGCTACAGCAACAAGCAGATCGGGGCGCGGCTGCATCTGTCGCACCGGACCGTGAGCACCCATCTGTACCGGCTGTTTCCCAAGCTCGGCGTCACGAGCCGGGCCGCACTTCGTGACGCGTTGACCGCAGGCCGGCGCTGAGGGGGTACGCCGGCGCCGGGTCTGTGGCCCGGCGCCGGCGCGTGGGGCGGTCAGCCGGCCAGGTGGCCCCAGCTCGACTCGAGCTCGCGCCAGGTGCCCTGGGCCGCGGCGCGCCCGGCCTGCAGGACGACCACGCGGTCGGCCTGGGTCAGGGCGGCGCGCTTCGATGTGGAGCCGATGACCGTGACGCCATGCTCGCGCAGGGCGCGCCACAGGGCCAGCTCCGTCGTCACGTCCAGCGCCGATGACACGTCGTCGGCGATGAGCAGCTCCGTGCGCGGGGCCAGGGCGCGGGCCAGGGCGAGGCGCTGGAGCTGGCCGCCGGACAGGCGCGTGCCCTTGTGGCCGATGAGCAGGCCGAGGCCCGCGCCGGCCGCGGTCAGGTCGTGCTCCAGCTGGGCGGTGGAGACGGCGCTGTCTGCGTCGACCTCGTGGCCCAGGGAGATGTTGTCGGCGACCGTGCCGGACAGCACGCGCGGCAGCTGCGCGACGTAGCCGATCTGGTTGGGGCGCAGGAACATCTCCGGCTCGGTGACCGGCTCGCCGTTCCACCGGAGCTTGCCGGTGTGGTGGACGATGCCGGCCAGGGCGCGCAGCAGCGACGACTTGCCCGAGCCGACCGGGCCGACGACCAGGACCAGCTGGCCCCGCTCGACGGACAGGTCGAGGTCCTGGACCGCGACGGTGCCGTCCTCGTGTACCGCGGCGAAGCCGTTCAACTCGAGGCGGCGCAGCGGGTGCCGCGGCGCGGTCGGCGGTGCGGGCGCGGTGCCGGCCGAGAGGTCGACGCCGGGGACCGCCGCCGCGTACTCGGCCACGCCCGCCATCTCCACCGTCCGGCGGGTCCAGACGCGGGCCGACGGCAGCTGCGAGATGAGCGACGCCGTCGTCCACGCGAACCAGCGCGCCGAGCCCAGGGTGGACACGGCGACGAGGGCCGCGCCGGCGGTGAGGCGGCCGGACAGCAGTAGCGCCCAGGCGCCGATCGGCAGCAGGCCGCTGGCCAGGGCCGGGGTGGAGCGGGCCCAGACCTGGACCGCGATCTCGCGGCGCAGGAAGTCGCTGCGGATGCGGTCGAGGCGGGCCAGGTGGCCCAGGACCGGTGTGGTGGCGCCGGCCAGCTTCACGGTGCGCGCCGCGGACAGCGACGAGACGAGCGCGGTGGCGAACGCCGCCCGGGCCGCGACCGTCTTCTGCGCCGAGCGCTTCAGCGACGGGCCGAACAGGGTCGCGGCGAGGCCGGAGAGCACGATCGTGGCCGCCATGAACAGCGCGGGCACGAACGAGCCGGAGACCACCGTCATCGAGACCAGCACGAACACGCAGATCCACTGGTCGATGAGGTTGTCGGCGAGCACGACGACGCGCTCGGTGTCGCCGCCCTGCGACACGACCTCGGCCGGGGTGTGCTTGCTGACCCGGCGGGCGCCGGTCTGGCCGTGCACGAGCCGCAGGCCGATGCGCAGCAGCTGGCGGACCCACCACTCCGGGAAGAACTTGCCGGTGTAGTACGGCAGGGCCATCGGCACCAGCAGCGCCGCCGCGATGGCCAGGGCCGGCCACAGCGTCTCGCCGGCGCCGTCGACGAGGTCCGCCCACAGCCACGGCAGCACCGAGCCGTCCAGCCCGACGAGGGTCATCAGGGCGAACATGACGACGGACACGATGCCGAAGCGCCAGTCGTTGGTCGCCAGCTTGAAGATGTTCCACATCGTGCGGGCCTTGGGCACCGCGGGCAGCGCCGGCGGGTCGGCCTTGACCGTGGCGCTGGTGACCACCGGCCGCGCCGAGGCGAGCGCGGGCGCCAGGGCGATCGGGGGCGCCGGCGCGGTCGAGGCCGCGGACTTGGCGAGCAGCTCGGCGAAGCGGGCCGACTCGGCGAGCGGGCCGGCCTCCACCACGGCGCCGTCGGCGAGGACGACGACCTCGTCGCACTGCTGTACCGAGGAGAGCCGGTGCGCGACGATGATGCCGATCCGCCCGGCGAGCAGGCGCGCGGTCGCCCGCTGCACCTGCGCCTCGGTCACCGGGTCCAGCCGCGCCGTCGCCTCGTCGAGGATGACGACCTGCGGGTCGCGGACCACGATCCGGGCGAACGCGACGAGCTGCTCCTGGCCGGCGGACAGCACGTGGCCGCCGTCGCCGAGGCGCGTGTCGATGCCGTCGGGCAGGTCGGCGACCCACCTGGTCAGGCCGAGCTCCTCGACGGCGCGGGCGGCGGCGTCGAGCAGTTGCGGGTCGAACAGCGCGATGTTCTCGGCGAGCGTGCCGGCGAGGATCTCGGTGCGCTGCGGCACGACGGCGATCCAGCGCCGCAGTGCCTCCACGTCGATGTCGAGCACGTCGGCGCCGCCGAGGAAGACGGTGCCGCGCGGCACTTCGACGGCGCGGGTGAGCACCTTGGCGAGTGTGGACTTGCCGGAGCCGGTGCGCCCGATGAGGGCATAGGAACGGCCCCGGGCGAACGTGAGGCTCACGTCGCGCAGGGCCGGTTTGCGGGCCGTCTCGGAGTACCTGAAGGTGAGATCGCGTACCTCGAGATCGCCGGCGGCCGGGGCTTGCCCGCCGACCGGTTCCTGTTTGGAGTCGCGCAGCAGCTGCACGCGGGCCCAGGCGCCGAGCGCGTACTGCAGCTCGGGCACCATCCGGCTGGTGTGCTCGACGGTCGCGCCGAAGCCCAGCGCGAGCAGCCAGACGGCGCTGAGCCGCGCAACGTCGATGCCGCCGGTGGCGAGGCCCCAGACGCCGCCGAGCACGACGACGGCGATGCCGAACCGGACGAAGCCGGACGCGACGGAGGTCACGGCGGCGGAGCGGACCCACACCTTGCGGCCCCGCGCGAGCGTGGTGGCGGCGCGGCGGGCGTAGAGGCGCAGCACATAGGGGCGGGCGAGCGAGGTGCGCACGTCGTCCTGGCCGTGGACGCTCTCCTCCATGACGGCGGCGAGGTCGGACCAGGCCTCCTCCTCGCGCATGCGCGCGTCGGCGATCTTCGCGGTCGGCTTGCGCAGCGCGAACGTGAGCACGACGGTGATGACGATCATCGCGACGCCGGCCGGCCACCACACGAACAGCGTGGTCGCCACGGACAGCACGGTGTAGCAGGCCGACTGCGCGATGCGCACGCCGGCGTTGCGCAGCTCGGAGGCGACCTGGTAGACGTCGCCGTCGATGCGGTCGAGCAGCTCGCCGACCGGCGTGGTCTCCAGCGTCGGCAGGTCCTGGCCGAAGGCGACGCGGCAGAGCCGCCGGCGCACGTCGGCGGCCCAGTCGGCGGTGAGCCGGGACATGATGAGCCCGACGCCGAGGTCGGTGAGCACGGCCGCGGCCAGGGCGGCCGCGAGCACCGCGAACATCGCCCACGAGCGGTGGATGAGCACGGATCCGCCGACGGCGGACGCCGTGGCCTGCCCCGCCGCGCCGAGCACGATGAGGAAGGCCACGAGCGCGGTCCGGCGCGGCGACGTGGCCCAGAGGTCACGGATCAGTCGCATGGTGTGGTCCCCCGGATGAGTTTGCTGCGACTCACCAGCGTGCTCCGGGACCCGGGTTTGGACAACGCATTTACGCCGCTAGAGAGTGACGGGGACCACTCGTCCGCTGCCGGGGGTCGGGCCCGCCGGGCCCCATCCGGCGGTGAGCATGTAGAGGGTCGAGCCGCCGACCACGCACGAGAAGCAGCCGTCCGCGGCCTCGACGACCCGGTCGACGTCGCCCGATGGCGAGACGCGGACGCAGCGTTTGCCGGGCACTTCGGCGTACCAGATGAAACCCTGATCGAGGCAGATGCCGTCGGGCGCGGAGTCCGGCACGCTCGCCAGCACGCGGCGGTCGGTCAGCTCGCCGCCGGGCGCGATGCGAAACGCGGTGAGCCGGGCGGCGTAGGACTCGGCGACGACGAGCTCGCCGCCGGGCGTGACCACCATCCCGTTGGGGAACATGAGGTCGCCGGCGACGCGGCGGGCCTCACCGTCGGGCGTGACCACCGCCACCAGGCCGGGCACGAACTGCCCGCCGGGGAAGTCGAAGCCGATGCTGTTGACGTAGGCGTTGCCCGCGGCGTCGACGGCGATCTCGTTCCACGGCGCGTCGGCGATCGGGCGCAGGTCGGCGAGCGTGGTGAGCGTGCCGTCGGGCTCCTGGCGCAGCAGCCGCCGCCCGCCGCCGTCGACGACGAGCAGCCGCCCGTCGGGCAGCCAGTCGAAGCACAGCGGGATCGTGTCGAGGCGCAGCATCACCTCGGCCTTGCCGTCCGGGTCGACGGCGAGGATCTCCCCGGCGCCCCAGTTGCCCAGCCACAGCCGCCCGTCGTGCCAGCGCGCCGACTCCGGGATGCCCAAACCGTCCATGAGTGTGTCAGTCATGCCGGTACGTCGCCGCCGCCTCCGGCGTTCTCGACATCCCCGGCGGAGAAATATTCGAGGATGTTCTCCATGGTCGCCTTTCGGCCGTGCTCGACCGCGGCGGCGGCGTCGGCGTCGGTCAGCGCCGCGCGGGCCCGCTCGGCGACCGCCGCCGCCCACGGGCGGGTCTGGTCGGGGCCGCCGCGCACGGTATCGGCGACGCTGCACAGCGTCAGCGCGCGGTAGGGGTCGCCGGCGAGCAGGGCGGCCTCGGCGCCGTCGTCGATCGCCGCGCCGGCCATGGCGGCGTCGAACGCGGCCCGCCCGTAGGCGATCGCGGTGCGCAGCCCCTCGGCCGCGGCAGCGTGCTCGCCGTCGTGCGCCAGGACCAGGGACCGGCCGCTGTGCAGCAGGCCGAGCATCTGCGACGAGACGCGGTTGCCGCCGACGAGCTCGAGAGCGCGGGCGAAGCGGATGCGGGCCTGTTCGATGTCGCCGGCGCGCAGGAAACGGTCGGCGAAGGCGTACTCGACGAAGGCGATGCTGTCGGGCACGCCGGCGCGCAGCGCGGTGCGGCGGGCCTCGGCGAAGACGGCGTCGGCGCGCTCGGCGTCGCCGACGAGCAGGTACTCCTGGCCCAGCCGCACCTCGGTCACCGGCCGGTCCTCGGTGGCGCCGAGCGCGCGGAGGTTGGTGAGGGCCTCCTCGTAGTACCCGATGGCCTCCCGGTGCCGGCCCTCGCGCCCGGCGACCTCGGCCAGCGCCGCCAGCGCGAACGACATGCCCCAGCGCTCGCCGATGCCGCGGAAGCGGTCCAGCGACGCGCGGAACGCGACCTCAGCCTCGCCGAACTTGGCGCCGACGTTGATCAGGGTGTGCCCGACGAGGAGCCGGCCGAGGCCCGCGATCCACGGGTCGGGGTCGTCGGACAGCGTGCCGATGCGCTCGAGCACGCCGCTGGTCGGGCCCTCCCGGTAGAGGAACGCCACGACCTGGAAGAGGCGGAACATGGGGTGCGCCCCGGTGTACCCCATCGCCTCCTGGAACCAGCTGTCCAGCATGTCGGTGTCGCCCAGCCCGTCGAAGCCGTTGACGGCGGCGACGCCGCACGCCATGGCGCGGGCCTCGCGGTCGGACGGGCCGGGCATCGACAGCGCGGCGACGGCCAGGGTGGCGCCCTCGACGCGGTGCCCGCCGAGCCACCAGTACCAGCCGACGACCGAGACGAGCCGCACCGCGAGCTCGGTGTCGCCGGCGGCGATGGCCCGGCGCAGCGCCCCGTGCAGGTTGTCGTGCTCGGCGTTGAGCTCGTCGAGCGCCTCCAGCTGCCGGTCGGTGCGCAGCAGGGGCTCGAGGCGCTCGGCGAGCGCCAGGAACCAGGCGCCGTGCCGGCGCCGGACCTCGTCGGTCTCGCCGTGTTCGTCGAGGCGTTCCAGGCCGTAGGCGCGGATGGTTTCCAGCATGCGGTACCGCAGATCGTCGCCGGCCAGCAGCAGCGACTTCTCGGCGAGCGTCGTGAGCAGCTCCTCCGGGTCGCCGAGGCGCCCGTCCGGGTCGCACACGGCGGCCGCCGACTCCGCGGTGGCGGCGCCCGGGAAGATCGCCAGCCGGCGCAGCATGGCGCGCTCGGGCTCGCCGAGCTGGTCCCAGCTCCAGTCGACGACGGCGCGCAGCGTCTGGTGCCGCGGCAGGGCGGTGCGGCTGCCCCGGGTCAGCAGCCGGAACCGGTCGTCGAGCCGGTCGGCGATCTGCGCCGGTGCGAGGGTGCGGCAGCGCGCGGCGGCGAGCTCGATCGCCAGCGGCATGCCGTCCAGCGCGCGGCAGATGCGCACCGCGGCGTCAACGGTGGCGGCGTCGAGGACGAGCCCCGGTCGTACCGCCGCGGCCCGGTCTCGAAACAAACGGACCGACGGGAACGTCTCGGCGTCGGCGGGCTCGGCGTCGACCGGCGGCAGGGACAGCGGCTCCACGCCGTAGAGCACCTCGCCGGTGATGCCCAGCGGCTCGCGGCTGGTCGCCAGGATGCGCAGGTGCGGCGACTCGCCCAGCAGCCGCTCGGCGAGCGCGGCGGCGGCGCCGATGACGTGCTCGCAGTTGTCGAGGATGAGCAGCAGCCGGCGGTGCGCGAGCGCGTTGGCCAGCCGCCGCGGCGCGTCGGCGGCGTCCGGATCGGGCCCCGCGCCGATCAGCCCCTGCTTCGGGCGCCCGGCCGGGTCGCGCAGCCCGAGCGCCGCCCACACGGCCTGCAGGACGTCGTCCGCGTCGGTGACCGGCGCCAGCTCGACCAGCCACACCCCGTCCGGGATCTGCTCACCGAGCGTGCGACCGGTCTCCACGGACAGGCGCGTCTTGCCCGCGCCGCCCGCCCCGACGAGCGTGACGAGCCGCCCGGCCCCGACGAGCCGCCGGACCGCACCGACCTCGGCGTCCCGCCCAACGAAGCTCGTCAGCGGCGCGCGCAGGTTGCCGGCGGCGGGCTCGCGGCGGTCCCGCTCGGCTTCGCCCCGCAATATCCCTAGGTGTACGTCCACAAGCTGCGCCGACGGGTCCGCGCCCAGCTCCTCGGCGAGGCGGCCCCGGCAGCGCTCGAACGCCGCAAGGGCCTCGGCTCCGCGCCCGGCGTCGGCGAGCGCGCGCATGAGCAGCCCGACGAGCCGCTCGCGCAGCGGATGGGCCGCGACCAGGGCCTCGAGCTCGGCGACGACCCGCTCCCCGATCCCCAGCTCGGCCTCGAGCCGGTCCTCGGTCGCGGCGAAACGCAGCTCGTCGAGGCGGGCCCGCCACGGCCGGGCGAACGCCGCGTCGTCGGCGTCGACCAGCGCCGGCCCGCGCCACAGCCCCTCGGCCGCCCGGAACAGCGCGACCGCGGCCGCCGGCTCGCTACTCTGGGCAGCCCGAGCCTGGCGGACCAGTTCCTCGAACCGCACGTGGTCCACGGCGGAGGGCTCGACGTCGAGCAGATACCCGGTGGGCCGCGCCTGCAGGACCCCTTCGGGCAGCGCCCGGCGCAGCCGCGAGACCAGCGACTGCAGCGCGTTACCGGCCCCCGACGGCGGGTGCTCGCCCCAGACCCCGTCGACCAGCCGCGCGGCGGGCACCACCCGCCCCGGCTCCAGCGCCAGCAGGGTGACCAGCACGCGCAGCCGCGTCCCGCCGACCTCGACGGGCGCGCCGTCGCCGGCGCGGACCTCGAGCGGTCCCAGCAGGCCGATCCACACGCCCCCGATTGTGCTCTCCCGTCGGTGCGGCACCTGCGGAGCTGGTCTAGGGTGCCGTTCGTGGTCCTGCAGCCGATCCACACGGAACGGCTCGTGCTCCGCGAGCCTACCGTTGCCGACGCCGCCGACGTCCTGCTGTTCCGCGGCGATGCGGAGGTCCAGCGGTACAACGACGAGCCGCTGCGCACGGTTGAGGAGTCGGAGGCGTTCATCGAGCACCTCCTGGCCGAAACCGCCGACCTGCGCCGGCACTGGGCGCTGGAGCTGCACAGCCGGGTGATCGGCCTGATGGGCCTGCACAGCTGGCAGCGCTGGCACCGGCGGGCCGAGCTCGGCTACGACATCGCCCGCGAGCACTGGGGCAACGGCTACGCCGCCGAGGCGGCACATTCGATCCTGCGCTACGGCTTCACCACGATGCGCCTGCACCGCATCCAGGCCCACACCATCGCCGACAACCACCGCTCGGTGCGCCTGCTCACGTCGCTCGGCTTCACCCGCGAGGGCACGATGCGGGACTTCTCCCTGGAACTCGACGGCCACTACCACGACAGCGCCGTCTTCGGCCTGCTCCGCCCGCAGTGGTCGGCCACCCTCATCCAGCGCGGTCCGTAGGCAACGGCGGAAAGTGTCGTACCCGGCGACTAGGGTCAGTTGCATGACGTACGCCGAGGTGAACGGGGTCTCCTTGTGGTACGAGGAGCATGGGGACGGCGAGCCGCTGGTGCTGTTGCACGGCGGGTTCTGGACGATCGAGCTGTTCGGCGGGTTCCTGACGGCGCTGGCGGAGCGAAGGCGGGTCATCGCCGTCGAGCTGCAGGGACACGGGCACACGGCGGACGTCGACCGGCCGTTGCGATACGAGACGATGGGCGACGACATCGCCGCGCTCATCCGCCACCTCGGCCTCGGCCGCACCGACGTGCTCGGCTACTCCCTCGGCGCGGGCACGGCCCTGCGGACCACGATCCAGCACCCGGACGCGGTGCGGCGCCTGATCGTGGTGTCGACCCCGGTGCGGCGCACGGGCTGGTTCCCGGAGGTGCTGGCCGGCATGGCCCAAATCGGGCCGGAGTCGGCGGAGGTCATGCGCGCCTCACCGCTCTACGCCGGCTACGAGCGGGTGGCCCCGCGGGTCGAGGACTGGCCGGTGCTGGCCACGAAGATGGGCGACCTGCTGCGCCGCGACTACGACTGGTCGGCGGAGGCCGCCCGCATCACCGCACCCACCATGCTGGTCTACGCCGACGCCGACTCCATCCCGCCGTCCCACATGGCCGAGTTCTACGCCCTGCTCGGGGGCGGGCTGCGCGACGCGGACTGGGACGGCTCGAAGCGCGGCCTCAACCGCCTCGCGATCCTGCCCGGCCACACGCACTACGACATCACGACGGCCCCGGCCCTTCCCGATCTGATCGAGGAGTTCCTCTCGACTTCCAGCTGACCCGCCGCCCGGGCCGCCGGCCGGTCGGGCAGCACCCAACGCGGCGCCGCACGTGCTCGACCAGCTGCCCGCCGCCTGGGCCGCGGACCGGCGAAGGAAGCACCAACGCGGCGGCGCACGTGCTCGAACGGGGGAAGCCGATCGTCCGGCGGCCAACGCGACGATCGGCAGCGCACGGCGGCCGCGGCGCCGATCAATTCCGGTTTCCGCAGGTAGACGATGCGGCGATGACCATTCGCCGTCTCATCGTCGCCCTCGCCGCGGCGTCCGTGACCGCCACCGGACTGGCCGCCTGCGGCCCGGACGGGACGTCGGCCCAGCACACGGGCTGGCTCGTCGCGGGCGCCTCGGCATCGCCGTCTTCCTCGGCATCGCCGTCGGCGTCGGCGTCGCAGGAGATGTCGCCGGTCCCCGCGGCCACTGCCACGGTGCCGACCGTCGCGCCGCCGAGTGTGCCGACTACGGGGCCGGCCGGGAAGAACCCCACTCCGGGGGCGCCGCACACTACCACCAAGCCGCCGGCGCCGAAGACCACGCCGCCCGCGCCGCCGGCCGGAAAGCCGGTCACGCCGGGGGCGTTCTGCTCACCGGAAGGGGCGATCGGGTACACATCGGCCGGCACGCTGATGCAGTGCATCCGCAAGCCCGGCGAAGCTCGCGCCCGCTGGCGCAAGCCCTAGCCGGCCGGGATCTTCGTGGAGTCGGGCGGTGCCGGCCGCAGGTAGCGATCCCAGATCTGTGCACGTCGGTACAGGCCGTCGCCGGCGGCGTCGAGCTGTGGGGTGTCGAAGCTGACCCAGTACTTGAGCTCGCCGGGGCGGGCCATGGCGTGCACCACCGGCTCCGGCGCGCCGACCGTGTCGATCACGCCGAGGAACTCGGCCTGCCAAGGGCCGTCCCACTCGGGGTCCTTGACGACCCGCACCCGGGTTCCGGCGGGTAGCGCGCCCGCGGGCCATTGCCGGCTCAGCGGGCGACCCAGCACGTGTTCGGCCGCTTCGCGATCTCGACGCGCTCGCGAGCCCTCCGGCGGTTCACTGTTCATCGGGGCGATGATCCTACGGTCCTCGCGTGGAGGACGAGGAATTTCGGCCGTCGGCCGCGCTCGTCGAGGCTGTTCCCGCGTCACATGAGGTACCGTTGCGGGAAACATAGCCGGCTATTCGAAGGAGGGCTCGGTGTCGTCGCCGGGCGATCATGCGCCGGTCGGGTATGCGCTGGCGCTCGTGGCCTTCGCGCACCGGGGGCGGATGCAGAGGCTGCTCGCCGAGCAGGGGTTGCACCTCGGGCAGGAACGCGTCGTGTTCGAGCTGGCGCAGACGCCGGGGATCTCGCAGACCTCGCTCGCCGCGCGGCTCGGGGTCGAGCAGCCGACCGTTGCGAAAGCCGTCGCGCGGATGGCGCGGCAGGGCCTCGTACGGGTCGAGCGGGAAGGGCGCGGCAGCCGGCTGTTCCTGACCGAGCGCGGGGCGGGGCTGCTCGACGGCGTCGTGGGCTGCTGGCGCGAGGTCGAGGACGTGATGGTTCGCGATCTCAGTGCGGACGAACGGGTGCAGCTACGGGGACTGCTGCGGCGGTGTGCCGACAACCTGACGGGGAAGGAGCCGGACGACGATGGATCTCGGGCTTGAAGGGCGCTGCGTGCTGGTGACGGGGGCCAGTTCGGGCATCGGGCGGGCGACCGCCGTCGCGTTCGGGGCGGCGGGGGCGCGGGTGGCGGTGGGGTACCACATCAATGAAACGGGAGCGGCGGAAACGGTCTCGGCGGTCGAGACGGGCGGAGGGACGGCCGCCGCGGTCCGGCTCGATCTCGGGGACGAGCGCTCAATCGCGGGCGCTGTCGAGCGCATCGGCGAGATGTGGGGGCCCGTCGACGTACTGGTGAACAATGCCGTTGCATGGCCGGGCTTCCCGGCGGCCGGGGAGACGTTCGAGACCGCGCCCGTCGAGAAGATGCGGGCCTCGCTGCGGGCCAACCTCGAGGGGCCCTACCTGCTGAGCCGGGCGGTGGTCGGCGGCATGCGCCGGCGCGGGTGGGGGCGGATCGCGCACGTGTCGACGGGGCTGGTCGAGGACGGGATGCCGGGCAGTGCCGCGTACGTCACCGCGAAGGCGGGGCTGCACGGGCTCAACCGGGTGATGTCGCGGGAGCTGGCGGCGGCCGGCATCCTGACCAACGTGGTCATGGCCGGGTTCGTGCCGGCCGGGAAGCCGATCCCGCCGGCGGTACAGCAACAGGCCGCCGACGCCGCGGCGATCCGGCGCGTCAGCGAGGCCGGCGAGGTCGCGGAGGTGATCGTGTTCCTGTGCTCGGCGCGCAACACCAATGTCACCGGGCAGGCCGTGCGGGCCGACGGGCATTTTCTCACGCCGATGCCGAAGGGCGCCGGGACCTGACGGGCCCGGCGCCCCCGTGGCGGGTCAGGTGCCGTAGACCTGGAACTCCCACAGCGAGTAGCCGTAGGCGGTGGCCCGCTGGGTGCCGTTCATGCGCACGTAGCGGCCCGAGCCGGTCACGTTGAGCGTCTGGTTGCCGCCCGTGCCCGTGGTGGTGCTGTAGATGGTGGTCCAGGTGGTGCCGTCGTTGGACGTCTGGACCTGGAAGGCGCGCGCGTAGGCGGCCTCCCAGTTCAGGTTCACCTTGCTGATGCTGTGCGTGGCGCCGAGGTCGACGCTCAGCCACTGCGGGTCGCTGAAGGCGCTCGACCAGCGGGTGCCGGTGTTGCCGTCGGTGGCGAGGGCCGCCCCGGTGCCGGCGTTCTCGGTCGACGACGCGGTGGTCGGGTGGCCCTGCGAGAGCAGGTTGGCGCCGCCGGTGCCGCCGCCCGGGGTGCCGGCGAGGCCGAACTCGTACAGCGAGTAGCCGTACGCGGTGGCCCGCTGCGTGCCGTACATGCGCACGTAGCGGCCGGAGCCGGTCACGTTGAGCGTCTGGTTGCCGCCGGTGCCGGTCGTGGTGCTGTAGATGCTCGTCCAGTTGGTGCCGTCGTTGGACGTCTGGATCTGGAAGGCCCTGGCGTAGGCGGCCTCCCAGTTCAGGTTGACGCTGGTGATGTTGTACGACTGGCCCAGGTCGACCTGCAGCCACTGCGGGTCGCTGAACGCGCTCGACCAGCGGGTGCCGGTGTTGCCGTCGGTGGCGTTGCCGGCGCCGAGGGTGGCGTTCTCGCTCGAGGAGGCCGTGGTCGGCTTGCCCTGGGCGATGTTGTTGCCGGGCGGGGGCGTGGTCGTGGTGCCGCCCTTCTTGTTGTACACGGCCACCCAGTCGATGTTCATCTGCGCGCCGGAGATGGTGCTGGCGTTGGGGCCGCCGCCGAACGCATCGGGGAAGCCGCCGCCCATCGCCAGGTCGTAGATGATGAAGAACGGGTGGTGCACGGCGTTGTTCCACGTCGTCGCGTCCACGCGGGTCGCGGGCAGCGTGAAGTAGTTGGCGCCGTCGAGGTACCAGCGGATCTCCTCCGGCGACTTGGACCGGTCGATCTCCACGGCGTAGGTGTGGTACCCGGTCTGGCAGCCCGCGCAGGCGCGCTCACCGCTGCCGAGGCCGGTCGACTCGTTGCACGGGCCGCCCGGGTTGGTACCGCAGTGCAGCGTCCCGAAGACCGAGCTGCGCCCGTTGATGTCCTCGAGGATGTCGACCTCGCCGCTGGTCGGCCACGGGGTGCCGCTGCGCAGCGTCGAGCCGAGCATCCAGAACGCCGGCCAGTACCCGGCGCCGTTGGCGGTCGTCACGTTGGGCTGCTGGATCGAGGACTCCATGCGCACCACGTCGCCCGCGTCGGCGCCGAACGTGGCCGCCTGCGTCTCGATGCGCCCGGAGGTCCAGCCCGCCCGCGGGTCGGTGCCCGAGTGCAGGGCGCGCAGCACCAGGTGCCCGCCGCCGTCCTGGAAGACGTTGGCGGTGCTGTTGGTCATGGTCTCGATCTCGCCGGTGCCGAAGCTGCTGCCCGGCCCGGTGTCGTACTTCCACGTGCCCGTGTTGACGCCGGTGCCCGCGGCCCCGTTGAACTCGTCGCTCCAGGTCAGCGTGAACCCGGGCGGCGGTGCGGGTGCTGCCGCGGCCGCGGCGACGGCGGCGCTGTCGCTGCCGGACGTGCCGGCGTAGGCGACCGCGGTCAGGCCGACCAGCGCCACCGTGGCAGCGGCGGTGATGGCGGCGGTCCACACGCGGCGGCGTGGACGCTCTTGATCGGGGTTGTGCATGGCTCTCCTCGTGGGGTGTGCGCCCGACCGGCCGCTCGGTTGGGGTGCCGACGGCGGATCGGCACGGCCCCGGGCGGGCGCTGTGAGAGTGAGATAGAGAGCGCTCTCTCAGTCGCACGCTACCCCCATCGCCCCCAGGGCCGTCAAGTGGGGAGAGCGATTTCCTGCCGGGATCGGCCCGGCTTCGGCGAGGGTCCGGCAGGGGTGGCCATTCATTGACATTCATCAGTGCCGCTCGGATCCTGACCGCACCCCCCACGAAGGGAATCCAGGATGAGCCACCGCATCCGGGCCGCGTTCACCGCCGCGGCCGCCACCGTCGTCACCGCCGTAGCCGTCGGGGCGTTCGCACCCGCCGCGCATGCCGCGGTCGACACGACCCGCACCCCGGGCCTGGCCAGCTACACAGTCACGCTCACCAGCAACAGCACCGGCGCCTCGTGGACCGGCCACGAGGCGGTCACGTTCACCAACACCTCACCCACCGCCTTGGCGGAGGTCTACCTGCGCCTGTGGGACAACTACCACGGCACGTGCCCGTCGAGCACTCCGATCACGGTCAGCAATTTCTCCGGGGGTACCGCGGAATCGCTCACCGTCGGGTGCACAGCGCTCAAGGTGACGCTGCCGGCGCCCCTGCCCCAGAACGCCTCCGCGTCCATCGGGTTCGACCTGAGCATCACGGTGCCGAGCGGCGCGGACCGGTTCGGCCGCGACGGGGCGTACAACTTCATCGGCAACGCCCTCCCGGTGCTCGCCGTGCGTGACGGCACGGGTTGGCACCTCGACCCGTACACGAACAACGGCGAGTCGTTCTACAGCCTCATCAGCGACTTCGACGTCACCCTGGACCACCCGACGTCGCTCGCCGTCCCCGCGACGGGCACGTCGACCGACACCCCCGGCGCCAGCGGCCGCACGTTGACCCACGCCGTCGCAGCGCAGGTCCGCGACTTCGCCTGGGCCGCCGGCCCGTTCACGAAGATCACGGGCGTCTCCGCGGCCGGTTACCGAGTCAACGTGTACCGCACGAGCTCCATCAGCTCGTCCAGCGCCCAGTCGATGCTCACCACGGCCGAGAACGCCTTGGACGCGCACTCGTCGCGCTTCGGCGCGTACCCGTACACCGAGGCCGACGTCGTGCTGGACAACAACTTCTGGTTCGGCGGCATGGAGTACCCGGGCTTCGTCCTGGACGTGGTCTCGAGCAACGCCCTGGCCCACGAGCTGGCGCACCAGTGGTTTTATGGGATCGTCGGCGACGACGAGTACACCACACCGTGGCTGGACGAGGCTTTCACCGACTACGCCACGGACCTGTACTTCAACCGCACCGGCACGAACTGCTGGAACTCGGTAACATGGCAGTCCTCGAGCGAGCGCCTGACCAGCTCGATGGCCTACTGGGACGCCCATTCCAGCCGCTACTCCACCGTCGTCTACGGCTACGGCAAATGCGCCCTGCACGACCTGCGCCGAACTTTGGGCACGACGACGATGACGAACCTGATGCACTCGTACGCCCAGTCCCACTGGTACGGCGTCTCCACCGTCCCCGACTTCAAGGCCGCCGCCCAGGCCGCCGCGGGCTCGACGAGCCTCGCGTCGTTCTGGACCACGCACCGCATCGACGGCTGACGGCCGGTCCGGTTGCATTAGTCTGTTCGGCGGAGGCGTGAGGGCGGCTGGTGCCCCTCCCGGTCTTCAAAACCGAGGTGGCCCGGCACCCGGGCCAGGCGGGTTCGATTCCCGTCCGTCTCCGCCACCTGCAAGGTCGCGCGAAAGCCGCGTGACCTGCGCATCTACGGCAAACGGAGCCTGGGACCCGATCGGGCCATCGAATCCCACTGAGCCATTCCGCGTAACGGTGGGTGACGTTGGGTAGTCGCCTGTCCACCGGCTTCGGTGACACGCCGAACCTGTAGGTTTCGGCGTCCATGCGGGGCTCGGGTCGACCCGAGCCCCGCGTTCGAGCGAACGCCGCCGACGCGGCCGCCTATGCGCCCGAGGTGGCCGAGATGGCCTTGAGTGCCGTGTCGAGTGCCTGGTCTGCCGGGACGGGTACATCGGGGACCACTCCGACGCCTTCCCAGTTGCTGCCGGTGACGCTGTTGATGGTCCGGGCGGTCGGCACGGTCACGAGGATGTGTTCGGTGACCGCGTAGCGGGCCGTCGGATGCGCGCCGCCACGTGTCGTCTCACCGACGACGACGGCCCGGCCGTGCGCCTGAAGGGTGTACGCCACGTCCTCGCCCCCGGAGAACGTAATCGCGCTGGTGAGCACGTAGACCGGGCGGTCGGCATAGCGCGGCGCGGGAAGGTGCGCGGTCGTCCAGAACTGGCGTGTGGCGCCGGTGGACCGCTCGTAGAAGTCGTTGAGGTGCACCTGGTCGTCGCGGAAGAAGTAGCTGCACCACATCGCGGCTCCCTCCGGTGCTCCGCCGGAGCATGCGCGCAGGTCCAGGACGAGCGCGGAGCTGTGGGCGACCAGTTGCATGGCCCCGCCGATCGCGCCGGCGCCTTCGACGGCGTACGCGATGCGCCGCAGGTCGATGAGCCCGACGTTCCCGTCCAAGTGCTCGACACGGCGGATCCCCTGGTTCTCCGCCCTGAGCAGCGCGAGGAACGCGGCCCGCCCCTCGTCCTCGTCCGCTGGATCCAGCGACTGCGGCTGGTCCGCCCACAGCAGCCGCAGATGCTTGTCCGGGCACACCTGCTGAAGGTCAGCGGTCACCGTCTCGCAGAGCACCGGCCCGTCCAGGTCGTCGTACTCGCCTGCCGCGAGACGGCGCCGGATCGCGGCGTCGATGTCCCCGACCTTCTCGGGAAAGACGTACCCTGCCTCGATGCGATCCAGGGCCTGTCCGATTATCTGTTCGTTTGTGAGCACGGCGGGCCATGGTAGACCGCAAGCAGCCTGATGACCGCCGAATTTTCGCGCAGGCCCAGGCGCCACGAGGTGTGGCCGTCGGCGCCCCCGCCCGCTGGGAACCTCCCATGAAGGCCAGGGCGCAGGCGTTATTGAGACCACGTGTTACCTAGATGGTGGGCTTGATCAGTCGCTTGTAGCAGCACAGCGCTGCGACGAGACCGAGGAAGGAAGGCCAGGTAGTTGCGGGGGTCGTGTTCGTAGCGGGGCCGAGCGTGCGGTAGCCGATCAGCCAGGGAAATTGGCCGCTCGATGACCATCGGTGCCGTCCCAGCCGCTGTGTTGGGCTTCACTTGAACTCGCCCAGATCAGTCTCGGGACGTGGGTGACACGTCCGGGCTAGACGATCATGCGATCGGAGGGTGTGGATCGCTGCCAGGCTGCCGGCGTGCATCGAGCCATTCGCGGTGGTTCCACAACACCGGCATAGCGCCCACTGGTTCGAACGCGATCTGCGGATCGTCGCTCTGGACCAGGCACAGCATCCGGTGGCCGATCAACGCCGCCGACCGGGCCTGCCCGGCAATGATGTCCAAGACCTCGGCGGCGCACCGAGGATCTGCCTCAGCAAAGGCGTGGTAGCCGTTGAAGGCGATAAGGAGACCGGTTGCTTCCCGTGTGGTGCCGTACCGGTAGGCGACGACATCCCGCAGGCAGTCGTTAAGCGCGTCGAGGTTGTGTCCGTAGTAGTCGGGAAAGTCCAGAGCGCTGGCAACCTCACGATGCATGTCTGCTTCCGTCGCCCAGCGTCGCGCGTCGAGATGCACGACCGTGTATCCATGGCCAGCCAGCCATTGAACGGCCTCATCGAAGACGCTGGGACGCCAGAACAGCGTCACGAACGTGTTGGCCATCAACCGGTAGTCAAGCCGCCGAGCATCAGCATCACGATCAAACGCGGTCACCGCCACACGATAGGCGAACCGGGCCGACACAACCTACCGATCTTGTCACCGAGGTCCTGATACCGATGTGTCACGGAGGTCCTGAGACCGGACAAAGACTACGGTCCGGCACCGCCACCCTGCAGAGCCGGCACCAGGTGTCGGCGAGCGTTGCTCGCCGCCGAACGGCGTCAGGTGGTGGGGCGAGCCTCGCCGCGGACCCAGTCGGGACCGTCGCGATGGATGGTGCATGACCAGCCCAACTGGCGCAGGTCGAGGGTCAGCTGGCCCGGATCCACGAAGTTCTTGACGATGCGGAACGTGGTGCCGTCGTTCAGGCGGCGTTCGACGATCTCATCGCGGCCCGGGACGTACGCCTCCTTGCCGCGCTCGCCCACATGCTCGTCGATGAACAGTACCCGCCCGTCGGCGGCGAGCAGGCCGCGCAGCGTCTGCCAGAACTGTGCCATCCGGTCGGTCGGGACGTGGGAGAGCCACGCCGAGAAGAACACCACGTCGAAACGGATGCCCGGCTGCCACGTGAAGATGTCGGCGACCTCGAAGGTGACGTTCGCCGAGCGGACCCGGTCGCGGGCGATCGCCAGAGCCTCGGGGGCGGCGTCGGTCGCGGTCAGGGTGGCGGCGTGGTGGGCCAGGGCCTCCGTCCACAGGCCGGTCCCGCAGGCGATCTCCAGGACGTGGCCGGCGGGGTGCATGTCCGCGACCAGGCGGGCGATGCGCGCTCGGGCCGCCGTGACGTCGCCGTATGCCGTCGCGTCGTACTCGGCTGCCCGGCGGCGGTAGTAGTCGACCTGGCCGGCCAGCACCTCGTCGATCATCCCGCCATCATGACACGGCACCGCGCCGAGGAGACGCCGAAGTACGGGCGCCTAGCCGGAACCATGACAAGTTCATGCAGTTCAGCGCGCAGGGTCGACAGGGGGTGTCGACGGCAACTCGACGACCACACCGCGCCGCGGTCGTTGGCATGCGCATCAACAGCCTATCGAGGTGGATAACCATGAGCGTCGCCACCGCGATACGCTGCTCGTATGCGCGCCATCGCCGCGGTCGCCATCAGTTTGGCGGTCTCTCTCGTCGGCGCAGCTCTGGTTGTCAATCTACGCGGCTTCACCGCCTGGTTCGCCCGAGAATCGGTGCGCCATTCCCCAAACAACCTGTTCAACCCGTGGGCCTCGCCGCCTGGCCCGCGGGAGGTCGCCGGACGGGTGCGGGACGCGATGGCGCTCGCCCGCATCGTCGGCCTCATCTTCGCCGGGGCCGGCCTGTTCATGCTCAACGACGCCTTTACCCTGCTGGATGGCTGACCCCGCTCACAATTCAAGCGGTGGCCGGACCTCGCGGCTAACACGGCCGCTGGCGCCGCCGCAGGCCACGGCAAATCGGCGGCAACAGCAACCCGGCGGACGCCTGTTGTCGCTGCCAGCGTTGCGCGGCGTCCGGTCTTCACACCGAGATGGCCCGGCATCCGGGCCACGCGGGTTCGATTCCTGTCCGTCTCCGCCACCCAGATCCGGACATTATCGTCGCATTCGACGGCGAGTTCGGTGTCGCTGACGGTCATGGTGACGGTTTGCCGGCGTGGGCGAGGCCGGGTGCGATCTTCTGCCCGGCGATCACGATCCGCCGCTGTTGCTGGCCCGCCGTTCGACCTGGACCGGGCCCGTCGCCAGCTGCGGTGCGGGACCGGCGCGCCGGGCGGACCGTAGCCGGGCAATCTCGGCCGGGTAGGGGTTTGTGCCGGGCGGCGCATCCGGAACGACCGATCCGAATGGTTGCCTGGTCTGTCGGCACGGACCGGAGTCATCGCCTGCTGGTGTGGTGACGGTGCGTGCAAGGGTGTGGTACTCATCGGCGGGAATGTCTTGCGAGTGGGAGTCCGACATGGATGCGGATCTGGTCAGGGCGGTCGTGCCGTACGTGACGGCAGCGGTCGCGGCGTACGGCACGGCGGTGGTGGACCGAGTCCGCGACGCGGCCGTGGACGCCACTGCGGATGCGACTGTAGGCATGGGGCGACGGTTGCTGCACCGCATCCTGCACCTCGACAGGCCGGACGAGGCCGCTGACTCGCCGGTTGGGGCGGCGGTGGCGGATCTGGCCGAGCAACCCGACGACCCGGATCGGGTGGCAGCATTGCGGGTGCAGTTGCGCAAGGCCATCCTCGCCGATCCGGCCCTGGCCGCCGACCTGGCCTCGCTGCTGCCGACCGGCCCGGCGGCGTCGGGAGAGCGGTCGGTGGCGGTGCAGCACAACAGCGGGATCGTGCAGACCGGCGACGGCGCACAGGCGTGGCAACGCCAGGGGTAGGCTCCCCCGGCCACGACTCGACCCCCGCCGGCCGAGGCCCGGTCGTGTGGGTGCCGGGGCAGCGTGCGGTCGGGGTCGGCCACAACGCAGGCGTCGTGCAGACCGGTCACGGCGCCCAGGCACAGGTGCGGGTGCAGCAGCTGGCCGGGGCGGTTACCCTGCGATCCCCGGCGGCGGTGCCTGCGCCGCCTGGTGGACTTATCGGGTTGCCCAAGCCGCCCACGCGCAGTTTCGTCGGCCGGGACGCCCAGCTCGATGAGCTGGACCGCCTGGTGCAAGCGGGGGCGGGGGTGGTGGCACAGGCGGTGCACGGCCTGGGCGGGGTCGGCAAGAGTGAGCTTGCGCTGCAGTACGCCCACCGGCACCGGGGCCGGTACCAGGTGGTGTGGTGGGTGCTGGCCGACAGCCCCGAGGCGGTGGAGGCCGGGCTGGCGGAGCTGGCGGTGCGACTGCATCCGGACCTGGGCGCGGTTGGCACCGGGCAGGCCGACGCGGCCGGATGGGCGACTACATGGCTGGGTTGCCGTGACGGATGGCTGCTGGTCCTGGACAACGTCGAGGCCCGCGCCGATGTCGAGGCGCTGCTCAGCAACGCCGCAACAGGGCATGTGCTGATCACGACACGGCGGGACGTCGGCTGGCAGGACATCACCGACGGCTGTTTGCGCCTGGACGTGCTCACACTCCCCGATGCAGTCGCGTTGCTGCTGCGCCTTAGCGGCCAGACTGACACCGCCACCGCTGGGGTGCTGGCTAGGGAGCTGGGCTGTCTGCCGCTGGCGTTGCAGCAGGCCGGGGCCTATCTGCGCCAGACCCGCACCCGGATCGGCGAGTATCTGCAGCGGATGCGCAGCGACCCGGGCGCGGTGCTGGCCACGGTCGCCATCGGTGACGACGCGCAGCGTGCCGTGGCCCGGACTTGGTCGGTCACCATGGACGCCATCACTGCCCTCGATCCGCTCGCGCTGCGGCTGCTGCGGCTGCTGGCCTGCTACGCCCCCGAGGACCTGCCCCGCGACGTGCTCGCGCTGGTCGGAACCCCGGCCGCGGTTGATGCGGCGCTTGGAGTGCTGGTCTCCTACAACATGATCACGCTTACCGGCGAGGCGATCACCACACACCGGCTCGTGCAGGCCGTCACCCGCAGCCAAATGCCGCACCCCGCAGCCCAGACCCCCACCGGCACCGACCCAGCCCGCGCCCCGTCGCCCCCACCGCAACCCGGCACCGCCGACGACGATGCACGGGCGGACATCCTGCGCGCTGCCATCGATCTGCTGTGCCAGGCCGTGCCACCCGCCAATCCGGAGAAGGACGTGGCCGGATGGCCACGCTGGACGGTGCTGAGCCCGCACGTGACCGCTCTGGCCGAGCAATGCCCCGACCAGATCGGTGAACTCGACCTGGCCTGGCTGCTCGGCCAGCACGCGACCTTCGAAGACTCGCAGGGCCGCTACCGACAGGCGTTGCCGCACAAGCAGCGGGCACTGGCTATCACCGAGACCGCTCTCGGCCCCGACCACCCCGACACCGCACTCAGACTGGACAACCTCGCGGTCAGCCTGCGGGCGTTGGGCCGGGCCGACGAGGCCGAAGCGCTGCGGCGGCGGGCGCTGGCCATCACCGAGACCACCCTCGGCCCCGACCACCCCGACACCGCACTCAGACTGGACAACCTCGCGGTCACCCTGCGGGCGTTGGGCCGGGCCTACGAAGCCGAACCCCTGCAACGACGCGCGCTGGCCATCACCGAGACCACCCTCGGCCCCGACCACCCCGACACCGCGACCAGACTGGCCAACCTCGCGGCCAGCCTGTGGGCGTTGGGCCGGGCCTACGAGGCCGAACCACTAGAGCGGCGGGCGCTGGCCATCACCGAGACCACCCTCGGCCCCGACCACCCCAGCACCGCGCTCAGACTGGACAACCTGGCGGTCACCCTGCGAGACCTGGGTCGGGCCGACGAAGCCGAACCCCTGCAACGACGCGCGCTGGCCATCACCGAGACCACCCTCGGCCCCGACCACCCCGACACCGCGACCAGACTGGCCAATCTCGCGGCCAGCCTGCGGGACCTGGGACGGGCCGACGAAGCCGAACCCCTACTACGACGCGCGCTGACCATCACCGAGACCACCGTCGGCCCCGACCACCCCGACACCGCCGCCAAACTGAACAACCTCGCGGTCACCCTGCGAGACCTGGGCCGGGTCGACGAAGCCGAACCCCTGCAACGACGCGCGCTGGCCATCACCGAGACCACCCTCGGCCCCGACCACCCCGACACCGCGACCAGACTGGCCAATCTCGCGGTCAGCCTGTGGGACCTGGGACGGGCCGACGAAGCCGAACCCCTGCAACGACGCGCGCTGACCATCACCGAGACCACCCTCGGCCCCGACCACCCCGACACCGCACTCAGACTGGACAACCTCGCGGTCACCCTGCGGGACCTGGGCCGGGCCGAGGAAGCCGAACCCTTGGAGCATCGGGCCGCGGCGATCCGGAACCGACGCCACCGGTGATACCAAGTACGGCTGAGAAGTAAAGCGGCCGACGGCACCGAACCGCACAACATCAGGCTGCAGCACCAACACAGGCGTCGAACGGGAGCTCGCAGCGGCATCAGACCAACACTTCACACTGAGGGGCTGCGGTGCCCGACGGCCGTCGGGAGCGATTGCAGGTCAACGGCGAAGGCGGCCCACTCATGAATCGACGGTGACAGGGGCACGCCGAGCTGCCGGCCCAGCGCGTCGACAGGCTCTGGCAGACTCGGCGGACATGTGGAACGCGCGGCGAGTGTGGGGCATCGGGGCGGCGGTCGGCGTCGTGCTGGCCGTGTGCGTCGGCGCGGTCGTGTGCGTCGGCGCGGTCGTGTACGCCGTCACGCGGCCCTCGACCGCGTACCCCGAGTGCTTCCAGCGCGCCGCCTTCGACCGGGTGGTGGAGCGGCTCGGGCCGCCGGCGACCGGTCCAGACCTGTTCGACCCGATCGACGCGCCGGACAGGATCGGCTCGTGCAAGATCTCCGGGTCGTACGCGGTGAACGGCGGCTACATCTTCTACGCCGAAGACTCCGGCGGCCGGTCTCCCCTCGGCTTCAACGACTTCGGCTGGGCTACTTCCCCGACGGCCCGAGCGACGACCTCGGCAACGGCGCCTGGGAGGGGCCTCAGTTCCAGGCGATCGACGCGCCCTGGTACTCCTGGACGGCGAGCTGGTAGAAGGCCCGGCGTAGCCGAGGTCATCACTTACGACACGGCGCGCCGAACTCGGCGGTTGTGCCGGGCGTACGGCACGGCCAGGCCCACCACGAACACGACGGCGGCGAACGGTACACCCCACAGGATGTCGTACGGGTTGCTGCTCCCTCTGCGCCAGAAGCCTTCGGCAACGAACAGCGTTCCGAAGATCTGCGAGCCGTTCGCGAGCATCTGCAGCCACTCGATTCCCCGCGGGTTGTTCGGTGGTCGCCTGAACCACGGCAGGCGTGCGAAGGGGTTTGCCGCGGCGAGTTTCGCGCTGACGAGCAGCCAGAGCATCGTGCTGATGACGTACATGGCGCCGGCGAGGTACCACCACACGTTCATGCCGTCATGGTGACACGGCTGTGCACGCAGGTGACGTGCTCAGCCGGCCTGCGGTGTGACCGGGGTCAGCCGGGCGGTCCACGCGTCGACGAGCGATTGGTAGTTCAGCGACCACGTGGTGATCTTGCCCTGGACCACATTGTCCTCGTCGGTCCACTCGATGGTGAACAGGGCCTGGGCCGTGCTGTACATGACGTACCGGCCGAGGGGCCGGCCGTCGCGGACCAGCTGCCCGTGGTTCACGATCGTGTAGCCGGCGGGTGTGAACGTCGCCGCCACCGCCAGCGCGACCGCGGCGATCGGCCGCCAACGCCGGCGCCGAGGCGCTGCTACGGGCTGTATCTGCGGTACGGGGACGGGCCCTGGAACCGGCTCGACTGCCGGCGGCGGGTCGGCCGCGACAACGCCGAGGATGCTGCCCTGCGCCACCACGAGCTCCGGCTGTTCCAGCACCGTCGGCGCGATGCCGAGACGCCGGTGCAGCAACGTGGCGGCCAGCGGGATCCGGCTCGACCCACCGACCAGGAACACGCCGGCGGTTCGGCCGGTGCCGCCGCAGCGGCGCACCACCCGTTCGGTGACTTCGACCGTGCGCTCGAGGATCGGCTGGGCCAGGCGCTCGAACTCTTCCCGCCCGACGTGGACATCCACACCGGCGAGGGGGATGTGCAGGGCCGCACGCCCGGCCCGGGACAGCTGCTCCTTCGCGGCGCGCACATCGTCCCAGAGGGTGAGCCGTTGCCGGCGTTCCTCGGTGCCGGGTGAGTGCAGCAGCCGGTGCCAGGGCTCGCGCGCCTCGGCGGGCAGGCCGCGGCCCACGTGCTCGACGAGGGCCGCGTCGAGGTCGACGCCGCCGACATCGGTAAGGCCGTCGCTGTCGAGGACCCGCCAGTCGTTGCCCTCGCGCACGAGGACGCTGACGTCGAATGTGCCGCCGCCCAAGTCGTACACCACCAGCGTCTGCCCGTCGGGGACGCGATGGCCGAGGACGTCGGCGAAGTACCGTCCGGCGGCCACCGCCTCCTCGCACAGCGTGACACCGGTAAGTCCGGCCCGCCCGGCGGCGTCGAGCAGCACGTGGCGGCGGGTAGCGCCCCATCCGGTCGGGTGCGTCAGCACGACATGCGCCACCGGCCCGCCGGCGACCCGCCCGGCCTCCTGCCCGACGCGCCGCAGTACCGCGCCGATCAGCTCGTCGAGCCGGTACTCCCCGGCGCCCAGCAGTACCGTCGGCTCGTCGATGCGCCGCTTCGGGTTGGGCTCGAACCCGGCGGGATCGATCCGGGCCGTCCGGTCGGCGTCGCGCCCGACGAGGATCTCCCCGTCCGGTCCCGCGTACACCCCGGAGGCCAGCAGCGGCCCCGAGTCGAACAGCAACGGCCGCACCCGCCCGCCGGCGTCGCGCAGCGCGGCGACGGTGTGTGAGGTGCCGAAGTCGATGCCGACGACCGGCACATCGAATGGAGACACAGGGTGCGACGCTACCGATTCGAACCGCGAACCGCCATCAGGCTACTGACCCACGTCGGATCCGCTTCCAGGGAAGCTCGTTGTTCCGGCGGCCCGCTCGCATAGGCCGGCAGTGCCTCATTCGAGCTCGAAATGAGCCAGCGCAGACCCGGCCGCACAACACGAGTCTCATGAGACGCCCGGACGGGCTTTGCGGCGGGACGCTCGCAGCCGGATGGCCAGCTGGGCGGCCACGGCGATGACGGCCAGCGCGGCACCGGCGGCCAGTACCATCCACAGTGGATCCAGCGACGGGAGTGGCGCGTCGATGGACAGGGACGGCAGGAACAGGCCGACCGTCGCCCACGCGACGAGCGCGGCCAGCAGGCCCGCGACGACGCCGGCGGCCACAATGCCGAGGGCGGTGGCGGCGTCGGCCCGCGCGGTCACCCGGCGCGGCACGCCCTGGGTGCGCAGGGTGCCGTAGGCGTCGGTGGAGGCCGCCGCGACCACCACGGTCCCGGCGGCGCCGAGCAACGCGGCCAGGGCGCCGGCGACGAGGAAGAACCGCAGGGCGAGCGGCGCGCCGCGGCGGCCCCGGGCGGCGCGTTCGTCGGAGACCGTGTGGCGGGAGACGACGGTGAGGCCGTGCGCGGCCAAGTCGCTCTCCACCGTGGCCGGCGCGCCCGCGGCGAGCCACACCTGGCCCTCGTCGACCGCGCCGGAGTCGGTGGAGAGCAGGTCGGCGCGCTCCAGGTCGACCAGGGCGCCGCGCTGGCCGACGCCGGGCACGGCGCGCAAGGGGGCGGCCACGGCGGCGGTCGCCGCGAAACCGTCGAACAAGCCGAACGCGCCGTCGGGCGGCAGCGGGCCGGTCGACAGTACCGGCATCGGGACGGTGAGGTCGAGGGGGCGGACGGTACCGGCGTTGCTGCGGCCGGTGCTGGGCAGCGTCAGCGCGAGCCCGTCGGCGGTGGCGACGGCCTTCGCGGCGGGGGCGGCCTCCCAGTGCCGGGCCAGGTCGACCGGGGTGCCGTCGGCGTCCAAGCGGTGCACGGTCAGCCGGCAGTCCGGGCCGACGGCCGTCGTGATGCCGACCTTCAGCGCCACGAGCCGGCAGCCGGCGGCGCAGGACGGGTCGTGGGCCTCGTAGGTGTGCCGGCCGGCGACGAGGGCGCCGAACCCGAGAGCCACCGCCGGGCCGCCGCTGTCCGGCGCGAGCACGGCGTACAGGGTCGTTGCCACAGTGGTGGGGTCGCCCAGGGTCAGCTCGACGTGGAGCGTCGTGCCGCGCAGGCGTATCGTCTCGGACTCCGGCACGGCCTGCAGGCGCGCGGCCAGGTCGTGCAGCGGCAACGCGGCGTAGTCGGGGTGCCAGATCGCGACCGCGGGCAGCCGTGCCGAGTCGACGGCGAGCGCGGGAGGGGCGCCCTCGGACATGGCGGGCACCGGTACTGCTGCCATCGCGAACTTCCCGTCGGGATCCACGGCACGGGTCGCCGCCAGCAGTGCGGACCGGGTGGTGTCGCGCACGGTCAGCACCGTCGGGGCGCCGGCGGCCAGGTCGGCGCCGCGGTCCACGGTCGCGGCGGACACGTCCGTCGCGGTTGCCGCGAAGCCCAGCAGACCGAAAGCCACAACGAGCAGCGCCAGCAGCCGCCGGCCGGTCGGCTGGCGGGCCAGCCGGGTCGCGCTCAGGGCGGTGACCAGCCGTCCGCGGTGCAGCGCCAGGCCGGCGATCCGGGCGGCGAGCGGTCCGACCAGCCGCGCGGCGAGCAGGCCGACGGCCAGCATGACCAGCGGCGGGGCGAGCAGCGCGACGCCGGACAGCGTGCCGCCGCGAGCCTGCACCTGGGCGACGGAGACCACGGCGAGCACCACCACGAGAATCTCGAGGGTGAGCGAGCGCCAGTGGCCGGACCGCCGGTCGGTCTCGCGCAGCAGGTCGGCGACGGGGCGGCCGGCCGAGCGCAGCTGGGCGGCGACGGCGACCACGAGCGCGCCGGCCGCGGTCACGGCGGCCGCGGCGAGCATGAGCGGGTCGGCGTACCGTCCACTGAGGACGGCCACCGTCAGGTAGCCGATCGGCGCGCCGACCAGCACCGCCAGCGCGGTCTCGGCGGCGGCGAACCAGCCGCGGCGCGCCCCGGTCACGCCGCGCAGCGCGACGACGCCGAGCTCCTGGCGGCGGGCGCGGGCCGCGGCGGCGGCCGCGAAGACGACCAGCGCCCAGCTGAGCGCGGCCAGCGGCAACGCGGCCACCGGAGCGGTGGCGCGGGCCTGCGCCACGTCGGCTTCGATCTCGGCGAGCAGGTCGGGCAGGCGGGTGCCCAGCGCAGGGCTGCCGTCCTGCTGCACACCTGCGGCGGCCAGCCAGGCGCGCAGCGCCGGCAGCGAAGCGACGGTGATGCCGTCCGGCCCGAAGTACGCGGCAATGTGCTGTTCCTCGTCGGGGTGGTCGATGGCGTTGAGCGTGGCCCGGGAGACGTAGAACGGCACACCTCCCTTGTCGTCGCCCGCAGCGTCGGCGACGGTGCCGCACCAGTACGGCTCGGTGCTGTCGCGGGCCCGCACGATGCCGACGACGGTGAGCCGGGCCGGGTCGCCGGAGGGCCGGTAGATCTTCTCGCCGCCGATGTACGCCCCGGCGTTCAGGTCGAGCGCGTCGCCGAGGCGCACGCCGTGGCCGGTCGCGGCGCGCTCGTTGACCACCACCTCCATGGCGCCCATCAGGCAGCGGCCGGCCACGACGACGACGTGGTCGCAGAGGTCCTGGCGGTAGCCGACCCGCCGGGAGTCCGCGGGCGGGACCTTCTCCGGCCCGGCCGGGATCATCGTGATCTCGGCGCTGAACACCTGGGTGAGGCCGGGACCGGCCAGGCGGGGCGTCGCCGACTGCTCGAACCCGACGTCCAGGCGGGGCACGGTCGCGCCGAGCTCGACCGTGCGCTCGACCGTCGATGCGGCGGCGAGGTGCCCGGCGACGATCTGCTCCTCGACGGTGCCCAGGTAGGCCGGGCTGGCCACGGCGGCCGCGGTGGCCAGTGCCGCCAGGATCAGGGTCAGCACGAACTGCCCGCGCCGGCCCCGCACCATGTCCCACAGCAGCCCGATCATGCCGCCTCCTCGCTCCGCGGTGAACCGGTCATACCTTTGTCCGGGCGGTGAGCAGGGCCACGGCGGCGAAGCAGAGCGCGGCGGCCGCCGCGCCGGCCGCGAGCGGTACCGCTGCGGGACCGGTCGGCGGCGGCAGCACGGACCAGCCGTCGGCGAACGGGTCCACGGGTGCGGCGGCGAGCAGGCGCGCGACCACCGCGGACAGCAGCCCGATCAGCACCGCGGCGACGGCCGGCGCCGTCGCCGCCACGAACCCGGCGGCCCGCACCACCCGGGCCGGCGCGCCCTGGACGCGAAGCGCCAGCAGCTGCGCATCGGTGTCCGGGCGCTGCGTGGCACCGGCGACACCGAACGCGCCGGCCGCGAGCAGCAGCGCCAGCGCCCCGGCCAGCAGACCGTAGCGCAGAGCCGCGGCCGGACCGTAGCCGTCCAGCCGGCGGTGCGCGGCCGCCGTGGAGTCCTCGGCGACGACCCGCAGCCCGGCGGCGCGCAGGTCGTCCACAATGGACTGCGGCGCGTGCGGGGCCAGCCACACCTGCTGGCGGTCGCCGGGAACCGCGGTGCCGGCCAGCCGGGCGGCGTACTCGAGGTCGACGATCGTGCCGTCCGCGCCCACCCGCGGGAGCACCGCGTACGGGCTCGGCGAGATGGGCACCACCGCCTCGCCGAACGGTCTGACGGTCGCGAGGTTGTGCTCGTCACCGACGGCGACGAAACGCCCGGTGACGAGCGCGGGCAGGGGCACCGGGGTGTCCACGACGTACACCTTCGGGTCGGTCGAGGCGGCCTTCCCCGGCGGGAGCGCGGTCAGCACGAGCGCGCCGTCGGGGTGGGTCGGGCTGACCGACGGCACGGTGTCGCCGAGCGAGGTGCGCCAGCGGGCGGGGTCGCCGAAGACGCCGCCGGGCACGGCAACGGCGCCGTCGGCGCTGAGCTGCCTGATCGTCACGGTCGTGCGGACACCGGCGAGTTCGACGGTGGTCATCCGGCATCCGCGCCGGCACTGCGGCACGTCCACCGTGGACGTTCCGGCCGGGAAGACGGCGGTGACTTTTTCGCCGGTACCGGCGGCCACGAGCCCGACCACGACGGACACGCCGGGTGCATCGGCGGTGGCGTCGAGCCGCAGAGCCGTGCCGGTCACGGTCAGCGGCGCCGGCGCGGGCGGGTGCAGCCGGGCCGCGGCGGCCGGACTGATGCCGGCGACGGCGGCAAGGCGGGCCGAGTCGACGGCGAGCACGGGCCGGCCGTCCGGCCCCACGCTCTGCACGACCGCCATGGCGCGGGTCCCGGTCTGGTCGGCGGCGCGCACCGCGGCGAGCAACCGCTCCTGGTCGCCGGTGTCGACGGTGAGCACTCGCTCGGCCCCGACGGCGATCGTGGCCCGGTCGGCCCGGGCCTCGTCGGCGGCGACCCAGTCCTGCACGGCGACGGCGAACAGGCACGAGCCGGCGGCGAGCAGCGGCACGAGCCGGTGCACGGCGCCGCGCCGCGCGAGCAGCAGCACGCCGATCCCGGTGCCGAGCCGGCTGTCGCTGTCGCTCGTCACGGCCGCGGCGTGCCCGGCCCGGGCGGCGAGCGGCAGCAGCAGCCGGGACAGCAGGACCGCGGTGGCCAGCGCGAGCAGCACCGGCACGAACGCCTCGAGGCCGAACCCGGCGTCCGGTCTCCCGTGCAGGCTGACCGCCTGGAACACCGCCGCGCCGGCCAGCGCGAGCGCGGCGATGTCGAGCGTGGCACCGCCGCGCGGCGAGCCGTGCGGGGTGCCGGACTGCAGCAGTCGCTGCACCGGGGTGCTGATGGTGCGCCAGTCGGCGATGATGATCGCGCCGAGCCCGCCGGCGGCGACCGACCCGACGGCCAGGGGCGGGTACCGCCACGCGAACCCGCCGAGCGCAATGCCCGCCAGCAGCGGCAGGGCGCCCTCCCCGGCGACGAGGATGAGCATCCGCGAGCGCGCTGTGCCGTGCAGCGCCATGCGGGCGACGTCGAACCGGCGCGCCTCGGCCGCGTAGCGCGCGGTGACCGTGAACGCCAGCAGCGCGACCACCAACAGCTCAGCGGTGGCGAGCTGCACCCCGCGCCGCACCGCCCGCCCGTCGTCGGCCAGGTGCGTATACAGCTCGGCGGCGCCGGACGAGTACGCGAACTGCTGGCGGTGCAGCCGGTCCAGGGTGGCGTCCATGCGGCCGGGATCGGCGAACAGCCCTGCGGGCAGCAGCGCGTCGAGCCTCGCGTCGGCGAAGCCGCTGCCGGCCAGGACGGTCTCGGCGGTGCCGTAGAGCGCGGTGCCGCCCTGTCCGGACCAGTACCAGTCGATGGGGTCGCGGGCCCGGTACGTGCCGACGACGGTGAGCGCGAGCGGGTCCGTGCCGGGCCCGACGGCGTAGCGGGCCCGGTCGCCGACCGTCACACCGAGCGGCAGCTGCTCGCTGACGACGACCTCGCCGCGGGCGGCCGGGCAGCGCCCGGTGACGAGGACGGCTTCACAGAAGTCGTCGCGGTACCGCAGGTCGCCCGCCACCTGCCGGGTGCCGAGGAAGAGCGTGCCGGAGCGCCGCAGCCCCACGGCGACCCGCTCCGCCGGCAGCTCCAGCCCGACGCTGTCGCGGAACCGCTGCAGCGCCGCCGCCGCGACAGCGGGGCGGTCGTCGCCGCCGCTGGTGACCCGGCCCTGCACGCTCAGCGTCCGCTGCGCCGGGGTGGCCTCACGGACCAGGGCGGCCGCGCTGTCCCGGGCCGCCGCGGCGGAATACCCCGGCGCCCACGCAATCGCCGCCATGGCCAGGGCCGCGAGCAGGCCCAGGGCGAGCGACGAGACCCGCCGCGCCCGCACCGCGTCCCAGATCAGCTCCAGCACCGGCCAAGGGTACGACGAATCGGCGCAACGCAACGACCCGCTTGGATCTCAGTCGCAGCGCTCCTTGACGAACGACTCGCGTGACACGATCTTGGAGTGATCGAAGTCGACCGTGGCCAGCACCTGGCCCGCCCCGATCTTGGGCAGGTCATCCGTGGTGAAGGTGACCGTGGGCGCACTGGAACCTTCCGGGCCACCGTCCGATGAGTCGAGGTTGTAGTGGTGCCCGGGTTCGATCGACGTCAACGGTACGACCGTGAAGCTGCCCGGGCCGGTGCCGACGACCTCCTCCTCGTTGGAGGTGATCTCCCAGCCGGGTCGCGCCGCGCCGAGCAGCTCCACCTCGGCGTCCTGAACCTGGTCCGGCAGCGTGACTGTGACCGACCACTTGTGCAGCGAATCGTCCATGGTGTCCTCATCGAGGTATACATCGACGACGACTGTTGGTCGTCCGCAGACGGCGACGACCGCCGTCGGCCGGCCATCGATCACGGCCAAGGCCGCATACTGCACGGGATCCGGACCAAAGGGTGCAAGGTAACAGGCACCCAGCGATATCCCCACTGTGAGTACCGCACCCGCCACAGCGAGCGAACGCATCATGGCGGAATCCTCGGTGATCGGCATCACGCACCGATCACGCGCAGGCGTCAATGCGAATAGCCGAACCTCAGGCATGCACGGCGGCGAGCTCCACGGTCTGCCTGCGGGCGGCCGTGGCCGTCGCGGCCGCTCCCACCAGGGCGAGTACCACGACTGCGCCGAACGCGACCAGGGTCGGCGCGTCGGGATGCAGCACGGACTGGCCGCGCTTGGCCTGCCAGGTCAGCACGGCGAACACGCCGGCGTAGCCGAACACGGCGGCCCCGACCAGACGGGCACGGACCCGCTCGGCGCGCAGCCACGGACGCCGGGTCGCGAGCACGTTCAGGATCGCGGTCACCGCCAGCAGCACCTGGATCGCGTGCAGACCGACGAAGTGCGGCACGCGGAGATCACCGCCGGTCGTGCTCCAGTTCGTCAGCGCCATACCGTGCCCGTCCGGGTCGCCGATGCCGTGCGCGCCGACCAGGGACACGGTGTGCCCGTTCGCGTCGACCTCCGTGCGCGGCGCCGACCCGGCGGACGTGCTGAGCCAGAGCGCCACGACCATGCTGGCGAACGCGAGCCCGAGCCCGGCGCGCAGCGCACGGGCGAGGGCGCGGTCGCCGGTCCGCTGGATCAGCAGGAGAATCGCGATCACCAGCGTGGCCAGCATCAACGGCATGATGCCGAAGGAGAACACCGTCTGCACGGTCCGGGCCACGTCATCGGTGTCCTGGTTGAAGTGGCTGAACGTTCCGTGCGCCGCGGCCCAGGCCACCGCACCGACGTCCAGCACCCCGGCGAGCGCGAACCCGGTCCCGACCCACCACCCGACACGCCGCCCCTTCGTCAGCCGGGTGAGCAGCCATGCCAACGTCAGGCTGTAGACGCCCATGGCCACACCGAACTTCATCGGCTTCGCCCACACGGGCTCGCCGAGCAACAACCGATCATCGGCGAACACTGCCACCGCGGAGAAGACCGCCAACCCGAACATGAGCGCCGCGTGCAGCACCAGCGGCCGGTGCCAGCCACGCACCGCGTGGACAAACCTCGTGAGAACGTTCATCGGACGCTCCAGCTACGGACGAATGGATGCCCTCTCAGCCTCGGCGAACCGCTCGCCCGTAACCATCCGGCCGTCCCCCGGACGCGATCGGGGGCTATCCCCCGGTCGTTCGGCCACCACCTAGGGGCAGTGGTGGCGGCCGTCGGGAAGGCGTCGGGTGGCGCCGCGACGATGCAGCAGTTCCAGCAGTGGTACCGCAACCCGCCGCGTCGTCCCGAGAGCCCCTCTCGCCTCGCTCACGGTGAAGGGCTGGGGCAGCTTGGCGAGGCGCTCCGCGGCGGCCTCGGGAGCGCTCGGGAGCAGGACGATGCCGTCGGCGATGCGCAGGAGCTGGCCGGCCTTCACGGCGGCGCCGATCTCCTTGGGCCCGAGGCCCAGTGCGGCCAGGCGGTCGGCCTCCGGTGCGGCGAACGGGGTGGCGGCCAGGCCGGCGCGCACGGCGTCGATGGCCCGCTGCAGGCGGTCGGGCAGGCGGGCACCGCTGGCGACGCGTCCATTGTGGACGGCCATGGACGACGGCAGGAGGCGCTCCACGATGGCGCGGTCGGGCAGGCCGAGGCGCGCGCGGAGAGCGTCGAGCGGCGGGTCGGGGTCGACGGGGTGCGCCTCGGCGTGCGCGCGGACCTCCTCGACCAGGCGAACACGCAGCTCGGCTACGTAGGAAGGGTCGAGCAGCCAGCCGGGGGCCGGCGGGTCGATGCCCATGCGGCGCAGCTCGTCGGCGTGGACGATGCGGCGGCGGCGCAGCTCGTCGGCGTACGACGGGCGGCCGTCCATCGTGGACAGCTCCGCGGCCCGGGTGGCGGCCGCGCCGCGGCGGCGCAATGGTGGCGGTGAGACGTCGAGGACGATGACGCCGCCGGGCACGCGGTGGCGGCCGGGGTCGCGCAGCAGGGCGCGGTCGCCGGCGTGCAGCGGCAGGGTGCGGTCCAGGCGCAGGCGGGCGGTGTCGGCGCCCAGCGGGCGCACCCGGGCCGGCACCGCCGCCGATCCGATGTGCAGCATCACCGTGGCCGGGAGGTCCGCGACGGGGTCGCCGTGCACGCGCACGTCGATGAGGTCGGTGGAGACGAAACGGCCGGGCTCGACGAGCGCGTCGCCGCGGGCGGCGGCGGTGCGCTCGACGCCGCGCAGGTTGACGGCCACGCGGGCGACGGCGTCCACGGTGGACACCGGCTCGCCCAGGGAATGCAGGCCGCGCACGCGGACCGGGGCGCCGGCGAGCTCGAGCTCGGCGCCCGTGGCCAGGCGGCCGGCGCCGAGGGTGCCCGTCACCACGGTACCGCTGCCGCGAATGGTGAAGGAGCGGTCGATCCACAGCCGGACCGGCGCGTGCGGGTCGGGCGGCGGCAGGGCGGCGCCGAGGCGGTCGAGGGCGGCGCGCAGGTCGTCGAGGCCGGCGCCGGTCACCGCGCTCACGGCGACGGCCTCGACGTTGCCGGCGCAGGTCTTCGCCAGCTGCTCGAGGGCCTGCCGGGTGGCCGGGGCGGGGTCGGCGAGGTCGGCGCGGCTGACGACGAGCAGGGCGTGGCGCACGCCGAGCGCGTCGAGGGCGGCGAGGTGCTCGGCCGACTGCGGCATCCAGCCCTCGTCGGCGGCGACGACGAGCATCGCGGCCGGCACCGGGCCGACGCCGGCGAGCATGTTGGGCACGAACCGCTCATGGCCGGGCACGTCCACGAACGCGACCGTGGCGCCGGACGGCAGGCGCGTCCAGGCGAAGCCGAGGTCGATCGTCATGCCGCGGCGGCGCTCCTCGGCCCAGCGGTCGGGCTCCATGCCGGTCAGCGCGCGCACGAGCGTGGACTTGCCGTGGTCCACGTGGCCGGCGGTGGCGACAACCCACATGCGACTAGTGCCCGGCCGCGCGCAGGATCGCGGCGGCGACCGCCTGGTCGTCGTCCTCGGGGACGCAGCGCAGGTCGAGCAGGAGCCGGCCCTGCTCGACGCGGCCAACGACCGGCGGGTCGCCGAGGCGCAGCGGCGCTGCGAGGTCCGGCGGCAGCGCGAGGGCCGCGGAGGGCAGCTCGACGTCGGGCGCGCCGCCGCCGCCGACCACGGCGACGGTGTCGACCACCTCGGCGGGCACGGCGCCGCCGAGGGCACCGTGGACCGCCTCGGCCCGACGCCGCAGCCGCGCGGCCGGTGCCCGCAGTGCCCGCCGGGTCGGGGTCTCGCCGGCCAGGAGCGTCGCCTCCAGCGCGGCGAGGGTGAGCTTGTCGACCCGCAGGGCGCGCGCGAGAGGGTGGCGGCGCAGGGCCTCGACCAGGTCCGCCCGTCCGAGCAGCAGCCCGGCCTGCGGGCCGCCGAGCAGCTTGTCGCCGCTGGCCGTGACGAGGTCGGCGCCGTCACACAGTACCGTCGCGGCATCCGGCTCATCGGGCAACAGGGGGTCGGCGTCCAGCAGGCCGGACCCGATGTCGACGACGAGCGGCGCGGGCAGGGCGGCCAGCTCGCGCACCGGCACGGCTGCGACGAACCCGCGCTGGTAGAAGTTCGACGGGTGGACCTTGAGCAGGAAGCCGGTCTGCGGGCCGATGGCGTCGCGGTAGTCGGCGAGCGAGGTGCGGTTGGTGGTGCCGACCTCGCGCAGGCGGGCGCCGGTCGACACGAGCAGGTCGGGCAGGCGGAAGCCGTCGCCGATCTCGACGAGCTCGCCGCGGCTGACGACGATCTCCTTGCCGGCGGCCAGGCCGGTCGCGGCGAGCAGCAGCGCCGCCGCGCCGTTGTTCAGCACGTGCACGGCCTGTGCAGCGGGAACGGCCTCGCCCAGCGCCCGTAGGGCGGTGCGGCCGCGGCGGGCCCGGCGGCCGGTCTCGAGGTCCAGCTCGACGTCGGTGTGCCCGGCGGCGGCGACGATCGCCTGGACGGCGGCGGCCGGCAGCGCGGCCCGTCCGAGGTTGGTGTGCAGCACCACGCCGGTGGCGTTGAGCACGGGGCGCAGGCCGCCGGGGCCGGACAGGCGGCGCCGGGCCGACTCGGCGACGTCGGCGGCGGGCAGCTCGCCGCGGCGGACGCGGTCGAGCTCCTCGCGGACGACGGCGCGGGCGCGGTCGCGCTGGAAGCCGGACAGGCGCGGGTCGGCGAGGACGGTATCGGTGCGCGGCACCGCGCGTCGCTGATCCACTCCTGCACCGTAGCAGCGCAACGGCTACGAGCCGGCCGTCAATGGGTAACAGCCCCGCGGGCGCATGGTGCGTAACGCGTGGCCCCGGTCGCGCGCCCGGAGCCACACATCACCGCACTAGACCGGCTCGAACGCGATGCGCCGGTTGGCGCCGTCGAGCTCCCGCACGCGCACGGGCAGCGTGCTGCCGACGGCCGGGCGGGCCTGCGTCCGCAGGAGCCCGGGAATGTCGCCGTGGACGGTCACGAACGCGCCGAACGGCACGAGCTTGGTGACCAGGCCGTCGACGACGTCGCCGACGGTGTGCCGGGCGACGAAGTCGTCCCAGGCGTCGATGTTCTCGGAGCGGGTCATGCACATCACCTCCCTTCTTCGCAGACTCCGCTGAGGTGTCGCGATGGGAGGGGCGGGCCGCGGGCCCGCGGGCCGATCAAGCCTTGGCCGGGCGCAACTTCCACTCACGGCGCATGGCCGACCCGGCAGTCATGGCGCAATCGTACAACCGGCGCATGGCGGCGGGGAACACCCTTCCGTACGCTACGACGAACGCCGATGCGCCCTGCTGCGACCCGCCACGTTGTGCAGGCCGCCTCTGCCCGCCGTGCGCCGATGCCGGCCGGGTCGGGAGGTCGTGCACTGCCGTCACGATGGATGGGAGGGCCGGCGATGCATGCTGCGCCGGATCGGATCAGCGTCGGATTTCAGGGCGACGGCGCGGGCGAGGGCCCGCTGTCGTGGGGCCAGCTGGAGAACTGGTCGGCGATCGTCAAACAAGGAACGTGGATACCGCTCGGCGGCGTCAAGGCCTTGGCCGAGGGCACGACCGTGGACGAGGTCGTGGCCGAGCTGCGGTACCTCATGACCCGCTACGAACCCATGCGCACCCGCCTGCGCTTCGCCGCCGACGGCACGCCGACGCAGGTCGTGCACGCCGCCGGCGAGATCGACCTGCAGATCGTCGACGCCGGCGCCGCGGACCCGGCGCGGGTCGCCGAGGAGCTGTGCGAGGCGTGGAGCGGTAAGCAGCTCGACTTCGCCACCGAGTGGCCGCTGCGGATGGCGGTCGTGCGCCAGGGCGAGCGGCTGTCCCACATGGCCGTGCTGGTCTCGCACCTGGTGACCGACGCCGCCGGTGCGATGACGATGCTGGCCGAGGTCGCCGAGCGCACGAGCACGCCGGTGCCGGGGCCGCAGCCGCTCGCCCAGGCGCAGTGGCAGGCGTCGCCGGCGGGGCAGCGCCACGACGCGGCGGCCCGCCGCTACTGGGAGGGCATCCTGCAGACCGTGGCGCCCGAGCGGTTCCCGCGGCCGGCGGCGGTGGAGTCGCCGCGGTACTGGCACGGCGAGTTCACCTCCCCCGCGCTGGGCCTGGCCGCGCGGCGCTGGGCGGCCGAGACCGGTGCGGACACCACGACGGTGCTGCTGGCGGCGTATGCGGGCGCGCTGACCCGGGTCACCGGCGTCGACCCGGTGGTGATCCGCCCGATCGTGAGCAACCGGTTCCGGCCGGGCCTGGCCGGCGTGGTGTGCACGCTCGCACAGGCGGGGCTGCTCAGCGTCCCGGCGGCGGGGTTGCGGTTCCCGGAGCTGCTGGAGCGGACGCGGCGGGTGACGATGGCGGCGTACAAGTACGCCTACTTCCACCACACGCAGATGGAGCGGCTGCGGGACCGGGTCAACGCCGAGCGCGGCGTGGAGATCGAGCTCGGCTGCTACTTCAACGACCGTCGCGGCCCGGGCCGCGACGAGGCGCCGATCGAGCCGGGCGAGTCGGCGCTGCGCTGGGTCGCCGCGCAGGACGCCCCGTCGTTCGAGCCGCTGTTCGTCCACGTCGACGACGCGCCCGGCACGCTGCGGCTGAGCCTGTACCTCGACGCCGCGCACTTCTCCCCCGCCGCCGCCGAGGAGCTCATGGCCGGGATGGAGCGCCTGGTGGCCGGCTGAGCGTCAGCCGGCCACGACCGCCCGGTCGCCGGGGCCGAGGACGCCCGGCGGGGCGACCTCGGCCAGTGGGCCGGAGGCGCCGTAGCGGTGGCCCTGGCCGTAACGGCAGCCGAGGGCGGCCATCGTCGCGGCCTGCCCCTCGGTCTCGATGCCCTCGGCGACGACGGTGACGCCCATGCCGGTGCAGATCTGCACGATCGAGCGGCAGATCGCCTCGCTGCGCCCGCCGTCGGCGCGCGTGAACGAGCGGTCCAGCTTCACCTCGTCGACCGGCATCGCGTGCAGCTGGGCGAGGGCGTTGTAGCCGGTGCCGAAGTCGTCGAGGGCGAAGCGCACGCCGAAGCGGCCGAGGCGGGAAACGGCGCCGGCGGCGGCGCCGAGGTCGGGCAGCGGCGCGGTCTCGGTGAGCTCCAGCAGCAGCCGGTGCGGCGCCAGGCCGTGGCGGCGCACGGCGGCGCGGACGGTCTCCTCGTGCTCGGGGCGGCCCAGGCGGGCGGCGGAGGTGTTGACGTGCACGGCGATGCTGGCCCACGGGCCGCGGAACGCGGCGGCGTCGCGGCAGGCGCGGTCGAGCACGAAGTCGTCGACGAGGCGGATCAGGCCGATGGACTCGGCGGTGGCGATGAAGATGTCGGCGGAGACCGGGCCGAGGCTCGGATGGGTCCAGCGGGCGAGGGCCTCGACGGCGACGACGGTCTCGTCGTCGAACCGCACGATCGGCTGGTAGTGCACGTCGAGGCCACTGCCGTCGCGCAGGGTGGCGGCGAGCGCCTCGGCGAGGTCGGAGCTGCCGGTGCCGTCCGGGAGATCCACGCGGTACCGCACCAGGGTCCCCTTGCCCCGGCGTTTCCCGGCGTACATGGCGGCGTCGGCGCGGCGCAGCATCGCGTCGGCGGAGATCACCGGCCCGTGCTCGCCGGCCTGGACGAGCCCGATGCTCACGCCGACGCCGACGCTGTGCCCGTCGATCTGGAACGGCCGGCCGACCTCGGCCATGATCCGCTCGGCCGGCTCACCGGGGTCGCCGGTGCCCTCGAGCAGGATCGCGAACTCGTCGCCGCCGACCCGCGCGACGGTGTCGCTGTCGCGGACGGCGGCGCGCAGGCGCTCGGCGACCTGGCGCAGCAGCCGGTCGCCGGTGTGGTGACCGAAACGGTCGTTGACGGCCTTGAAGTCGTCGAGGTCGCAGAAGAGCACGGCGAGCGGGCGGCCGTCACGGTGGTGCAGCGCCAAGGCGTGCTCGAGCCGGTCGTGGAACAGCACCCGGTTGGACAGGCCGGTCAGGGCGTCGTGGAAGGCCTGGTGGGTGAGGCGGGCCTGGCTCTCCGAGACCCGGTCGAGCAGCACCGCGTTCTCCACCAGGGTCACCGCCTGCCGGATGATCAGCAGCGAGATGACGGCCGTCTCCACTGCGATCTCCACGCCGTCGACGCGGGTGCCGCGCACCAGCTGCGCGATGAACAGCACGCCGGTGAAGGCGACCGGGACGTACGGCAGCATGAGATGCATCCAGCGCGCGTGCCGGCGCGGCGCGGGCGGCACGCCCGTCTGCGGCCGGACGAGCGCGGCGACGGCGACGAGGGCCTGCCCGGCGATGAACCCGGCGTCGGCCAGCGGCGGCATGCTGTCCGCGCCCTTGGAGACGAGGTACGCGAACGCGCTGTCGGACAGCGACAGGCACAGCAGCCCGGCGCCGAGCAGCGTGAGCTGGCCGCGCCCGGCCGGCGCCGACACGGTCAGCAGCAGGATGATCAGGACGGTCAGGACCAGGTCGGTGACCGGGTAGGCGATGGCGACGGCGAACGCGAACGGCGTCGGCGCGCCGGCCTCGACGACCGAGCCGAGCGTGGTGGCCCAGGTGAGCACGAACAGGGCGCCGACGACTATCAGCCCGTCGAGCACCATCACCAGCTGCCCGGGGCGCCGCCGCGGCGCTCCGCTGGGCGGGCGGGCGGCGGCCAGTGAGATGATCGCCGGCAGCGCGAAGACGGGCAGGGTCAGGTAGCCGGCGTCGGCCAGGGACGGCGAGGGCAGGGCGACGTCACGGAAGAGCTGGGACCAGCTCCAGATCGACTGCCCGATGGTCCAGCCGGCCGTGCCCGCGCCCATCCACAGCCGCCACCGCCGCTGTGCGCCGGTGTGCCGCGGCGCGGTGAGCCAGCAGGCCAGGGTCGCGGCCACGCCCGCGCAGAACTGCCCGAGGTCGTCGACGAACTGCGACCACCACGGGGACAGCAGGCCCGAGCCGCCCAGGGCGACGACCGCGGCCACCGAGACGGCCGCGACGACGAGCGGCTTCGATGCAGATCCGCGCGGCAACCGAATCCATCCTCACCCGAGGTGATCAGGACGACACGCCGGATACGGTACCGCACCCGCCTGCGCGCGCGCCGCAACTCCTGTGTCAAAGCGGGAGCCAGTCGGCGGAGATGTCCGGCACCTGGTCGACGCCGCTGGCGACCAGGACCATCTGCGCGCGGGACAGCTGCTGGCCGTCGGGCCGGAACGTGACGGTGAGGTCCTTGGAGCTGCCGGGCCACCGCTGCACGACCGTCTGCACCAGGTCGTGCGTGTTCGGGTCCTCGCCCTCGGCGTACGACGCCGGCGCGCCGCGGACCTCGACCGGCGTGGCGCCCTGCAGCGGGTTGCCGAACGGCGCGAATGTCGCGGTCAGGGTGCCCTCCAGCTCCATGGAGGCGTCCGCGGTGGCCGAGGCGGCCCAGGTGCCGCGGTCGTCGCCGCCGACGGCGTAGGTGACCCGCGGTGCAACGCCGGGCGCCCACGCGAACGCGAACGGCCTCTCGAACGTCGCCGGCGCGGGCCGGACGCGGGTGGAGTAGGTGATCAGGGCGGTCCGGTCGATGCCCATGCCGGCGGCCTCGAGCTCGGCGACGTGCCCCGGGTCGGGCGCCCAGGCCAGGCGCCGGGCGTCGCCGTCCTCGGCGTAGGTGCCGGACGCCGAGCCGGGGCCGGCGCCGCCGACCTCGTCGCCGTCGGGCAGGGTGGCGCCGGGCCGCACGGTCAGGGTCAGCCGCGGCGCGTCCGCCGGGACCTGGGTCTTCGCGCCGATGCTGCGGCTGGTGTACACCCGGGCGGAGATCGGGCCGTCCGGCGATTCGGTGACGGTGCGCAGCCGCTCCCGGAACCCGGCCGGCGGGTCGCTCAGGCCGTAGGGCATGACGACCACGCGGTCCTGCGCGGAGCCGCTCGGGTCCGGCGAGGCGGGGTGGCGCCCGGCCGGGCGGTGGTCGCCCGGCGGCCCCGAGCCGAGCAGCGCGGCCACGCCGGCGAGCACCGCGACGACGGCCACGGCGACGGCGGCGTACCCGGCGCGGCGCCGCTGTGCCCGGCGCCGGGCCAGGATCGGCAGCGCGCGCCGGATGCGTTCGAGGTCCGGCTCGGCGGCGCGGGCGCGGGCCTCCTGCGCCTGGCGCACGAGCGTCTCCAGCCGGTCGCTCATCGCGGCTCTCCCGTCGGCACCAGGGCGCCGGGCAGCGACTCGCGCAGCGTGGCCATCGCCCGGAGGAGGTGGGTGCGGACCGTGCTGACGCGGCAGCCGAGCAGGTCGGCGATCTGCTCGACGGCCAGGTCCTCGTAGAAGCGCAGCGCGATCACGGCGCGCTGGCGGGGCGGGAGGGTGCCGATCAGCCGGATCACGGCGTCGCGGTCGTCGTAGCCGCCGGTGGGGTCGGCCTGCGGCGCGAGGAGCCCCTCGATCTGGTCGCCGACCTGGACGGTGCGCGAGGCCCGCCGCCGGCGCCACGACAGGAACTCGTTGACGACCATGCGCTGCACGTAGCGCTCGGGCGCGTCGAGCTCCTCGATGTGCGCCCATCGCGCCTGGGCCCTGACCAGGACGTTCTGCACGATGTCCTCGGCCAGGTGGGCGTCCCAGGTGACGACCGCGGCGTAGCGCACCAGCGCACCGAGCCGCGCGGCCACGAACTCCTCGAACGTCACGAACGGTCAACGCCTCGGGGCGGTCGGAACTGCTACGCGGGGCACGAACAATTTCTATCGGTGCCATCACCACGGCGATTGGCCGCCCCCGCCGAAGGCCACCTAGCGTCGGTCGTGTGCTGAATCTTGCTGGCATGCCCGCATACGTGGCCCGCCCCGGCGGCCCCGGCCCCCACCCCGGCGTCGTGGTCGGGCATCTGATCTTCGGCGTGGACGAGAGCACGCGCCGCTGCGCCGACCGGCTCGCCGCGGCCGGCTTCCTGGCGATCGTCCCGGACCTGTACCACCGCACGGCGCCCGGCGCGGACCTGCCGCGCGACGACGAGGGCCGGCGGCGCGGCCTCGAGCTGATGCGGACGCTGACCCGCGACGGCGTCGTCGAGGACGTCGGGCGGTGCGTCGAGTGGCTGCGGGGGCCGGGCCGTGCCGGCCCCCGCGTCGGCATGCTGGGCGTGAGCCTCGGCGGGCACGTCGCCTTCGTCGCCGCCGCGCGGCTCGGCCTGGCGGCGACCGCGGCGCTCTTCCCGGGGTGGCTCACCGGGACCGAGATCCCGCTGAGCACGCCCGAGCCGACCGTCGCGCTCGCGCCCGGCATCCGCGGGCGGGTGCTGTTCCTCGTCGGCGACCGCGACCACGTGGTGCCCGCCGCCGACGTCGCGCGCGTCGGCGAGGCCCTGTCCGGGGCCGGGGTCGCGCACGAGGTCGTCGTCTACCCGGATGCCGAGCACGGGTTCTTTCCGGACGGGCCGGGCCCGGCCGCCGAGGACGCCTGGCGGCGGGTCACCGACCTGTTCGCGACCGCACTCTGAAACAGCTCAGAAGGTCTTCGCCAGCTCGACGGCCTCGGCGTGGGACCGCGAGCGGCGGGCCTCCACCTCCGTGGTGGCCAGGTTGGGGCGGAAGGTCACCTCGGACACGTCGGTGATGCCGGCCCAGCGCAGCCAGTCGTCGAAGTACGGCGCCTGGAAGTCGGAGCCGAACGCGGGGCCGCGGCCCTCGCCGTAGACCGCGCTCGTGTACAGCACCGCCGCCTTGCGGCCCGTCACCAGGCCGGTGTAGCCGAGCTCGCCGTCGAAGCCGAACACCAGGCCGGGCTGGCTCACCACGTCGATGAACTGCTTCAGGATGTACGGGACGCCGGCGTTCCACATGGGTACCGAGAACAGGTATTTGTCGGCGTCGGCGAAGCGGCGGAACGTGTCCCCCGCGGCGCGCCATGCCGCGGCTCCGGCGCCCGTGGGCTCGAGGCCGGCGAAGACGTCCATCTTCGCGGCCGCGGCGGCGGGGCCGAACTCGGGCAACGTGCCGTCCCACAGGTCCCACTCGACGACCTCGTCCTCGGGGTGCAGCTCGCGGTACGCCTGCAGGAACGTGCGGGCCAGCGCGAGCGACTCCGAGCGCTCGCCGCGCGGTGAGGCCGAGATGTGCAGCAGCTTGGACATGACAACCAACCCTTCGTAATAAGTGCGTGCGCACGCACGTTAGCCAATCTGCGTGCGTGCGCACAAGACTGGTACGGTGTGAGCATGGACTCCACCGCCGCCTGGGCGACGCTGCTGCGGGTGCACGCGGCGCTGACACCGCTGCTCGACCAGGAGCTGCAGGCCGCGCACGGGCTCCCCCTGACGTGGTACGACGTGCTGCTCGAGCTCAACGCGGCGCCGGGCCGGCGGCTCACCATGTCGGCGCTGGGCGCCGCCGCGGTCGTCAGCCGCAGCCGGGTCAGCCGCGTCGTCGACGAGCTCGAGCGGGCCGGGCTGGTCGAGCGCGAGGCCAACCCCGACGACCGGCGCTCCGCGTTCGCGAAGCTCACCCCGGCCGGGCGGGCGCGGCTGCGGGCCGCCTCGCCCACCTATGTCGCCGGCATCGAGCGGCACTTCACCGGCCGCATGAGCCGCACCGAGGCCCAGGCGGTGGCGGCCGCGCTGGGCAAGGTCCTGCGGGCGCACGACGCATCGACGGTGGTGCCGCTGCAGACCCGCCCGTAACGGGATCGTGCGCGGCCCGCCGGCACGGTAGGGTGACGCCCATCATGATGCGCGTGCTGCCGCCCCTGCTCGTCATCGGCGGCCCGGCGGGGGCGGGCAAGACCAGCATCGCCGAAGCCGTGGCCAAGCGCGCCGACGCGCCGGTCGTGGGGCTGGCCGACAGCGCCGGCGAGGACCAGCACAGCGTCGACCTGGTCGCGCTGCAGCACCGGCTCGACGTCTTCGAGGACGCCTCGCTGGTCGTGATCGAGGGCGTGTTCGCGCTGACCCTGCCCCCGATTCGCTGGGCCGCGCGGTGGACTGTCTACGTCGACACGCCGCCGGACATCAGCCTCGCCCGCCGTGCGCTGAGCCAGGACGACCCGCGGGCGGTCCTGCGCGCCTACCTCGACGGCGGCCGCGACGCGCACGCCCGCAACGTCGCGCCCGGCCGCCAGCTCGCCGACCTTGTCGTCGACGGCACCGTGGCCCTGCCGGCGCTCGCCGTGCGGATCCACGACTTCATCGCGGCCCGGCCCTGACCAACCATCGCCTGAACACCACCATCACCTGACACTGTCGAGTTGACATCGACGGCCATTGGGGGCGATGCTCCCGAGAGAGCGCTCTCTCCGTGATCATCCACACCCGCCGCCCGATCACACTCCAAGAGCCGAGGTACGCCCCGCCATGACGGTAGAAGCCCTACCGGCGCTGCAACGCGCCCGACAACTGCGCAAACCGCTCCTGCTCGCCGCCGCCACGCTCGCGCTGGTGGCCTGGACCGCCCTGGTCGCGCTGCCCGCCAGCGCCGCGGCCACGCTGCTGTCGCAGGGCCGGCCCGCCACCGCCTCCTCGACCGAGAACGCCGTCTTCCCGGCCACCTCCGCCGTCGACGGCGACGCCGGCACCCGCTGGTCCAGCGCCTTCAGCGACCCGCAGTGGATCCAGGTCGACCTGGGCGGCACCGCCACCATCAGCCAGGTCGTCCTGCAGTGGGAGACCGCGGCCGGCAAGTCGTTCCAGATCCAGACGTCCGCCGACGGCGCGAACTGGGCGAGCATCTACTCGACCACGACCGGCGCCGGGGGCACGCAGACGCTCAACATCACCGGGACCGGGCGGTACGTGCGCATGTACGGCACGGCCCGCACCACCGCCTACGGCTACTCGCTGTGGGAGTTCCAGGTGAACGGCACGCTGGGCACCGGGCCGACCGGCACCCCGACGACGCCGGGCACGCCGACCACGCCGGCCGGCGGCTGCGGCACCACCAACGCCGCCCTCTACGGCACGGCGAGCGCCTCCTCGGCCGAGAACGACGGCAGCAGCGCCGCCGCCGCCATCGACGACAACACGGGCAGCCGCTGGTCCAGCCTGTTCAGCGACCCGCAGTGGATCCAGGTCGACCTCGGCGCCGGCCTGCCGGTCTGCCAGGTGAAGCTGCAGTGGGAGGCGGCGTACGCCACCGCGTTCCAGATCCAGCTGTCGAGCAACGCGAGCAGCTGGACGACGGTGTACTCCACCACGACCGGCAGCGGCGGCACCCAGACGATCACGGTGAGCGGCACCGCGCGGTACGTGCGGATGTACGGCACCGCCCGCGCCACCGGCTACGGCTACTCGCTGTGGGAGTTCGGGGTGTACACCGTCGGCGGCGTCGTCGCCACGCCCACCCCGACCCCGACGCAGCCGGCGCCGGGCAACTGCGCGTGGGTGAACTCCTCGGCGCCGACGGCCACGAAGGTCGCCCAGCTGCTGGGGCAGATGACGCTGCAGCAGAAGACGATGCTGCTGCACGGCACCAACCCGACGAAGACGTACATCGGCGAGGTGATCGGCATCCCGTCGCTGTGCATCCCGACCATCAACTTCCAGGACGGCCCGTCCGGCGTCGGCGACGGGCTCGGCGGCGTCACCCAGATGCCCGACGGCGTGACGACCGCGGCCACGTTCGACTCCGCCTACGCCAAGCTCTACGGGCAGACGATCGGCGCCGAGTTCGCCGGCAAGGGCGTCAACGTCGCGCTCGGCCCGACGATCAACATGATCCGCGACCCGCGCTGGGGCCGCTCGTTCGAGACCTACGGCGAGGACCCCTACCTGGCCGGGCAGATGGCCGCCGCCGACGTGCAGGGCATCCAGAGCCAGGGCGTCATGGCCCAGGTCAAGCACGCGGCCGCGTACAACATCGAGCAGCCGGCCGGCACGATCATCGTCGACCAGCGCACCCTGCAGGAGATCTACCTGCCGGCGTTCCAGACCTCGATCACGCAGGGCGGCGCGGCGTCGGTGATGTGCGGGTACAGCAACGTCAACAACGTCCCCGCGTGCCAGAACCCGCAGCTGCTGAACATCCCGCTGTACCAGCAGGCCGGGTTCACCGGCTTCGTCGGCTCCGACTGGGGCGGTGCGCACTCGACGGTCGAGTCCGCCAACGCCGGCATGACGATGGAGATGCCCGGCGGGTACTTCTACGCCGACTTCCTCGCCCAGGCGGTGCAGAACGGCCAGGTCAGCCAGGCCACCCTCGACACGATGGTGACCCGGGTGCTCACGAAGATGTTCGACTTCGGCATGTTCAACAAGGCGCCCAGCGGCTCGTCCACGGCCACCGTCACCACGTACGCGCACCAGCAGGTCGCCGTGCAGGGCGCCCTGGAGGGCACGGTCCTGCTCAAGAACAACGGCGTCCTGCCCCTGGCCACGACCGGCGGCAGCTCGATCGCCGTGATCGGCGTCGACGCCGGCGCCGGCACGCAGACCATCGGCGGCGGCAGCGGCACGGTCACCAGCTCCGGCACGATCTGGCCGATCACCGGCATCCAGAACCGGGTGGCCGGCACCGGCGTCACCGTCACCTACAACGAGGGCGCCGACCAGGCCGCGGCCGCCAACCTCGCGCGCTCCTCCACCGTCGCGGTCGTGTTCGCCAGCGACAACTACGGCCACGAGGAGGGCGACAACACCAGCCTCAACCTGCCCAACAACCAGGACGCGCTCATTGCCGCGGTGGCCGCGGCCAACCCGCGCACGATCGTGGTGCTCAACAACAACGCCGCCATCCTCATGCCGTGGCTGAACCAGGTGGCGGGCGTGTTCGAGGGCTTCTACGACGGCCAGGGCTGGGGCAAGGCGATCGCCGCGCTGCTCTTCGGCGACGCGAACCCGTCCGGGCACCTGCCGATCAGCTTCCCGACGTCGCTGTCCAACATGCCGACGAGCACCGCCGCGCAGTGGCCCGGCGTCAACGGCCAGGTGCAGTACTCCGAGGGCATGAACATCGGCTACCGCTGGTACGACGCGCGCAACGTCGCGCCGATGTTCCCGTTCGGCTTCGGCCTGTCGTACACCACGTTCGGCTTCAGCAATCTGCACGTGAACGCCATCGCCGGCAACCAGGCGACGGTGACCGCGACGGTGACGAACACCGGCTCCCGCGCCGGCACCGAGGTGGCGCAGCTCTACGTCGGCCACCCCGCCGCCAACGGGGAGCCGCCGCACCAGCTGCAGGGCTTCCAACGGGTCACGCTCAACCCGGGCGCGTCGGCGACGGTGACGTTCACGCTGCCGATGCGGGCGTTCGCGCACTGGGACACCGCGTCCAACGCGTGGGTGGCCTCCGCCGGGGCGTACCAGATCCTGGTCGGCGACTCCTCGCGCAACCTGCCGCTGGCCGGGACCGAAACGGTCCCGGCCACGGTGACGGTGCCACTGCACTGACTAGGAACCGACCACCTCGAAGGGCAACCGAACCGAGGTCACGGTGCCGAGGTCGGCGTTGTTCACCCGGACATCGTCGGCCTCGGCCGCCGTCAGCGAGCGGCGGAAGACCCGGAACTCGTCGAGGGAGCCCTTGAATTGGTCACCGCCGCCCGGCTTCGCGCCGAGCTGGAGGCCGTCGACGGCGAACGCGTCGCCATACGTGGCCGAGCCGGGCGGCGCCGTGCCGGTGGCCAGCGCGACGCCGTCGACGGACAGCGACAGCGTGCCGCCGGCGCGGCTCAGGGCGACGTGGTGCCACTGGTTGTCGCCGAACGCCACCGCCGCCGAGGCGTCGGTCGCGGTCAGCATCGTCGTGGCCGCGTCGGTTTCGAACGCGGCGTAGAGGCCGTCGCGGGACGGGCTCGCCCGCAGCCACAGCTGCCGGTTGGCGGCGCCGACGCCGTACGCCCACAGCAGCACCTGGTCGCCGGCTCCGGAGGCGTACCGCAGCCAGAACGACACCGTGAAGTCCCCGGCGCCGATCGCGGTCGCCGACGAGTACGGGACCTGCACGGCGTCGTCGACGCCGTCGAAGGCGAGCGCCGCGCCGAACCGGCCCGCCGTCGTCGGCTGTGCGCCGCCGCGCACGTAGGCGGTGTTGCAGTGCACGGTCGCGTCGTAGGTGGTCGGCCCGCTCGCCGGGCTCGGGCGCACCACGTTGTGGGCCTGCGTGTAGCCGGACTCGAAGGTCCAGCGCACGGCCGGGTTGTCGCCCGGGTAGGCGCCGCCGGCCAGGGCGGTGGTCTCTGCCGGTGTCAGGGCTCGGCGGTACACCCGGAACTCGTCCAGGTTGCCGGCGAGCACGTCGGCGCCGTCGAGCCGCGAGCCCAGCCGGAGCCCCGAGAGGCCGTGGCCCGCGGTGATCGAGCCGGTCAGCCCCGTGGCGGTGGCCGCCGCGCCGTCGACGGCGAGCCGCACCTGCCCGCCGGTCCGCGTGAGCGTCACGGCGTGCCAGGCCCCGTTGCCGAACGCGGTCGCCGACGAAGAGTCGGGCAGGGCGACGCCGACCGGGCCGGCCGCGGTCTCCACCCAGGCGTAGAGCCGGTCCTGCGCCGGCTGCGCGCGCAGCCAGACCTGCGGGGTATCGGCGCCCATGCCGTACGCCCAGAACAGCACCTGGTTGGGCGAGGCGCTCGTCGCGGAGTACTGCAGCCACGTCGTGAACGTGAAGTCACCGGCGCCGACGTCCAGCGTCGGCACGAACGGCGCCTCCACGCCCGGGTGCGCGGTGTTGACGGCGAGGGCCTTGTCGTTGACGTGCCCGGCCACGAGGCTCGGCGCACCGCCGAGCAGGGTGGCCGTCGCGCAGTGCCCGGACATGTCGTCCTCGACGGCCACCTTGACCCGCGTGGGAACGGTGGCGCCGTCGATGACCTGGAACGGCAGCCGCACCCCGAGGGCGGCGCCGGGCACGTCGGCGTTCGCGCGGACCTGGTCGAGCTGGCCCGTGCCGAGCGCCGTGCGGTACAGCCGGAACTCGTCGAGGGATCCGGCGAACGCCTCGGTGGCGGTGCCGTCGGGCCGGGAGCCGAGGCGCAGCCCGTCGACGCCGCCGGCCGCGGAGCCGGTGACCGAGCCCGACAGGCCCGTCGCGGAGCCGGTGACGGCGCCGTCGACGGTCAGGGTGGCCTGCGCGCCGGCGCGGACCAGGGACAGGTGGTGCCAGGCGCCGTCGCCGAAGGCGGTGGCCGCCGACGGGTCCGGCAGGGCGATCTCGGCACGGCCGCCGACGCCCTCGACCCAGGCGTAGAGGCGGTCCTGCGCCGGCTGGGCGCGCAGCCACAGCTGGGGCTCGCCGGCGCCGAAACCGTAGCCCCACAGCAGCACCTGTTGCGGGCTCGCCGCCGTGGCCTGGTAGTTGAACCACAGCGAGTACGTGAAGTCGCCGGCGCCGGGGTCGATCGTGCGGGCGTAGGGGATCTCGGCGTAGTCGCCGGCGCCGTCGAGGGTGAGGCCCTGTCCGAACCGGCCGGCGGCGAGGGCGGCGTTGCCGCGCAGCAGGGCGTCGTTGGCCTCGCCGGTCACGTCGGGCGTGCTGGCCGCGGCGGCCGGTGAGGCCTGCGGCCAGGGCACGCCGGTGAACGTGCCGGGCAGCCCGAGCTGAGCCGGCGTGAAGCGCACGAAGCGGATCTCGTCGGCGGAGAAGCCGGTGTTGCCGAGCTCGTCGGTCGTCGCGCCGCCCTCGTAGAGCACGCCGATCTCCCCGTCGGTGAGCTCGGCGAGGTCGGAGTAGCCGGACCGCTCGTCGGTGACGAGCCCGCCCGCCGGGCTCTTCCAGGTGACGCCCTTGTCGGTCGAGTAGCGAATTTGCAGCTGGTTGCGAGTCGTCGGGTTCGACGGGCCGGAGAAGAGCATCGTGTCGAGGGCTTTGCTCTGGTACGTCGAACGCAGCGTCAGCACCGCGCCCTCCACGTCCGGCGAGACGAGCGACGGCACCGCGGTGAAGGCGGGCATGGTGTCGCCGCCGTCGGCGCTCACGGCCCGGGCCCGGTGGTTGCCCGTCGACCCGATCTGGTTGCGGGCGGCGGCGTAGACGCTGCCGTCGGGCAGCTCGGCGACGGAGACCTCGCCGGGGTTCATCACGCCTTCGACAAAGGAGTTCGCGGCCACACTGGCGTGCCAGGTGTCGCCGTGGTCGTCGCTGTAGAGCACGCCCGCGTTGACGGTGGTGCTGTTCGGCTGCTGGTGCGCGCCGACGACGAGCCGGCCGGCGTGCGCGCCGGTGGTGAGCTGGATGCCGTGCGACGGCCCGGTGGCGAACCAGCCGGAGTCGCTGCCGCTGAAGTTGACGTTCATGGCCCGGGCCGCCGACCAGGTGAGGCCGTCGTCGTCGCTGCTCTGGACCCAGGGCAGGCGCTTGCCGGAGAGGGTGGCCGGGTTGGAGGTGGTGACGAGCAGGATGCGGCCGGTGGTCATGTCGACGACCGGCGCCGGGTTGCCGCGCGTGTAGGGGGCCGCCGGGTCGGTGTCGCTGCCGGACAGCACCAGCCGGATCGGGCCCCAGGTGCGGCCGTTGTTCGTGGAGCGGCGGACAACGAGGTCGATTTCGCCGCGGTCGGCGCACGTCGGGGACTTACGGGCCTCGGCGAAGGCGAGCAGGCTGCCCGCCTTCGTGCGCAGCAGCGCGGGGATGCGGAAACAGCCGTATCCCGCGGTACCGCTGCGGAAGAGCACCTGCTGCACACCCACCTTGCTGGTGGACAGGCTCACGGATGCGGCGGCCGGTCCGGGGACCGCGGCGGCGGTGAGCACCACCGCCACGGCCCCGGCCAGTACGGCGCGGTTCACGAAGGACATCTCGAGGACTCCATAGCGTTCAAGCCGGGGAAGGTTCATCGGTTCCGGAAGCGGCGCCAGGCGTTGCGCAGGCCGACCCCGAGCGCCGCGGCCACCATGGCCAGGGAGCCGATCGGGTCGCCGGACATCGCGCCCGCCGCCGGGGCGCCGTGCATGATCGACGTCACGGTCTTGCCGACGGTGGCGACGTTGGCCACCGCGTCGCTGCGGGCCTTGTCGAGCTCGGCCGCGTTCGCGAAGTCCTTGCGGTGGTTCTCCTGCCGCTCCTCCCCCTCCGACGCGGCGGTCTTGCGCTTCTTGGGTGTGCCGCCGCCGTTGCCACCGTTGCCCGCGTCGGGGCCGTCGCCCTCCTCGCCGCAGTTGTGCACCAGGACGGGCGCCCCGGCGGTCACCACGTAGTAGGTGTGCACGCCCTCGACGGTGAGGTCGTCCATGTCCTGCTCGCCGGTGAAGCTCTGCACGCCGGTGACGCGCAGGGTCCGCCCGTCGGGGCCGGTGAGCGTGGAGGCGCCGGCCCGCAGCAGCGCGGCCTCACTCCACTTGCCGGCCGCGGCGTCCCAGAACGGGTGGTGGTCGGTCGTGTGGATGACGCTGACCCGCCCGCCGTCGTCGACGGTGACGTCGGTCAGGTCCCGGTCGCGGTTGCGGTGCAGCAGCTGCACCGTCCGCGCCGTGGTCCGGCCGGTGGCCGGGTCGGTGGCCAGGACCCGGTCGCCGAGGCGGACGTCCTCGATCGCCCGGGTGGTGCCGTCGGCCATGAGCACCCGGGTGCCCGGTGCGAAGCTGTGCCGGCAGCCGGACACGCCGCGCTTGGGCGAGCCCTCCGGCTCGGGCGTGCGCCGGGCGCCGCCGCTGAAGCCGCCGAACACCGCGCCGATCCCGGCGCCGGTCACCACGCCCTTGACGTTGACGTGCCCGGTGAGCATGAACTGGCTGACCGCGTCTCCGGCGCCGCCGTTGACCGCGCCGGACAGGGTGCGCCCGGCGAACGACGCCGCGAACGGGCCGAGCTTGCTCATCACGCCGGTGGCCAGTCGGCCGCCGACCGCGCCGCCGACGCCGCCGGCGAGGCCCGACAGCGCGCCGGTGCCGGCCGACTGTGCGAGGTCGCCGAGGTCGTGGATGTTGCCCTCGGCGGCGTCCTTGGCCACGTTGATGATGGCCGCGGCGCCGACCATGCAGGCGACCGCGCCGGCGCCGGCGGTGGCCGCGGTGCACGCCAGGGCGCCGACGATGCCGACACCGATGGCGGCGATCTCGATGATCGCGTTCTTGTGGTCCTTCACGAACTTCTCGGTGGCGTGGTAGGCGTCCCTGACGTGCGTGGCGACCTTCTTGGTGACCCGCACGACCCGCGCGGCCACGTGCTTGGCGGCCTGTTTCACGCGGTGGTACACCTGCCGGACCTTGCGTTTGACCTGCGCGACCTTGCGGGCCACGTAATGGCGCACCTGTCTGATCTTGCGGGTGACGTACTTCTTGACGCTGTGGTAGACGTGCTTGACCGCGTGGACGACCCGGTGCACCACCTTGCGCACCGCGTGCACGACCTTCTTGACGACCTTCTTCACGGCGTGCACCACCTTGTGCACGACCTTCTTCACCGCGTGCACGACGGCGTGCGTGACGTGGGTGGCCGCCTTCTTGACCTTCTTGAAGATGCTGCCGATGCCCCACTGCCCGGTCGGGTCGGTCTCGGTGAGCGGGTTGTCGTCGGCGTAGGCGAAGCGGTTGGCGGCGACCGAGTCCGGCACCGGGTCGACGTCGGCGCCGTCGCGGCTGTCGAACTGGCCGGTGTCGGTGTTGTACCAGCGCGCCTGCATGTTGACGCGGTTGGTGAGCCCGTCGGTCCACTCCGACTGGTAGCCGAGGCTGCCGATCATGCCGGTGCTGGTGGTGACCTTGCCCAGCGGGTCGTACGTCGTCGAGCCGGTCAGCGCGGTGCCGGTGGGCAGGAACTGCCCGACGACGTCGTCGTGCTGGTCGGTCCAGGCTATGCGTTTGAGCGTGCCGGACGTCTCGGCGGCCAGGTCGCCGTCCGGGTCGCGGACGTAGGTGCTGGTGCCGTCGGCGGCGAGGTCGTTCTCGGCGCCGCTGTAGGAGAACCCGGGCCGCAGGGCGCGGCCGAGCGCGTCGTAGGTGTAGGTCTCGTGCACGCCGCCCGGCGCGTCCTGGCTCAGCGCCTGCCCGAAGGCGTCGGACTGGGTGGCCATGGCGCCCTCGCCCGGCACCACCGTGGCCTTGAGGGTGCCGCGGGCGGTGTACTGGTACGTGGTGCCGTCGCTGGAGCTCGTGAGCTGGTTGCGCTGGTCGTAGTTGAACGTCCGGGTGCCCGCCTGGATGCGGTTGCCGGACTTGTCGTAGGCGTAGGCGGTGGTGACGCTGCCGTTGTTCCACGACGTGAGCCGGTCGGCCAGGTCGTAGGTGTAGGCGTTGGCCGCCGCGCCGGCGAAGCCGGTGGTCGTCTTCGACGTCTCGTTGTCGTTGGCGTCGTAGCCGTAGCCGATCTTGCCGACCGAGGCGCCGCCGGCCGTCTTGAGCTCGTCGGTGACGAGGCGGTGCAGGGTGTCGTAGCCGAACGAGCGGGTGTCGCCGCCGGTGCCGTACAGGATGCTCTTGACCTGGGACAGGTTGTTGTAGCTCAGGGTCGCCGCGAGGCCCGCGCCGGCGTTGGTGACGCTGGAGAGCCGGTCGGCGGTGTCGTAGCCGTAGGTGGTGGTGCCGGCGGCGTCGGCCCGGGAGGCCACGAGCCCGTCGGCGGTGTAGGTGAAGGTCGAGCCGCCCGACGGGCCCGACGCCGTCAGCAGCAGGCCCCGGTCGTCGTAGGTGAAGGTGTTCGTGCCGTCGACCGCGGTGGCGCTGGTGAGCCGGCCGGCCAGGTCGTAGCCGAAGCTGCGGTCGGCCGTGGCCACCTCCGCGCCCGTGCCGGTCTGCTTGACCAGGTTGCCGACGTTGTCGTAGGTCATCGCCACGCTCGCGCCGCCGGGCAGCGCGAGCCGGGTCGGCTGGCCGTTGGCGTCGTAGGTGATGGTGTACGTGCGGTCGGCGGCGTTCGGATACCAGCTCGTGGCCGGCTCGATCGTGGACTCGGGCAGGTTCCACGCGTTGTACGTGGTGAGGAACTGGTTGCCGCGCCCGTCGGTGAACCGGGTGCGGTTGCCGCCCGCGTCGTAGCCGAACGACGTCGTGATCGACTCGGTGGCCGTGACCGGCTGGACCTCCGAGAGCACCAGGCCGGTCGGGTCGTAGTTGAACGTGGTCGTGGTGCCGCGCGCGTCGGTCGAGGCGACCACGTTGCCGGCGGCGTCGTAGCGGCTGGTGGCGCGCCGCAGCAGGGTGCCCGCGGCGTCGTAGTCGGCGTCGGCGGTCTGCCGGCCGGCCATGTCGTAGCTGGTGACGCTGTAGGTGCCGTCGGCCAGAGTGGTGCGGGTCGGCCGGCCGGCGCCGTCGTAGGCGTAGTTGGTGACGATGCCGGCCGCGTCGGTGCTGGTGACCGGCTCGCCGGCGGCGTTGTAGGTGGTCGACTCGACCGTGCCGGCCGGGGTCTTCTCGCCGGTCAGCAGGCCGTTGGTGCCGTAGGTGTAGGTGCTGGTGTACGCGGCGCCGGTCTGGCGTACCGCATCCGTCTTGGTCACCACCCGGCCGAGGTAGTCGTAGGTGCTGGCCGAGCGGGCGCCCGTGGCGTCGGTGTCGGTCAGCTCGTCGCCGAGCGCGTCGTAGGTGAAGCTGCGCACGCCGCCGCTGGGCTCGGTGACCGACGCGAGCCGGCCGAGCTGGTCGTAGGCGTAGCTGGTCACCCGGCCGAGCGGGTCGGTGGTGGTGCTGAGCTGCCCGAGGCTGTCGTAGGTGCTGATCGTGACCGGTGTGATCGCCGCGCCGCCGCCGGGCGGGGTGTACGCGGGCAGGCGGGTCGAGGTCTCGCGGCCCTCGGCGTCGTAGCCGGTGACGACGACGTTGCCGTTGGGGTCGCGCTCCTCGACCTGCTCGCCGAAGGTGTCGAAGCCGGCGGCGGTGACCGGCCGCGCCAGCACCGGCGAGCCGCCGCTGCGCTCGGCCATGACCGCCGGGCCCGTGGTGACGGTGAGCTGCCCGGCCTCGTCGTAGTCGTAGTCGGTGACGTTGCCGTTCGGGTCCGTCATCGAACGGGCCAGCCCGTCCTGGTCGAGGCGGTAGCTGGTGCGCACCACCCCGGCGTCGGCGGCGGGCGCGGTGCCCCCGGCGACGGCGGAGACCTCGGTCGCGCTCAGCACCCGGGAGTACACCTGGACGTCGCTGATCCCGCCGGCCCACGGGTTGCCCCGGGTACCGTCGGCCAGGCCCGTGCCGATGAGCAGCGGCCCGCCGGCGGTGAACGACGCGGCGGTGGTGCCGCTGGCCTGCAGTGCGCCGTTGACGTAGAGCCGCATCGCCCCGCTGCCCGCGTCGTACACGGCGGCGAGGTGCGTCCAGGTGCCCAGCGCCGGAGCGCTCGTCGACGTCACCGTCGCCGAAGCCGCGCCCGGCGCGTCGGCGCCGCGCATGACGAACCGCCAGCGGTTGACGTCGTTGTCGTAGCGCAGCTCGAAGGCGTCCTGCTGGGCGCCGGAGCCGCTGACGGCCTTGTGCACGGCGGTGCTGTCGGCGAGGTTGACCCACGCCGACACGGTGAAGCTCGCCGCCGTGTCCAGCGCCGGCCCGGCGGTGGTGATCGCCGACGTGGTGCCGTTGAAGGTGGCGGCGCCGCCCCGGTCGGTACTCCAGGTGACCGCGGTGGCGGTGCCGGCGTTGTTGCCGGCCGAGTCGGCCGCGTTCTGGTTGAGCCGGTAGCGGGCGACCGGGGTCATCGGGCTGTTGTGCAGCGTCTGCGCGGTGACGCGGCCCATCGGGTCGTACATCGTGTCGACGGAGGCGACCAGGCCGGTCGGGTCGGTGAGGGTCTCGCCGACGAGCCGGTCGTCGCGGGAGTAGGTGTAGGTGCTGGTGCGCTTGAGCCCGGCCGGGTCGAACGTCGAGCTCGCCGGGCGACCGGCCGCGTCGACGACGTAGGTGGTGCGGGCGGTGCCGTTGCCGGTGACCTTCGCGACGATGTTGCCGGCGGCGTCGTACGTGTCGTCCTGCAGCACGAACGTGGCGCCGGTCGCCGGGTCCCTGCGGGTCTGCTTCGCCGGCAGGCCGTTGTCGGTGTAGGTGTACTCGGTGACCCAGTTCATCGCGTCGGTCTCCGACGCCAGGCGCCCGGCCGGGTCGTAGGCGTTGCGCTCGATGACGAGGTCCGCCGGAGCGCTCGGGTTGTTCGGGTCGCCGGTGTACCCGGCGATCGTGGTCGTCAGCAGGTTGCCCTCGGAGTCGAACGCCGAGTCGACCTCGGTGCCGTCGGCGTCGATCTCGTGCACCGGGTTGCCGTAGACGTCGTACTCGTATCGGGTCACCTTGCCGGTCCCGTCGGTGACGGTCGCGGGCTGCCCGATCGCGTTGTACGTCGTGGTCTGGCTGCGCGACGCGTCGCCGCCGGTGGCGTCGGAGAGCACGATCGAGGTGGTCAGGCCGTCGCTGTCGAACGCCGTCGTGGTGACCTGGGTGTGCACGGCGCCGCTGACGCGGTTGGTGGTCGGCGGGTCGCTCTGGCGCACGACCCGGTCGAGCTTGTCGTACTGGTACGAGGTGACCAGCCCCGACGGGTAACTGTCGGTGGTCTCCTTCTGCGTGAGCGCCCGGCCCAGCGCGTCGTAGGTGTACTCGGTCACCTTGCCGGCCGGGTCGGTCACCTTGGCCACGTCGCCGCTGCGGTTGTACACGATGCGCTGCACCGCCCCGCCCGGCGTGGTCAGCGTCATCGGCAGGCCGGGCGGCGCGAACCCGCCATCGGCCGCGGCGACGGTGGTGCCGTCGGTGTACGTGGTGCGGGTGACACGCCCGAGCGGGTCGGTGACGGCCGTGCGGTTGCCGGCGGCGTCGTAGGTGTAGGAGGTCAGGTACGTGTTGTCGGTCGCCGACGCCGACCGCCCGTCGCGCATCGTCAGCATGACGTCGTTGCGCGGGTCCGGGGTGAGGATCTTGGTCGTGGCGTCCGGGTAGTAGGTGAAGTAGACCGTCGAGCACTTGTTCGCCGAGCGGTCCTGGCACGTCGTCGACGACACCGTGTTGCCGCGCACGTCGTGCTCGGTGGTGGTGACGTTGCCGTTGGGGTCGGTGACGGTGCGCAGGAAGCCGCCCTCGTCGTAGCCGTACTTCGTCTGCCCGCCCAGCGTGTCGGTCTCGGCCAGGGCGCGGCCGGTGCCGACGTCGTACACGTACGTCATGGTCTTGTTCGTCGGGTCGGTGACGGTGACGGTGCGCGCCGGGGTGCCCGCGGTCGCGTCCCGGGCCGTGTACTGCGCCGTCACCTGGGCCGCGGACAGCTCGCCGCGGAAGAGGGCGACCTCGGCGATCTGGCCCTTGAAGTACGTCGGGTAGGCGGTGTTCGTGCCGGACGTGTTGAGGTTCTGGTCCGGCCACTTGCCGCCGAGGAACCCGGCGCCGACGTAGGTGTAGGGCTGGCCGGTGACGCCGATCGTGCCCGCCTTCGTGCCGACGAGCGCGCCGTCGAGGTACATCGACTGGCTCGTGGTGCCGGCCGACAGCACGACGTGGTGCCACTGGCCGTCGTTGACGGCCTTCGTGGAGGTGAACATGCCGCTGTCGGAGTGCCAGAACTGGCCCAGCAGCTTGCCGCTGGTGCCGACGTACAGCGCCGGCGTGAACGCGGTCGGCGTCGAGGCGTTGGTGATCGGGTCGGCGGAGTAGCCGAAGATGGTGCGATTGGTCGTGGTCGTCTTGAACCACAGGCTGACCGAGATCGGGCCGGCCGCCGGCACGTAGCCCTGCGCCAGGCGCAGGTTGGACTTCGTGCCGTCGAAGCCGGCGACGGTCGCGTCGGGGAACGGGCCGCCGGTCACGCCGAGGGAGACCCCGTCGTAGGACGCGACGGTGCCGTTGACCTCGTTGATGGCGTCGCTGGTGCCGGTCTCGCCGAGGCGCCAGTAGTCGGCGGCGCCGGCGCCGAGGACCGTGCTGGCGTACACCTTGCTCGAACCCGACACCCGCGGCTGGTTGAGCTTCCACACCCCGCCGTTGGCGTCGGTCACCTGCGTGACCGCGCCGCTGCCCGGGTCGTAGGCGACGACCGCCGAGGCGTTGCCCGACGGGCGCACGATCGAGGTGAGCGGGTGGGCGGCCGCGGTCGCGGTGCGGTAGAGCGCGGCGACGTCGGGCGCGGTCAGCGACCGGTCGAAGTAGACGGCGTCGCTGATGGCGCCCTTGAAGAACGAGGCGTAGCCGGTGTTGCTGGTCGTGCTGGCGTGCGGCTCGTCGGGCCAGTCGCCGCCGAGGAAGCCGGCGCCGACGTACTCGTTGGCGGCGCTGAAGTTGTTGATCGTCTGGATGCGGCCGCTCTTCGTGCCGACCTGCGCGCCGTCGAGGTACAGCCACTGCTGGCTGCCGGCGCCGGACAGCAGCACGTGGTGCCACCGGCCGTCGGCGACGGACGCGGCGGTGGACATCGGCGCCGTGCCGCCGTCCCAGAACTGCCCGTAGAGCTTGCCGCTGGCGCCGACGTACAGCGCCGGGGTGAAGTTGCCGGTGGTCGTGGGGTTGTCGATCGGGTCGGCCTGGTAGGTGAACAGCGGCCCCTGGTCGCCGGCGGCGGCCTTGAACCACAGCCCGACCGACATGTAGGTGGCGGTGCTGACCAGCTGCGCGGGCAGCCGCACGGCCGAGGACGTGCCGTCGAACGCCGCCGCCTTCGCCGCCGAGCCCGGCAGCGGGCCGGCCTGGCCGAGGGTGACGTTGCGGTAGGTCGCCACGTCGGTGCCGTAGTTGTCGAGCACGGCGCTGGCCGCCTGGGCGCCGCTGGGCTCGGCCAGCCGCCAGTAGGAGCGCGGGCCGGCGTTGAGCACCGTCGTCGGGAACTGCGAGTTGGTGCCGTACGTGTAGGTGGTGCAGGCCGTCGCGGACGTCGGCGGGCAGACCTTGGTGAGCAGGTCGCCGGTGTAGCCGTACTGCCACGTCTCGGCGATCGACGCGTCGCCGTCGGTGTAGACGCTCGCCACGTGCGCGGCGGTGGCGCCGGACGGCGTCGACCACGTCAGGTGCAGCGATCGGCCCGACACCGCGGTCATCGTCGACAGCCGGCCCGAGCCGTCGTAGCCGAACGTCTCGGCGCGGCCCTGCGCGTCGGCGATCGACGTGATCCCGTAGCGCCCGGTGACGCCGGTGGCCGCGGTGAACGTGTAGACGGTGCCGTCCTTGTCGACGAACCGGTAGCCGCCCGTGATCGCGGTGAACGTCGCGAAGCGGCCCATCGGCGGCGCGTAGCTGCCGTCGGGGTTGCGCCCGAACACCACGTCCTGCCCGCCCGGGTAGGTGACCATGACGGTGCGCAGGGTGCCGCCGTTGTCGCGCTGCTCCTCGGCGTGGGTGTCGACGATGCTGGACCAGCCGGCGCCGAACGCGGATGCGGTGCGCGGGTCCTGGCTGTTGTACGAGCGGGTCACCTCCAGCGCCGGGCCGACCGTCTCGACGGAGGCGTCGGTGGCGCTGGTCGTGTAGTTGGCGACGCTCGGCTCGAAGCCCTGCCCGCCGTTCTGCGCCAGCTCCGAGGTGACCAGCGGCTGCGGCACCGGTGTGCTCAGCGCGTTGACGGTCTGCGACGCGCTGGTCGAGTAGCCGTCGCTGGCCACGACCGACCAGTTGTAGGACTGGCCCCACGCGAGGGTGCCGGCCGGCACGACCCAGCTGCGGGAGGAGATCCAGCCGGACTCGGTGAGCTTCGCGCCGTTCTTGTCGTAGACCGCGAAGTCGTAGGTCAGCGGGCTCGGGAAGGAGTCCGGGTCGTGCGCGGCGACGAGCAGCTCCGGGGTCAGCGTCGGCACGGCGTAGCCGCTCGGCGGGAACTGCTCGTCGACCTGCGGCGACATGCCGGCCGCGTAGGTGACCTGCAGGTACGGCCCGAGGTTGGCCGGTCCGTTGAGCGACGTGAACCGCTTCCACTGCGTGATGTCGGTCTGCGACGCGGTGATAGCCAGGCCGTAGTTCGTGCCGCCCAGCGCCCAGCTCTGGAACGTCGCCGTCTGCAGCGGCACCGTCATCCAGGTGCCGATGCTGCGGTCGCCGCCGGTGTTGGTGCAGGCCGCGCCCGGGTTGGCGGTGACGGTGCCGATCGAGGCGCCGAACGGCGGGCCGGGGTAGGCGCTCACCGAGGCGTTCGTCCACGACTGGGTGATCGGGTTGACGGAGAACGGCTTCGCGGTGCAGGTCGCCGCCCACGAGTCGTAGATCTTCAGCGAGACGGCCGACATCTTCGCGCCGCCGAACGTGGTGCCGAAGGTGTCGAAGTGGATGAACGAGTACGCCTTCGCGGTGCCGTTCCAGGTGCCGGCGAGCAGCTCGTTGTCGCCGCTGTTGTTGCCTGGCTGGGTGCTGTACGCGTAGGTGTCGCCGGACCCGTCCAGCGCGACGGTCGGGTCGACGGTCACCGGGAACACCCGGTCCTTCGCGCGCAGCCACTCGCCGTCGATGCTGATGCGCAGCGCCGGGCCGTCGACGAGCTCGTAGCGCACGCCGCCGGAGCGGGCGAACGAGCCGGAGCGCTCGTCGAACTTCGAGTCGGTCATGTAGCCGGCCGGGATCGTCGCGCGCACCGCGCCGCTGGCGTCGCGCAGCGACACCGAGCCGTCGGTCTCCAGCGCCGGGGTGAGGCCCTGCAGGCGCAGCGGGAAGGTGTACGACGTCGGCGCGTCCGCCGAGTGCAGGACCAGCGACTCCTTCACGCCGGTGGCCCGGGTCTCGAAGCGCAGGTCGACGCCGGGCAGCACGCCTTCGTACACGGCCGTGTCGCCGTCGACCCGGGCCGGGACGTTGCCGGCGCCCGCGAGGGCGTAGGACAGCCCGTGCCCGCCGTCGACGCGCAGCTCCACGAGGCTGGGGTCGGCCGCACCCGGCGCGAGGTCGGTGGCCAGGCCGTTGGCCCGCTGCCGGTAGCGGCCGTCCCCGCCGCGGGCGAGGGTGGTGTCGATCGGCACCCAGCCGCCGGGCGTCTTGTAGTTGACGGGCTGCTGGTACACCTTGCGCGTGTACGAGCCGTCGGGGTTGGCGTAGACGTCGGAGTTCGCCGCCGCCGCCGAGGCCAGCCGCTGGCTGTGCTCCGGGCTGAAGCTCGCGTCGCCGGCGAGGGACGGTGTCGTGCCGGCCGCGGCCCGTTTCTGGCCGGCCGAGTTCGGGTCGACGTACTCGGGCAGCGCGCCGATGCCGTGCCCGGGCGGCCGGCCGGAGCCGCGGTGCGCGTCCGTGTCGTCGGCGGAGACGTGGGATGGCCCGGGGTCGCCGCCCCGGGCCTGTGCGGGAAGACCGCCCACCACCGGCAGGCCGCTCTCGCGCCAGTCGTTGAGGAACCATTGCAGCCCACCGAGCGGGAACCCGCTCCCCGGCCGCTGCGGCTCGGAAACGCCGCCGACACTCAGCACCAACGCCACCATCGTGGCGAGGACGACCCAACGCTTGGCGCGTACGCGCCAGCGGCCCCGCTCCGGAAGCTCCACGGCACGTAGCCTGGTGGACGTCCTACGTTGACGCTATTGAATGTCGCGCTTCTTGAGGATTCCTGGAGACTGGATCAAAACTCGTCGAATCCGGACAGACGCGTAGAACATAGGACGTTGGATGTTGTGGCCCTCAGGAGACGGCCAGGCGCAGGGCCAGGGGCGGGCCGGAGGCGGCGCCGGTGCCGACCGCGACCACGGTGCCGCCGGCCGAGTCGACGGCGGGCAGGGCGGTCGCGCCCGGCGAGGCGGTCACGGTCCACGCGCCGCCGCGCAGCCGGGCAACGCGGGGCTCGGCGCCGGCCGCGCCGCTGACGGTGCCGGTGGCCCACACGTCGCCGCCCGAGACCGCCACCGAGGTGAACTGCACGGGCGAGAGCGCCACGACGGACCAGGCGGTGCCGTCCCAGTGCAGGACGCCGCCCTGCCAGTCGGCGCCGATGGTGGCGTCGAGGTTCAGGCCCGGCGGCGGATGTTGGTGAGCACGGCGACGACGGTGATGCCGGCGTCGAGGTTCAGGCCCGGCGGCGGATGCTGGTGAGCACGGCGACGACGGCGAGCGCGGCCATGGCGGCGCCGAGGGCGACGGCGGGCGGCCCGGCGGGCGGGAGGCCGCGCAGCTGCGCCGGCGCGGCGGCGGCCCTCGCGGCCGCGGCGACCGGCTCGGCGACGAGCCCGGCCGCGAGGACCAGCAGCACGGCGGCGAGGGGTTCCACGGTCGCGGCCCGCCGCGCGGCGAGGCCCTGTGCCCGCAACGCTGCAAGGTCGGGCGTTGCTGCCTCGACGGTACCGCTGAGCAGCGCCGCCGCGGCCAGCGCGACGGCCAGGACGCCGGCGACGAGGTAGAAGCGCAGCCCGAGCGCCGCGCCCTCGCCGGCGAGGGCCGCGCGGGCGTCGGCGACGGTGTGCCGCGCGTCGATCGTCAGGCCGCCCGCGGCGAGGGCCTCGGCGATCGCGGGCGGCGCGTCGGCGCTCAGCCACACCTCGGCGTCGTGGGCGGCGCTGTCCACGGCGAGGCGGTCGGCGTACTCGAGGTCGACGAGCGTCCCGCTGGTGCCCAGCCGCGGCAGCCGCGGTATCGAGGCGACCACGGCGGCCGGGGCCGGGTGCTGCTTGTCGAAGCCGACGAAGAGCCCGTCGGGCGGCAGGGGGCCGGTGCCGGCGACGGGCAGGACGGCCGGCCCGTCGTCGGGGCGCAGGATGCCGGCGCCGGGCCCGGTGCCCGGCGGCAGCGTGACGGACACGTCGGCGCCGGACGCGGTGGCGGCGCCGCCGGGCGGGGGCTGCCACGCGGTGGACGGTGCATTGTGGACGGTCAGCTCGACGGGCTCGGTGCCGAACGCGGCCAAGCGCACGGCCACCTGCACGATCCGGCAGCCGGCCGCGCACGGCATGTCGGCGGAGTAGGTCTTCCGCCCGGCGGCGAGCGCGCCGAGCTCGACGGCGGCGGTGGGGCGCCCGTCGAGGGGCGCGACGGCGACCGACAGCGAGTCGTCGGCCCGGTCGAGGCGGGTGACGGTGATGTCGAGGCTCAGCCTGGTGCCCGTGACCGTCACCGCGTCGCCGGCCGGCTTCGGGTGCAGGCGGTCGGCGAGGCCCTCGGGTGCGGCGCCGCCGGGCCACAGCGGCACGCTCGCCAGCCGGGAGGAGTCCACGGCGAGGGCGCCCTCGAGGGGTACCACGGCCATCGCATACCGGCCGCCGGGGTCCGCGGCGTGGACTGCGTCGAGCAGCTGGCGGCGGCTGCTCGCCCCGACGGACAGCACGACCGGTGCGCCGGTCTCGGCCTCGGCGCGCTCCTGCTGGCGCTGCTGGGCGGTGGCGGTGGCCGCGGCGGCGAACCCGAGCGAGGACAGCGCGACGACGAGCACGGCGAGGAGCCGGGCCGCGGACGGGCGGCGGGCCAGGCCCAGCCCGGCGAGCCCGGCGGTGAGCCGGCCGCGGCGCAGCGCCGCGGCGCCGAGGCGGGCGGCCAGCGGCGGGGCGACGACGGCGGCGAGGAGCCCGGCGGCGAGCAGGACGAGCGCGGGCGCGAGGGCGGCGACCCCGCCGCCGGAGCCGCGCACCTGCACGGTGGCGGCGGCCGCGGCGACGGCGGCGAACACAGCGATCCGCGCGCCCCACCGCCCGGCGCGCACGTCGACGCGGCGCAGCAGCGCGGACACGGGCGCGGAGACGGTGGCGACACCGACGGCCAGGCCGGCCAGCAGCGCGCCGACGACGGCGACGGCGGCGTAGGTGAGCGCGCCGGGCGTGCGCCAGCCGCCCGCGGCGGTGAACCCCGCGAGGGCGCCGGCGACCATCGGGATCAGCGTCTCGCCGGTCGCGAGCCACCAGCGGCCGGGCCTGGCGACCCCGCGCAGCGCGATGACGCCGTGCTCGAAGCGGCGGGCCCGGGTGGCCGCGGAGACGGCCAGGATGATGACCGCCCAGGCGAGGACGAGCACCGGCGCGACGGCGAACGGCACGGTGCGGCGCACGTCGGCGCGGCGCTCGGCGATGCGGTCGAGCAGGTCGCCGAGGTCGGTGTCCAGGCGAGCGGCGCCGCTGCTGCGCTCCTGCGACTCGTCGAGCCAGGTCCGCAGCTTGCCGAGGTTGGCGACGCTGATCGCGCCGGGCCGCGGGTAGGCGTCGTAGGTCTGCAGGTCGGCGGGGCGGATGAACGTGGACAGGGTGCGCCGGTCGATGGAGAACGCCGGGCCGCCGGCGTCGTTGAGCGCTCCCCCGCTGCCCCAGTAGGGCTCGGTGCCGTCGCGGGCCCGCACGATGCCGACGACCGTGAGCGGCGTCGCCGGGCCGGCCCGCAGGTAGTGGTTGGCCGTCGAGTCGTAGAGGGAGGCGCTGAGCTGCACGGCGTCGCCGGGCTTCAGGGCGAGCTGGCGGGCGGCGGCCACGCCGAGGACCGCGTCGCCGGCGCCCATGAGGCAGCGGCCGGCGACGACCACGACGTGGTCGCACAGGCCCTCGCGGTAGGACACCCGGCTGAGCTGCTCGGCGGAGGCGACCTCGAGCTCGGCCGGCTGCGCGGCGAACTGGGCGCTGAAGACGGTGGCGTAGCCGGGCGCGTCGAGCCAGCCGGAGGCGAGCCGCTCGAAGGTCGGCGGCATCGAGCCGTCGCCGCCGGCCTCGACGGTGCCGTTGACCACGATGTTGCGCTCGCCGGCGCCGGCGCGGGCCACCTCGGACTCGACGATGCGCCGGTCGGTGCGGTCGAGGTACACGGGCGCGGCGACCGCGGCCACCGTCGCCAGCGCGGTCAGCACGGCGACGGTGAGTGCCCGCGCCCAGCGGGAGCGCAGCATGGCGAGCACGAGCGCGGTCATCGCCGCCGCCCGGGATGCAGGACGGCGACCGCGCCGAACAGCGCGAGCGCGACGGCCCCGGCGACGAGCAGGGCGAGCGGCTGCACGGACGGCTCCGGCACGGGCCAGCGATCGGAGAACGGGCGGACCGGCGGCGGCGCCAGCAGGCGCAGCAGGACCGAGGCGGCGACGCCGACGAGCACGGCGACGAGCACGGGCGCGAGGGCGGCGCGGCGCTCGACCCGGCGCACGGTGCCGTGCGCGACGCCCTGCCGGCGCAGGGCGGCGAGCTCCGCATCGCGGTCGCGGCGGTCGACGGCGGCGACGACGAACGCGGCGACCGCGGCCAGCAGCAGCACGACGCCGGCGGCGGCGAGGTCGCCGAGCAGCGTCACGGCCGGCGCGAGCCGACCGGCCCGCTCCTTCGCCGCGGCCACGCTGTCGCCGCCGCCGACGTCCAGCCCGGCGGCGCGCAGCCGGTCCACGACGGCGCCGCTTGCGCCGGGGGCGAGCCACACCTCGGGGTGCTCGGCGGCGGGGATCACACCGACGGCCGCGGCGGCGATCCGGGCGGAGTACTCGAGGTCGACCAGCACGCCGTTGCCGCCGCCGCGGGGCACGAGGGCGGCCGGGCGGAGATCCAGCGGTACCGAAACGCCGAAAACGCTCGCCGAAGGCTGGTCGTTGGTGTTGTTCTCCGCGGCCTCCCCCGCGGCGAGGGCCGGCAGCGGCACGGGGGTGTCGACGGCGTAGAGGCGGCTGTCGACGGGCCGGTCGGTGCGCGGGCGCACGTCGGTGAGGCGCAGCCCGCCGCCGCCCTGCGCGACCTGGACGCCGCTGGCCTGCTGGCCGATCGTGGTGCGCCACCGCACCGGGTCGGCGAAGACGTCGCCGGCCACCACGACGGTGCCGCCGGCGGCGAGCTCGCGCAGCTCGACCGGGCCGTGGTCCTGCCCGGTAACAGCGGCGGCGGTCTCGAGGGCCTCGACCCGGCAGCCGCGCACGCAGGCCGGCACCGTCGCGCGGTAGCGGGCCGGCTGCGCGCTCAGCGGCCCGAACTCGGCGACGACCTGCTCGCCCGTGCCGTCGACGCCGAGCAGCAGCCGCACCCGGGCGCCGTCGCCGGACGCCGCGAGCTGCAGGTCGGTGCCGGAGAACGCGAGCGGTGCGGGCGCTGCCGGGTGCAGGGCGGCGCCGTCGACGCCCGCGACGGAACGCAGCCGGGCGCTGTCCACGGCGATGACCGGAGGCCCGCCGGACGGCCCGGTGACGACGACGGCCATCGCCTCGTGGCCGCCCGGGTCGGCGGCGCGCACGGCGGCGAGCAGCCGCTCCCGGTTGACCGGCGCGACCGGCAGGACCCGGTCGGCGCCGAGCTCCACGCCGGCGCGCCGGGCGCGCGCGTCGGCGCCGCCGGCGTAGTCCTGCGCCGCGAGCCCGAGGACGCAGGTGGCCGCGGCGAGGACGGGGATGATGCGGTAGGCCGTGCGGCGCCGCCCCAGCGTCAACCCGGCGAGGGCCGCGGTGAGGCGCCCGGCGGCGAGCGCGTGGCGCCCGTAGAGCCCGGCGGCGGCCAGCAGCACGCGGGTGCCCAGCACGCCGAGCGCGGCGGCGACGAGCAGCGGCGCGACCTGTGCGAGCCCGAAGCCGGCGTCGCGACGCACGTCGGCGGCGGGCGCGGCGACGATCTGGAACAGCGCCGCGGCGCCGAGGCCGAGCGCGCACACCTCGGCGGTGGCGGCGACGAGGGGCCGGCGCGGCCGCACGTCGCGCATGAGCTCGCCGACCCCGCCGCGGGTGGCGCTCCAGTCGGCGGCGGCGACGATGACGACGCCGGCGGCGAAGAGCCGCGGCGCCCACACCGACCCGAGGGCCAGCGGCAGGATGCTCTGCCCGGCGGTCGCGGCCCGGATGCGCCACGTCGGCAGCCCGCGGATCGCCATCCGGGCGGCGTCGCCGCGCCGCTCCTGCGCCGCGTACGCGGCGGCGACGGCGATGGCGAGCCCGCCGAAGAGCAGGATCTCGACCTCGGCGAGCCCGATGCCGCGGCTCACCGCCCGCCGGTCGGCGGCGACGGCGTCGGCGAGCGCGGGCGCGCCCGAGGTGGCCTCGAAGCGGGCGCCGCGCAGCCGGTCCAGGCCGGTGCGCAGCCCGCCGGCGTCGTCGAACGCCTCGGGGCGCAGCAGCGCGGCCATCGTGACGGTGACGGTGGCCTTGGCGGAGTCGATGGTCGCCGCGGTGGTGTACGCCGCGACGCCGTCCTGCCCGGACCAGAACCAGCCGCCCGCGTCGGCGGGCGCGTAGACGCCGACGACCCGCAGCGGCACGGCGGTCGCGACGAGCCCGGACTCGTGCTGCAGCCGGTCGCCGACCCCGGCGCCGAGCAGCCGCGCGAGGTCGTCGGGCAGGACGACCTCCCCGTCGGCGGCCGGGCAGCGCCCGTCGCGCAGCGTGAGGTTGTCGCACAGCCCGTCGGCGTACCGCAGCTCGGCCGTCTGCCGCCGCCCGCCGGACTCGTCGAGCAGGCTGCCGGGCAGCCGCATCCCGCCGGCCTTGCGCTCGACGGGCGCGTCGACGAGCGAGTCGATGCGCCGCAGCGCGTCCTCGGGCCGGTCGCCGGCGGCGACGAGGCCGCGCACCCGCAGCGTGCGCTCGGCGACGGTGGCCTGGTCGATGCGCGCCCGGGCAGCGTCGCGCCCGGCCGTGCCCGCGGCTCGCCCCGCGACCATGGCCGCGACCACGGTCAGCGCGGCGAGGACCACCATGACGAGTGCCTGCACCCACCGGGCCCGCAGCGCGCCGAAGACCAGCCCCAGCACGCAACGACCCTAGCGGAGATCGTCTCCGTGTAAAGGCCCTGTCTATCTGCTCGCTGCGCTCGCGGTGGGGGAGCTTCGCTCCACCCACACCACCTCAAAGTCTCCGGCGGCGTGCCCTGGCAGCGGAAGGTGCTCGGTACGCTGCCGCGCACCCGCGGAGTCCGGCAGGCGGATCACCGGGAGAAGACGGCCACCAGGAAGTTGGAGTCCGGGGTGAACGGGCGCAGGTCCCAGGTGCTGAGCAGGACGTCCTGGTGCAGGCCCGCCGCGGCGGCGTCGGCCAGGAAGTCCTCGAAGGCGTAGCCGCGCCCGGCGCCGAAGCCGATCACCACGCGGCCGTCCGGCGCGGCGTGCGCGCCCAGGCGGCGCAGGATCTCGACGCGGGTGGACGGTGCGACGAACGCGATGACGTTGCCGGCGCAGACGACGGCGTCGAAGCCGTCCTTGATGCCGGCGGCCGGGAGGTCGAGCTCGGCGAGGTCGCCGGTCAGCCAGGTCGGGCCGGGATGGTCCTGCTCGGCGACGGCGACCAGGTCGGGGTCGAGGTCGACGCCGACGACCTCGTGGCCGGCGGCGTGCAGGCGGGCGCCCACCCGGCCGGTGCCGCTGCCCGCGTCGAGGATGCGGGCGCATCGCGGGACCATCGCGTCGATGAGGCGGGCCTCGCCGGCCAGGTCGGCGCCGCTCGCGGCCAGGTCGCGGAAGCGCTGCACGTACCAGTTCACGTGCTCGGGCTCCTCCGCGCGGCGGCGCAGCCAGGCGTTCTCGTCAGCCATGCGTTCGTTCCTTCCCTCTGTGATCAACGTAGCGCGGCCCGGAGGCCTCGACCGAGGCGCGCGTCACGTCCGCGGGGTTCGCTCGTGGGGTACGATGTCTGCGTGAACTTCTGCTATCGCGCGTTTACCGTGGCTCCGGGTGGAGCCGGCGGTCACTTGCGCTGACCTAGTTCACCCGGAGCCAGCAAGGGCAGAGACCTCGGTCTCTGCCCTTCGTCGTGTCACACGGCGGGCTGGTTTTCCACCGGGCCCGCCTCCCCACCGCATCGAATGGAGAGACGGGCCATGACCAACACCAGCAACCTGCGCGTCACCGGCTACCAGCCCCTGGTCACGCCGCGGGAGCTCACCGCCGAGCTGCCCATGGACGACGAGCGCGCCGCCGTCGTGCAGCGCGGGCGCGAGGCCGTGCACGGCATTGTGACCGGCGCCGACGACCGACTACTCGTGGTCGTCGGGCCGTGCTCGGTGCACGATCCGGTGGCGGCGGTCGACTACGCGCACCGGCTCGCCGCCGCGGCGCAGCGACTGTCCGCCGACCTCGCCGTGGTCATGCGGGTGTACTTCGAGAAGCCCCGCACCACCGTCGGCTGGAAGGGGCTCATCAACGACCCCGGGCTCGACGACACCTTCGACGTGCCCCGCGGCCTGCGCCTGGCCCGCCGGCTGCTGCTGGACGTGCTCGGCCTGGGGTTGCCGGTCGGGTGCGAGTTCCTGGAGCCGACGAGCCCGCAGTACATCGCCGACGCCGTCTCCTGGGGCGCGATCGGCGCGCGGACGCCGGAGAGCCAGGTGCACCGGCAGCTGGCCTCGGGCCTGTCGATGCCGGTCGGGTTCAAGAACGGCACCGACGGCGACGTGCAGGTGGCCATCGACGGCTGCCGCACCGCGGCGAGCCGGCACGTGTTCTTCGGCGTCGACGAGGACGGGCGGGCCGCGGTCGTCTCCACGACGGGCAACCCGGACTGCCACATCATCCTGCGCGGCTCCCGCACCGGCCCGAACTACGGCCCCGGCGACGTCGCCGACGCCCTCGCGCGGCTGGAGAAGGCGCAGATGCCGCGCCGGCTGATCGTGGACGCGAGCCACGGCAACAGCGGCAAGGACCACGTGCGCCAGGCCGCGGTGGCCCGCGAGATCGGCGAGCAGGTCGCCGCCGGCCAGGACGGCATCGCCGGGGTGATGCTGGAGAGCTTCATCGTGGCCGGGCGGCAGGACCTGGGCGGCGAGCTGACGTACGGCCAGAGCGTCACCGACGCCTGCGTGTCATGGGAGGACACCGAGCTGCTGCTGGAGGACCTGGCCGCCGCGGTGCGCGCCCGCCGCGCCGCATGACTTGAGTCTCCAGCGACGGGAGACCCTACGGTCGCGGCCATGGAAACCCCGACCGAAGCCATCACCCGCGACATTTACGGCATGCCGGCGTTCGTCACGTTCACCGTGGCCGACCTGGCGCGCACCGTCGACTGGTACGTCAACGGGCTCGACTTCATCGAGCTGTTCTCGATGCCGGGGCCGCAGGGGCCCGTGCTGGTGCACCTGCGGCGCTGGCGTTACCAGGACATCCTGGTGCGCCCGGGCCCGGTGGCGCCCGGCGGCGGGTGGACGTACAGCGTCAGCGCGAACATCGCCGAGCTCGACGCCCTCGCCGAACGGGCGTGGGCGCACGGCGGCGGCTCGGTGCACGGCCCGTTCGACACGCCGTGGAACACCCGCGACGTGCACGCGACGGACCCGGACGGCTACACGGTCGTCTACACCGCGCACCGCCCGCCGCAGCACCAGGACGAGGCGTTCAACGAGATGATGCGCCGCGAGGCCGGATCGCAGGGCCTCTAGGTCTCTATGCGAAAACCGGTGGCTGGCCGGTCGCTTCGAGGACCGACAGCCACAGGTCGCCGTCGGGGTCGACGAGGTTGCGCGAGCTGATCGCCAGGGCGATCGGCACGTGGACGAACCGGCCCCGCCAGCGGCCGACCACCATCTCGGTGCGCCCGGCCATGGCGGCGTGCACGGCGGCGTGCGCGAGGCGGATGCAGTACACGCTGTCGTACGGGTCGGCGGGCACGCTGCGGATGGTGTAGCTGGGGTCGATGTACTTGAGGTTGGCCTCGACTCTGGCGGCGGCGAAGTGCTCGGCGATGCGCCCGCGCAGGTACCGCCCGAAGTCCTCCAGCCGCGCGTTGCCCGACACGTCGACGCCCTTCGCGGAGAGGTACTCCTGCCCGGCGCCCTCGGCGACGACCACCATGGCGTGGCCGCGCTCGACGACCCGCTGGCGCAGGTGCTCGAGGAACCCGCCCGGCCCGTCCAGGGCGAAGGGCACCTCGGGGATGAGCACGTAGTCGGAGTCGTTGTTGGCCAGGGCCGCGTAGCAGGCGATGAAGCCGGAGTGCCGGCCCATGAGCTGCACCAGGCCGATGCCGTTGGGGAACGCGGTCGCCTCCACGTGCGCGGCGCGGATCGCCTCGGTGGCCTTGCCGAACGCGGTCTGGAAGCCGAAGGAGCGCTCGATGTAGGGGATGTCGTTGTCGATCGTCTTGGGCACGCCGACGACCGCGATGCGCAGGCCCCGCTCGGCGACGACCTCGGCGATGCGCAGGGCGCCGCGCATCGAGCCGTCGCCGCCGATGACGAACAGCACGTTGACGCTGAGCTGCTCGAGGCAGTCGACGATCTCGTCGGGGTCCTGGTTGCCCCGCGAGGTGCCCAGGATTGTGCCGCCGTACTCGTTGATGCCGGCCACCGCGTCGGGGTCCAGGTCCACGACCGGGCGGCCGTAGCGGGCGGTCATGCCTTGGTACCCGTTGCGGAACCCGAAGATGCGGCGCACGCCGTAGTGGTTGGTCAGCTCGAGCACCAGCGCCCGGATCACGTCGTTGAGGCCCGGGCAGAGCCCGCCGCAGGTGACGATCCCGACCCGGGTCTTGGACGGGTCGAAGTAGATCTTCGAGCGCGGCCCGCCGGGCTCGAAGCCGGGCAGCTCCTCGACCGGCACGCCGCGCGCGGCCAGCAGCGACACGGTGTCGTCCAGCAGCACCCGGTCGTCCTCGTCGACGTAGTGCTGCGTGGTGCGCTGCCGGCGCAGCATCGCCGACAGCGGCGAGTCGATCCGGCACTCGCCGAGCCGGCTGACCTCGAGCTGTGCGCGTTCATCGACCATGCCTTCATGGTCGGGCAGTGCCGTTTCGGGCCGGTTAATCGGTTGATGCGTCCCATTGCGCGGGGCCATGGTGGGCGGATGCGGGTTACGTTCATCCGGTTCGCCGACCACGAGTGGGGTTATGTGGTCATCGCGCGCGACGACGGCGTCGTCTACCGCATGAACACCGGCCCGATCACCGGCGAGACGCCGCACGACCTGGTGCACTACACCGTCGAGGACGCGCTGCGCATCCCGGACGGCATCTGGGGCTCGATCGCGGGCGGCGTGGTGTTCCGCAGCATGACCCACGTCTGCGGACGGCGGCCACCGCACGCCGCCGAGCGCTCGAAGGAGCTGATCCGCGAGCACCGCGACCTGCTGCAGCGCGCCGAGCTCATCGGCGGCCTGTGCGAGCGCGCGGCCGAGCTGCCCGAGGCGGAGCTGGCCCGGTTCGCGGCGAAGGAGCCGTTCCAGCCGCTGACCGTCGAGCAGCTGGCCACGGCCACGGCCGCGCTACGGGCGGTTGCCGAGCGCTGGGCCGGCCTCGCGGTCGGCGACCGGCTGGAGCTGGAGTGGCCGCGGCACCGGGCGGTCAGGCCATCAGCGGCGACGCCTGGGCGGACGGGGCGACCGGAACGATCTCGAAGTCGACAAGGTCGCTCCAGCGGGCGACCCACGCCATCAGCAACGTGACGTCGTCGCACTCCATCAGCTGGAAACAGCGGGCGAAGTCGGCCGCGACCCAGCTGTCGACGTAGCGCAGGCCGTCGGGGAGCATCCGGCCGCGCTCGCGCGCCCGGTCGTACACCGGGCGGGGCTGACCGCCGCGGAACCGCTCGATCACCATGAACAGCACCGCACCAACATAACGACCGGGTCCCGGACGACCACCCCACCGTCGCCGTCCGGGACCCGGGCGTCTTCAGCTGCGTGTAACGAATGAAACATCCTGTAACATCGCAGGACATCAGGAAACAGCCACGGCGTTTAACTGTCAAGAGTCCTAATAGAAGCTCTATGCTTTGATCATGGAACGGGGGTTGTGACGATGGCCGGCCACCGGCGGGTCACGGTCCGCGACATCGCCGCCGAGACCGGCATGTCGATCGCCACCGTCTCGCGCGCGCTCAACAACCACCACGCGGTCACGCCGGCCACCCGCGCCCTGGTGCACGACGCGGCGGAGCGGCTGCGCGCGCGCATCGGCCAGAGCGGCAAGCCCAAGGGCGGCGCCGTCTTCGTCCGCTGCCCGTACGTGCTGACCGACTACTTCGGCCTCATCGTCTCCTCCATCGCCGAAACCCTGACCCTGCACGGCCGCCAGCTCGTGCTCACCGCCGGCGAGGCGGCCCAGCGCACCCCGCTGCTCGCGGACCTCGACGGCCGCGACGGCCTGACCGGCGTCATCGTCATCCTGCCGCCGGAGCCCGGCGACGACCTGGTCGAGCTGCAGCGGCGGCGGATCCCGTTCGTCGTCGTCGACCCGCGCACCACCCTGCCCCGCGACATCGTCTCGGTCTCCGCCGCGCACTTCGCCGGCGCCCGCCGCCTCACCGCGCACCTGGTCGAGCTCGGCCATCGCCGCATCGGCGTCATCGGCGGCCCGACCGAGTGGCTGGCCAGCGACGCCCGGCTGGCCGGGCACAACGCCGCCCTCGCCGACGTCGGCGTGCTCCCGTCCGGCGAGCTGCTGCGCAGCGTCGAGCCGAACACCGATCGCGGCCACGGCGCCGCCGGCGAGCTGCTCGACCTGCCGGAGCGCCCGACGGCGCTGGTCTGCTTCAACGACAAGGCCGCCGTCGGCGCGCTGTCCGCCGCTGCCGAGCGCGGCCTGCGGGTGCCCGGCGACCTGTCCATCACCGGCTTCGACGACCTCGACCTGGCCCAGGCGACGGGCCTGACCACGGTGCGCCAGCCGCTGCAGGAGATGGGCCGCATGGCGGTCTCGCTGCTGGTGCGCCTGCTCGAGCAGCACGAGCTCGACGCCCTGCACATCGAGCTGGCGACCGAGCTCGTGGTGCGCTCCTCGACGGCCCCACCCGCCGGCCGCTGAGTGCGATCCTGTTAGGCATGACGCGTCCCCGCATCTGGTACCTCCTGCAGCACCGCCCGGGCCCCGCCGCCATCGAGGGCGTCCGCCCCATGGACCAGCCCGGATTCGAGGAGCACCTGGCGTTCCTGCGCCGCCGCGCCGCCGACGGCACGCTGATCGCCGCCGGCCCGCTCGAGGACAACGACACCGGCGAGGGCGAGGGCGTCACGGTCCTCGCCGCCCAATCCCTCGAGGACGCCCGCCGCCTGGCCGAGCAGGATGACGAGTCTGTGCGCTCGGGCCTGCTCGCGGTGACGGTCCGCACCTGGACCGTCGTCATGTCGCCCGCACTTCCGCCCGCCGGGTGAGGACTAACCCGCCGTCAGTTCGCCTCGCAATGTGAGGCCCGGCCCACCACCACCGGGTCTTTGCTTTCCGCATCGTTTGTTCAAAGGATGCTGGGAGGCCTCGTGTCACGTGCCGTTCTCAAGTTCTCACTAGCCGCCGCCGGCTGCGCAGCCGCGATCATCGTCGGCCCGGGCGCCCTGGCGGCCTGGTCGGCGAGCAGCGGAGCGCCGGCAGCGCTCACTCCGACCACGTCGGTCCAGCCGGACGACCGCTGGCACAGCCCGAACCCGTGGCCGACGAGGACCCGGACGAAGACCCCGTCGAAGTCCCCGTCGATGTCGCCGTCGCGCTCGCACTCGATGTCGGCCTCGCCCAGCCGCTCCTCGGCCTCGCCCAGCCACACGACGGCTTCGCCGAGCAGCTCCACGCTCCCGGTCACCGGCGGCACCTCGAGCGGCACCCTGGGCGGCCTCGTCCTCGGCGGTGTGGCCGCGATCGGCCTCGGCACCGCGATGTACCGCAACGGCCGCCGCCGCGCAGCCCAGCAGTAACTCGCACGTTTCGCTCAGTCGCGACGACGGGCGGCCAGCTCATCGAGCATGGCCGCCGTCGTCGTCGCCCCGAACCGGGTGGCGCCGGCGTCCACCATGGACAGCAGCAGATCCAGCGTCCGCACCCCACCGGCCGCCTTGACCCCGATGTGCGGCGACACCGCCGCGCGCATGAGCCGCACGTCCTCGAGGGTGGCGCCGGTGGGCGCGAACCCCGTCGAGGTCTTCACGTACCCGGCGCCGGCCGCCTCGGCCAACCGGCAGCCGCGCCGCTTCTCCTCGTCGGTCAGGTAGGCGTTCTCGAGGATCACCTTGACCAGAGCGCCGCCGGCCGCGTCGACCACGGCGGCGAGGTCTTCGCGCACCTCGTCGTCGCGCCCTTCCCGCAGCCGCCCGATGTTGAGCACGACGTCGATCTCGGCCGCCCCGTCGTCGCGCGCCGCCGCGGCCTCGGCGGCCTTGACCCGGGTCGCGTGCGCCCCGTGCGGGAACCCGGCGACGGTGCCGACCGCGACATCCGTACCGGCGAGCAGCCCGACGGCGAACGCCACGTCGCACGGTTTCACGCACACCGAGGCCACGTCGTACTCGGCGGCAAGCTCACACCCGGCGGCGACGTCGGCGCGGGTGAGCTCGGGCCGCAGGAGCGAGTGGTCGATCATCTTCGCGACCTGCCGTACCGAAAGCATGCGTCTCTCCTTTTTCCTCAGCTGTCCACCGTGAACGCGACCTGCAGCCCGTAGCGCGCGCCCACGTACCGCGACTCGGTCAGCTCCACCGGCCGGTCGCCGCGGTCGAGGATGAGCCGCCGCTCCACCAGCAGCGCGGCGCCGACCGGCACCTCGAGCAGCAGCGCCTCCTCCGCGCTCGCGGCCCGCGCATCGAGCGTCGCGTGCCCGCGCGAGGGCTCCCGCCCGAGCCGGACGAGCGCCTCGTGCAGCGACCGCGCCGCGGGCCCGTCGAGCTCGGCGTGCAGCAGCGCCCGCAGCTCCCCCGGGAACACCGCGTGCTCGATCGCCACCGGCACCCCGTCGGCCAGCCGCAGCCGCGACACGGCCACCACTTCGGTCTGGCCCTTGCCGAGCTCGAGCTGCGCCGCCTCGACCTCGCCGGCCGGCCTCACCTCGGCCCCGAGCAGCCGCGACGACGGCCGCCGCCCCTGTCTGCGCATCTCCGCGCTGAACCGCACGAGCATGTCGGCCCTGCGCGGCGGCGCCGGCGGCGCGACGAAGGTACCTCGCCCGACCCGCCGATAGACCAGCCCGTCGGCCACGAGCCGCTGCAGTGCCGCACGGGCCGTCATCCGGCTCACCCCGAACTCTTCGCAGAGCTGCGCCTCGGACGCCACCGCATCGTGCGCCCGGGCACCGGCGATCCGCACCCGCAGCGCCTGCTCGATCTGGTGGTACTTCGGCTCGAACTCGTCATCCCGGCTCACGCTCGCCTCTCCCCCGCTCGCGCCGGCCCCGCTCGCACCGGCCCCGCTCGCGCCGGCCTGGCCGATCCCCGCCATCCTCCGCGCCGCGGGCGCAGCGCCACCGCCGGCCCGCTTCCGCGATTCGCGCGAGCCCGGGGCACGGCCGCAGCGCACCGCCGGCTTCGATTGCACCGTCGGCCCGAGGCACTGCGCCGCGTGCCCGTCGCCGGCGTGCCGATGCGTCAATTGTATAGCCAACCGAATGTCTATACAAATGGCCGCGCCACCGGCGACGGCGCCCCCCGCCGACGGCCCACCCGCGACGGCGCCGCTCGGGGACCCGCGCACCGGCGATGGCGCCAATCGGCGACTGCGCACCAGCGGCAGCGCCCACGCGACAACAGCGCCACTCGGCGACTGCGCCCACCGGCGGCGGCGCCCACCCGGCGATGGCGCCAGTCGGTGACTGCGCCGGGGAGCGGAACGACGAAGCGGCGGCGGAGAGGCGGCAACCGTCCTGGCGAGGACCTGCGTGTGAGCGATCACAAGTCACCGTTGACTGACGACGAAAGCATCCCTATGTTAGCGATAACATCGACGTCCGTGGACCGCCAACCACGTCAGGAGCGCTCGTGTCTCGTCTGTCTGCGTTGATCCTTGCCGGGCTGCTTGCCGTACCGCTGCTCGCCGCGCCGCCGCGCGGGGAGTTGCCGCGAACCGTTGCGGTCACCAGCAACCAGGTCGCGGTGCCGCCGCCCGCGATGGGGTGGGCCTCGTGGAACAGCTTTGCGGCCAATATCAACGCCGGCGTCATCAAGCGGCAGGCCGACGCGATGGTGGCCGCGGGGCTGCCGGCGGCGGGGTACAAGTACGTCAACATCGACGAAGGATGGTGGCAGGGCACCCGCGACTCGGGCGGCAACATCACGGTCGACCTGAACGAGTGGCCCGGCGGGATGGCGGCCATCGCCGACTACATCCACTCCAAGGGGCTCAAGGCCGGGATCTACACCGACGCGGGGCGCGACGGCTGCGGGTACTACTACCCGACCGGGCGGCCCGCCGCGCCCGGCAGTGGCAGTGAAGGGCACTACGCGCAGGACATGCTGCAGTTCTCGCGCTGGGGGTTCGACTTCGTGAAGGTCGACTGGTGCGGCGGCAGCGCCGAAGGGCTCGATCCGCAGGCGACCTACCGCTCGATCAGTGCCGCGGTCGCGCAGGCCGCCGCGACGACCGGGCGGGCGCTGCTGCTGTCCATCTGCGAGTGGGGCGTGAAGAGCCCGTGGGACTGGGGGGCGGGGCTCGGGGCGATGTGGCGCACCAGCACCGACATCATCTACTGGGGGCAAACGGCGAACCAGTCCATGGTGCTGACCAACTTCGACCGCGGGCTGCACCCGGCGGCGCAGCACACCGGGTACGTCAACGACCCGGACATGATGATCGCCGGCATGCCGGGGCTCACCGCCGCGCAGAATCGCACGCACCTCAACCTGTGGGCGATCTCCGGGGCGCCGCTGCTGCTCGGTGCCGATCTGTCCACACTGGACGCCACGACGGTCGCGGCGCTGAAGAACGCCGACGTCGTCGCGGTCGATCAGGATGCGCGAGGGCTGCAGGCGGTGAAGGTCGCCGACGACGCCGGCAAGCAGACCTATGCGAAGGTGCTGTCGGGCAGCGGGCGGCGGGCCGTCGCGCTGCTCAACCGGACCGGATCGGCGGCGACGATGACGGTGCGCTGGGCCGATCTCGGGCTCGCGACGACCTCCGCGTCCGTGCGCAATGCGTGGACCGGGCAGACGAGCAGCGCCGCCACCTCCTACAGCGTCTCGGTGCCGGCGTTCGACTCGGTGCTGCTGACGGTGTCGGGCACCGAGGCGGCCGCGGCGACGTACGAGGCCGAGGCCGCCGGGAACACCCGCGGCGGTAGCGCGGCGGTTGTGGCCTGCGCCGGCTGCTCGGGCGGGCAGAAGGTGGGCAGCGTCGGCAACGGCGGGACGCTGCGGTTCAACGGGGTCGCGTCGGCGAACGGCGGGTATGCGGTGGTGAGCATCGCGTACGTCAACGGGGACGCGGGCGGGCGCACCGCGACCCTGCAGGTCAACGGGCGGGCGGCGACGGTGGTCGCGTTCCCGCCGACCGGGTCGTGGACGACGGCGGGCAGCGTCAGCGTTGTGGTACCGCTGAATCCCGGCAGTTCGAACACGCTGACGTTTGCCAACTCCGGGGCGTGGGCGCCGGATCTCGACGCGATCGAGGTCCGGGGGCTCTCCGGCGGGCTCGGCATCGTCGGGGCGCAGTCCGGGCGTTGCGTGGACGTGGACGGCGCCGGGAGTACCAACGGCGCCAAGGTGCAGCTGTGGGACTGCAACAACCAGGGCAACCAGGCGTGGGCCTCGACGTCGGGCAAGGCGCTGACCGTCTACGGCACCAAATGCCTCGACGCCTACAACGGCGGCACCACCAACGGGACCGCCGTGGTGATCTGGGACTGCAACGGGCAGGCCAACCAGCAGTGGACGGTCGGCTCCGACGGCACGATCCGGGGTGTGCAGTCGGGGTTGTGCCTGGACGCGTACAACAACGGCACCGCCAACGCCACGAAGCTCGTGCTGTGGGCGTGCGGCGGCGGGGCCAACCAGCGCTGGACGGTCGGCTGACTCAGCCGGCCAGCACGTCCGCCGCGGCCTTGCGGGCGGGGTTGTTGCCGCCCCAGGCCGCGTCGGGGTGCACCCGGTTGGTCAGCAGGACCAGCAGCGCCTTGCGGTGCGGGTCCATGACGATCGAGGTGCCGGTGAACCCGGTGTGGCCGAACGCGCCGCGGCCGGCGAGCCGGCCCATGTACCGGGCCTGGTCGATGTCGACGCCGAGGCCGTGCGCGGCGGCGGGGCCGAAGCGGGCGTTGGCGTTGGTGCGCATCAGCTCCACGGTGGCGGGTCGCAGCAGCGGCCCGCCGCCGCCGAGCAGCGCCCGGCCGAACAGGGCCAGGTCGGCGACCGTGGAGAACAGGCCGGCGTGGCCCGAGACGCCGCCGAACGCGGCCGCCGACGGGTCGTGGACGGTGCCGCGCAGCGGGCCCTCGGTCGCGGCGATGCGCGGCAGGAGCGCGTTCGGCGGGAGGTAGCCGGTGCCGGCCATGCCCAGCGGTGCGGCGATCTGGGTACGCACCAGGGTGTCGAGGCGGTCCTGCGCGAGGTCGGCGACGATGGCGCCGAGGGCGATGTAGTTCTGGTCGGCGTAGAGGTACGCGGTGCCGGGCGGCGCGACGGGCGGCTCGCGCAGCACGTGCTCGAGCTGCGCCTCGGGCGGGCCGCCGGCCAGCGGGGTGGCCTTCGACAGGCCGGAGGTGTGGGTGAACAGCATCCGCACGGTGATGCCGGGCTTGTCCACGAACGACGGCAGGTACCGCGAGACGGGCGCGTCGAGGTCGAGCCGGCCCCGCTCGAGCAGGCGCAGCGCGAGCACGGCGGTGAACACCTTGGTCAGCGACGCCAGGTCGTAGATGGTGTCGGGGCGGGCGGGCACGCGCTCGGCGGCCGGCAGCTCGCTCTTGTCGGCGGCGTAGCGCACCGCGTCGCCGACGGCGAAGTGCGCGGCGCCGCGGCCGTCGACGGCGGCGAAGCAGGCGGCGCCAGGGTACAGCGGATGCTCCGGATGCTCCGGCGTCGGCTGCAGGTAGCGGCTCACCGCGGCGCGCAGCCCGGCGTCGAAGCGCGTGACCGGCGGCGTCGCCCACGGCTGGGGCAGCGACACCGGGATGGACCACGCCGACGCGGACGACGGCGACGCGGCCACCGGCACGGGCAGCGGGCGGGGTGCATCGCAGCCGGCGAGCGCCGCGCCGGCCGCGGACGCGGCGCCGAGGGCCAGCAGCCGGCGGCGGGTCAGCGTCACTTCGGCGAGCGGATGGCCTCGTAGACGGCCGCCAGGTCGTCGGCGGCGAACCCGCGGGCGACCGCCTCCTCGTACAGGGCCCGGGCGGCGTCGACGACGGACGAGTCGACGCCGGCGCGGGCGGCGAGCTCGCCGACGAGCCGGGCGTCCTTGGCCGCGCCCTCCGCGGGGAACGCGACCGGGTACTCACGCCCCCGCATGAGCGGCGTCTTGACCTGCGCGTAGGGCATGTCGAGCGCGCCGCCGGAGACGAGGGAGAGGAAGTCGACGTCGAGGGCGTCGGCGAGGGCGACGCTCTGCGCCAGGGCGGCGACGCTGGTCACGACCCAGCTGTTGACGACGAGCTTGGCCCGGCTGCCCTGCCCGGCCGGGCCGAGCCAGGTGACCTTCGCCGCGATCGGCGCGGCGAGCTCCTCGACGCGGGCGCGGACCTCCTCGGGGCCGGACGCGAGCACGTTGAGCTTGCCCTGCTCGGCCGGGCCGCGGGTGCCGAGGACGGGGGCGTCGACGTAGACCAGGCCCAGTTCGGCGGCGAGCGCACCGAGCTCGTCGGCGCCGCCGGCCCCGACGGTGCTCATCTGCAGCCACAGGGTGCCGGGCGCGAGCTCGGGCGCGGCGGCGCGCATGACCTCGGCGACGGACTCGGCGTCGAAGAGCATGGTGACGACCGGGTCGGCGCCGCGGACCGCGTCGGCGGGGGTGCCGGCCACGACCGCGCCGTCGGCGGCGAGCGGCTGGGCGTTGGCGCGGGTGCGGTTCCACACGCGCACGTCGCGGCTCGTCCTGAGCCAGTTGCGGGCGATCGCAGCGCCCATGATCCCGGTGCCGAGCACTGCCAGTGTCATGCAGCGATCGTCGCACGCGCGGGCGCCGCCGAGCGCACCGGGCGGCGGCCGCCGAAGCTGCTCAATGCGGCCTCCAGCAGCGGCAACGCGTGCAGGACCTGGCGCGTGCGGATCAGTGCGTCCCACACGCGTTCGAACTTCTTCCAGCCGCCGGCGTACGCCAGGTGCCGCAGCCGGTCGCCGGAACGCTCGTGCGTCGCGGCGCCCCGCCACAGCGCGCCCCAGCGGTAGAAGTCCCGGTAGGCGCGCCAGTAGCCGTCCTCCAGCTGGCGGGCCGTCATCCCGCGCGGCTCGTAGACCACGTGCCGGGTGTCGTACAGCTCCCAGTCGCGATGCGCGATGCGCCCCTCGGCCTCGATGCGGCGGAAGAGCCCGGTGCCCGGGTACGGCGTCATGATGTGGAAGGTGGCGGTCTCGATGCCCTGCGAGACGGCCCACTCGACGGTGCGGTCGAAGACGTCCGGCCCGTCGGAGTCCATGCCGAAGACGAAGCTGGCGTTGACCATCGCGCCCGCATCGTGGACGCGCCGGGCGACGGCGGCGTAGTCGCGCCCGACGTTCTGGCGCTTGCGCTGCTCGGCGAGGTTGGCCGCGTTCACCGACTCGAAGCCGACGAACACGCTGCGCAGCCCGGCCGCGACCGCCGCCTCGATCAGGTCCGGCGCCAGGATCGCGTCCACTGTGGACGCCGCCTGGAAGACCCGGCCCATGCCGCGCATGCCCTCGAACAGCTCGCGGGCGAAGCGGCGGTTGCCCAGCAGGTGGTCGTCGAGGAAGTACAGGTGCCGGCCGGGCAGCCGCTCGATCTCGGCGAGCGCGTCGTCGACGGCCTGCGTGTAGAACGACTTCCCGCCCTCGAAGAACGCGTCCTTGTAGCAGAAGTCGCAGTGGTGCGGGCAGCCGCGCGTCACCACGATCGAGTTGGGCACCAGGTAGCGGTGGCGCTGAATGAGGTCCCGCCGGATCGGCGGGAGCTTCGCCAGGGTTCGTTCCTTCGAGGTGTACCGCGACAGCGGCGCCCGCCGCCGCAGGTCCTCGAGGAACTGCGGCCACGTGTCCTCACCCGGCCCGAGGAAGATCGCGTCGGCGTGGGCGGCGGCCTCGTCCGGCAGCGACGTGACGTGCAGCCCGCCGAGGGCGACGAAGACCCCGCGGGCCCGGTAGTGGTCGGCGAGCTCGTACGAGCGGCGCGCCGAGGTGATGTACACCTGGATGACCACGAGATCCGGCAGCTCGGCCTCGGCCGGGTCGAAGCGCTCGACGTGCTCGTCGACGATGCGCACGTCGTCGCCGTCGGGCAGGTAGGCCGCGAGCGTGGCCAGGCCCAGCGGCGGGAAGAGGGAGTACTTGATCGGCCGGAACAGCGGACTCGTCGCCTCCGTGAGCGCCGGCAGAATCATCAGGACCCGCATGCCCCGACCGTAGGCCGCGCGGCCGGGGCATGGGGTGTTCGAACTGTGCAGATTCGGTGCGGACCTCAGGTGACGTGCCCGCACGAGCACGCGTTCTCGATCGACCGCAGCGTCTGGCGCATGTCGACGGTCTTGAGCCCGGCGCCGATCACCACCACGGTGGTGTCGGCGATCAGCGACGGGTACAGGCCGACCGCGTCGTCGGCGTAGTCGTTGGCCGCCTTGGTGTCGGCGAACGTGACGTAGATGACCTGGGCGATGCGGTGCGGGACGAGCTCGCCGTCGGTGAGATGGCAGTCGTACTCGGCGAAGTCCGTCGCGCTGGTCCGGTACGGCTCGTCGAGGTTGCCCTTGTCGGTGACCCACTCGCCCTTGGGGCAGTCGGGGTCCTTGGTGAAGACCGGCTCGATCTGTTGCTTGACCACGTCCACGCTGAGCTTCTGCGCCGCGGCGGCGGTCGTCGGCGCGGCGGCCGTGGTGGCCGCGGCCGCCGGGACCGAGGCTGCGGGTGCGGCCGGCACCGGCTGTTTGGGAGAGCAGGCGGCCATCGCGAGGAGAGCCGCGACGAGCAGGGGAATCATTCGGGATCGCATGGCGCCAAGGTAGGAACGGGGCCGGATCCCGGACATCAGTGCCAGCACGTATTCCCCTGATACGTCGGGTGCCCGACGATACGGTGATGCGGACGGGCCTGCGGGTCGCGGCGGCGGCGACGGCCGTCGCCGTGGCGGTGCTGGGCGCCCGCGGCGGCTGGGAGCCGTGGGAGCTGGCCTGTTTCGTGGCCACCGGGCTGCTGCACGCCGAGGTCGGGCAGCGGATGTGGCGGGCCCGGCCGGACTCGGCGATGGGCCCGCTGATGCTCGCCGCCGGGCTGTGCTGGCTCGCCGACGGGGCCGGCCGGGTCGCGCTGCCGTGGCTGTTCCGCGACGACCTGATGCTCGGCGCCGTGTACCAGCCGCTGGTGCTGCACTGCGCGCTGGTCATCCCGGTCGGGCGGCTGCAGGGCCGGCTGGATCGGGCGACGGCCGCCGCCGGCTACCTGTTCTGGCCGGTCGCCGCCTCGATCTGGTGGCTGGCGCCGGGGCACCCGCCCGGCATCGCGGGGCTGCTCGAGGTCCGCGCGGCCGCGTACCCGGTCGTCGGCGCGCTGTTGCTGCTGTTCCTGCTGTGGCGGTACCGCAGAGCCAGCCCTCCCTACCGTGCCGCCTACGCCCCGTTCTGGGTCGCCAACCTCGTCAACGTCGCCGCGACGGCGATCGTCAGCGCCGACTGGTACGTGCCCGGCTCGGTGCCGCAGATCGTCTACTACGCCGGCAGCGCCGCGATCCCGGTCGGCGCGGCGCTGAGCCTCGCCCGCAGCCAGCCGCCGCCGGCGGCGATCCGCTCGCTCGTCGCCGCGCTCGGCGCCGGCGACGCCACGGCCGAGGCGGACCTGCCGGCGCTGGGCGACGCGCTGCGGGCCGGGCTCGGCGACCCGTCTCTTGCCGTGCTGACCCCGCAGGACGTCGCGCTGCTCGGCGCGGACCGCCCGCCGGGCACGGTGCTGACCCCGCTGCGCCACGCCGGTCGCGACGTGGGCGCGCTGGCGCACGACCCGGCGCTGGCCGCGGCGCCGGAGGTGCTGCATGCGGTACTGCGCATGGCCGCCCTGGTGCTGGACCACCGCCACCAGCTCGACGAGGTGCGCCGCTCCCGCCGCCGGATCGTCGAGGCCGCCGACGCCGAGCGCCGACGCATCGAGCGCAACATCCACGACGGCGTCCAGCAGCGGCTCATCGCCGCCTCCCTGCTGCTGCGCCGCGCGCAGCGCGCCGATCCCGGCGGCGCCGACGACGGCGCCGCGCTGCTGGACCAGGGACTGTCCGAACTGGACACCGCCGTCGCCGAGCTGCGCGAGATCGCCCGCGGCATGAACCCGCCCGCGCTGGTCATGCACGGCCTCGCCGGCGCGCTGGAGTCCCTCGCGGAGCGCTCCCGGGTCGCGGTGCACGTCGACGACCGGGCCGGCGGCGCCGCGGTCGGCGAGGAGACCGCCGCGACCGCCTACTACGTGGCCCTGGAGGCGGTCACCAACGCCGAGAAGCACGGCGGCGCCGACGCGGTCGAGCTGAGCCTCACCGCGGAGGCGGGCGAGCTCGTCGTGCGGGTCCGCGACACCGGCGCCGGCGGTGCCCGGTTCGTGCCCGGCGGCGGCCTGGAGGGGCTGCGCGACCGGGTCGAGGCCGGCGGCGGGCGGCTGTCGCTGCGCAGCCCGCCGGGCGGCGGGACCCGCCTGACCGCCCGACTGCCCCTGACCGCGGAGGAGCCGCCGTGACCGACCGTGTGGTGCTCGCCGACGACTCCCTGCTGCTGCGGGTCGGCCTCGAGCGGCTGCTGGCCGCCGAGGGCTTCGACGTGGTGGGGTCGGTCGGCGACGCGGACCAGCTGCTGCGCCGCGTCGCCGAGGTGCGCCCCGACGCCGTCATCGTCGACATCCGCATGCCGCCGACGTTCACCGACGAGGGGCTGCGGGCCGCGCTGCGGCTGCGGCGGGAGGAGCCGGGGCTGGCGGTGCTGCTGCTGTCGCAGTACATCGAGACCCGTGACGTGGTCACGATCCTGGAGCAGGGCGAGGCCGGCGTCGGCTACCTGCTCAAGGACCGCATCACCGACATCGACCGGTTCCTGGCCGACGTGCGGCGGGTCCTGGCCGGCGGCACGGCCGTGGACCCGCTCGTCGTCGAGCGCGTGATGCGCCGCCCGCGCCGCCGCGGCGAGGGCCTGGACGCGCTGTCTGAGCGCGAGCGGGAGATCCTCGCGCTGATGGCCGAAGGGCTGTCGAACGTGGCCGTCTCCGAGCGGCTGTTCCTGGCCGAGCGGACCGTCGAGGCGCACATCCGCAGCATCTTCGTCAAGCTCGGCCTGCCGGCGTTGCCCGATGTGAACCGCCGCGTCCTTGCGGTACTGACGCTGCTTCGCTCTTAGGTTTTCGGGTTGTTAGAAGTCCAGGTCGACCCACACGGCGGCGTGGTCGCTGGCGGCGTGCCTGGCCGCCGTGAGCTCCGGGTAGATGCTCCACAGCTTCGGCGGGTTCTTGTTCTCCGGACCGCCCCACAGGCCCTTGCGGAACACGCCGCCGCCGGTGACCTTCGCCGCCAGCTCGGGCGAGAGCAGGATGTAGTCGAGCCGGTTGGAGATGTTGCAGGTCTGGAACGTGCCGGGCCGCTCCTGCTCGTCGTCCTTGGGGTCGAACAGCTCGCCGAATGCGTCGAGGTCGAAGCAGCTGACCAGCGGCGTGCCCGGGCCGAGCAGCGCCTCCAGCGTCGGGTGCTTCTTCGGGTCGCGGCGGTCCGGGCCCTTGTTGAAGTCGCCGAGGACGGCGACGTACTCGGCGCCGTCGGCGCGCAGCGCGTCGTAGATGGCGCGTACCGCGGCGCTCTGCCGGGTGCGCAGCGGATCCGGGTCGCCGGAGGCGAACGACTGGCTCTTGAGGTGGTTGAGCAGCAGGTAGAGGTCCTCGCCGCCGGGCAGTCGCAGCTTGTACAGCGGGCAGTCCCGGCTGAACAGCCGCTTGCCCTCCACGGCCGGGTCGGGGTAGTCGACGTGGCTGCGCACCCAGTCGATGGCGATCTCCGCGGTGCACAGCAGCCCGACGTCGATGCCGCGCGGGTCGTTGCCGTCGACGAGCATCGCGTGGCCGTAGCGGCCGCCGAGCAGGTCGTCGTTGAAGCGCGCCAGCGCCGGGCGGTTCTCGGCCTCGACGAGGCAGATCGCGTCGGCGCCGACGTCGTTGATGACCCGCGCGGTCATCCGGGTGGCGAGCTCGTCGACGGGCTCGGTGATGAGCTCGACCCACCCGGTCCAGTCCCCGCGCCCGGTGGCCACGATGTGCGGCTCCCGGTCGCTCGGCGCGGCGAGGAAGTCGCCGCGGTTCTCGCGCAGCAGGGCCCAGGCGGTGTCGAACTGGTGGGGGTTGAGCCGCCGCCCGTCCCGGGTCTGCGTCAGCACGCCGAGGGTCAGCAGGGCGTCGAGCATCGCCGCCTTGTCTTCCTCGGTGTACACGTCGTGGGCCGCGATGCGATTGAACGTCTCGAACGCCGCCAGTGCGGGCTGCCCGACGTCCCGCACGGCGTTGTCCATCGCCTTGGCCCGGGCGAAGAGGTTTTCCACGTTGAACGTTGCCAGCCGCATGTCACGCAACGTAGCAGCCGGGCACGCTGCGTCAGGTCGGCAACGCGACACCGCGGGGCGCGGTCACCGGCGCCGCCCAGTCGATCGGGTGGTCGAACTGCCACGCGAACTTCTCCGGGCTGGCCAGCAAACGCATCGCCACCGGCATGATGAGGTCGCGCAGCACCCGGGCGACGGGGCCGGCGGCCTTGTCGCTGTTGGTCTTCTCGGCCATCCTGATGATCCGCTCGACCCGCTCGCGGCGCAGCCCCTCGAAGGCCGCGAACGCGTCCGGCACCGGCAGGTCGCGCAGGCAGCGGGCCAGCTGCACGGCGCTCTCGATGGCCAGCGACGCGCCCTGCCCGGAGCTCGGCGAGGTGGCGTGCGCGGCGTCGCCGAGCAGCACGACCCGGCCGCGGTGCCACGTCGGCACGCTCGGGATGTCCTCGAGCCCGCCGGTGATGACGAGGTCCTCCGGCGCGGTGCGCCGGATCATCTCCACGGCCGGGGTGCGGTCGTCGCGGAACACCTCCTGCAGCCGGCGCAGCCACTCGGCGGCGCCGATGCCGCGGGCCTCGGCCGCGCTCATCGGCCGCGGGTGCGGCAGGTTGGCGAACCAGCCGCTGTCGGTGTCCGTCACCTGGTAGCCGAAGAAGGCGCGCTTGCCGAAGACCATGTGCATCTTGTCCGCGGTCGGGGTGAGGCCCTCGCCGCTGGTGCGGGCGCCGAAGCCGAGCAGGCCGGCGTAGCGGGGCTCGGGCGCGGCCGGGTCGATGAGCCGGCGCACGGTGGAACGGATGCCGTCGGCGCCGATGAGGACGTCGGCGGCGGCGCTGGTGCCGTCGGCGAACTGGGCGACGACCCGGCCGCCTTCGTCGCTCAGCGACACCAGGCGCCGGCCGTGCTCGACGCGCACGCCGCGGCGGGCGGCCTCGCCGTAGAGGGCGCGGTACAGGTCGGAGCGCCACACCAGCAGCATCTCCGGCAGGCCGGGCGGGGTGCCGAACTCGGCGAGCCGCTTGCCCGTCCAGCTCTGCATCACCATGCCCCGCATCGGCGACCCGGCGGCGGCGACGCGCTCCTCGGCGCCGATCGCCGCGAGGGCCGTGCGGCCGTTGGGCGCGATGCTGAGCGCGCCGCCGACGCCGTCGGCCGATCCCTCGTAGGCCTCGTAGACGGTCGCCTCGATGCCCGCCTTCTGCAGCGCCATCGCGGCCACCGGGCCCCCGATGCCGCCGCCGATCACGATCGCATTGCCGATCCTGCTCATGCCGACTCCCCGCTCGCTGGATTAGTTGGTACTAACTATCCATGAGCGACTAGTCAGAGTCAACTATTCAGGATTGAACGTCGTCCCGTGTGCGGCGGCCCACATCGGGCCCCACCCCTCATCGGGGTCGGAGATCTTGGCGAGGAACTCCTCCACGAAGGCACTCTCGGCGTCGAGCAGGCGGACGCGGTACACCTCCTCGATGAGAAACAGCGGGGGCACCCCTTCGGCCTCGGACTTCTCGATGAGCTCGGCGGCCTCCTTGCGCTGCGCCGCGAGGCCGTCCAGCCGCTCCCGCAGCAGCGCGACGACCTCGTTCGGCGTGAGCGCGGCGACCAGCGACAGCGCGGAGACGAACGCCGGGTACTCGTGCTGGGGCTGCCCGACCAGCTCGCGCAGCCAGTCGCGCAGCTCGGCGCGCCCGGCGTCGGTGATCCCGTAGACGGTGCGCTCGGGCCGCGCGCCTTCGCGGCTGACCTCCTGCTCGGCCACGAAGCCGGCCTTGGCCAGCTGCTGGATCACCATGTACAGCGAGCCGTGGGTGAACTTGATGCTGCGCTCGTCGCCGTAGGTGCGCAGCGTCTTGGACAGCTCGTAGGGGTGCATGGGCTGGCGGCTCAGGTACGACAGCGCCGCGAGCGCCAGCAGGTTGCCGACCTGGCGCCGTTTCACGCCGCTCGCCCCGGCAGCCCGAGCGCGGCGCGCGCCTCGTCGTCGAGGCGCAGGTGCCCGGCGGCGACGTTCTGCTCCAGGTGCTCCAGCGACGCGGTGCCCGGGATGAGCAGCGTGTTGGGCGCGACGGCGAGCACCCAGGCCAGTGCGACCTGCGCCGGGGTGGCGTCCAGCCGAGCGGCGACCGCCTTCACCTGCGGGTGGCCGAGGACCCGCTCGCGCCCGAACGCCGCGCCGAGCGGGAAGAAGGGCACGAAGGCGATGCCGCGCTCGAGGCACAGGTCCAGGACCGGCCGGGACTGCTGGTCCACGATGTTGAACGGGTTCTGCACGCACACGATCTCGGTGCGCTCGAGCGCGTGCCGCAGCTGCTCGGTGTCGACGTTGCTCAGCCCGACCCCGCCGATCAGCCCTTCGTCGCGCATCGCGACCATCGCGTCGAGCTGCCGGTCGAACACCTCGGGCGCCGACTTCGCGTGCAGCCGCAGGTTGACGGCGTGGATCCGCTCGACGCCGAGGGAGCGCACGTTGTCCAGCACGCCCGCGCGCAGCTCCTCCGGCTCGAGCGCCGGCAGCCAGCCTCCCTTGTCGTCCCGCTTGGCGCCGACCTTGCTCACGAAGGCGAGCTGGCCCGGGTACGGGTACAGGGCGCTGCGCAGGATCTCGTTGGCCACGTCGGGCCCGTAGTACTGCGCGGTGTCGATGTGATCGACGCCGAGGTCCACCGCGCGGCGGACCACGGCGAGGGCCTCGGCGCGGTCGCGGGGCGGCCCGAAGGCGCCGCGTCCGGGCAGCTGCATGGCGCCGAACCCGACGCGGTGGACGGTGCGCTTGCCGAGCGGGAACGTTTTCACGCCCCTTACCCTACGGTTCTACATGACGAGATTGAGGCGGCGCTGGGCGACACCGATGCTCACCCGTTGCCCCCAGGCGAGTTCCAGCCGGTCCGCCTCCAGGCCGTCGGCGAACACCACCAGGCGCTCCCCCTCGCAGGTGAGCTCGAGCCGCTGGTCCTGTTCCAGCCTCCCGCTCGTCAGCGCCACGCCCGTGGCCGGCGACGGCCACGCCTCCCGCACGAACCAGCACAGCGCCGCCTCCCGGGGCCCCGGCAGCCCGGGCGCGGCGGCGCGCTCCCGGGCGATGGAGGAGCACCACCCGGTCGCGCCGGTCCCGGTGCCGGCCACGACGCCGGAGGACGAGTGCCGCTCGCGGTCGCCGCCGGGGGTCGACAGGGTGTACCGCGCGGACTGGTGGCTGACGTGGCCGAAGTACACCTCGTTCAACCCCAGCAGTTCCTGCCCGTCGTCGAGCCGCGCCGAGACCATCGTGCGCTCCTCGGTGTTGTCCCGCGCGTTCTGCAGGACCTTTTGCAATGTTTTTGGGGTGTGCCGGACGAGCACGCCCGGGTTGCGCCCCGGCTCGGGATCGACCCCGATCACGGGCTGCCCGTCGAGGTACTTGGCGACGTTGGCCACCAGCCCGTCCTGTCCGACGGCGATGACGACGTCCTCGGGCCCGAACAGGAACCGGGGCAGGTCGTCGCGGTCGATGTGCCCGCGCCGCCAGTCCGCCGGGACGGCCGCACCCGCCGCGGCCAGCGCCCCTTGCAGCGCCGCGTGGCGGGCCGCGACCTCCTCGAGGTCGCGGCCGCGCTGCCGCAGGTAGTAGTCCGCCGCCGCCCGGGTGCCGTGCCGGGCGAGCAGCTCGTCGAGCTCACTGCGGCGCGACACCATGACGGCCCGCGGTGCCAGCGTGCTCACGCCGTCAGCTCCGCCCGAGCCGGCTCAGCAGCCCGGTGACCACGTCGGGCGTCACCGTGAGCTGCCCGATCTCCGGCAGCTGTCCCGCGAGCTCCCGCAGCGCCAGGGCCTGCAGCACGGCCGGCGGCAGGTCGCGGTACGCGGCCAGCTTCGCCGCCTCCGCCTCCCCTTCGGCCACCCCGACCGCCCGCACGCCGTCCGCCCGCGCCTCGGTCCGCACCCGGTCCGCCTCGGCTTCGGCCGCCGCCGCGACCCGCGACCGCTCCGCCTCGCCCTGCGCCGCAACGAGCGCCGCGGCGGCGTCCAGCTCCACCTGCCGCTGCGCGTTGGCACCGCGCTGCTCGACCAGCTGCTGCTCCCGCCGGGCCAGCTCGATCTTGTTCTGCAGCTCGTTCTCGGCGATCGCCCGCTCCTGCTCGACCGCCCGCGCCTGCCGCGCGTAGGTCGCCCGGTCGGCCTCCTGCTGCACCGCCTCGCGAGTGGGCGTCTGCAGCGCCCGCTCGAGATCGGGCTCCGGCCGGATCGCCACGACCCGCGCGCTGACCACGCTGACCCCCGTCTCGGCCAGCCGCGGATCGCTCCCCAGCGCCGCCGACACCGCTTCGCGCACGGGCGCGATCCCGGCCGTCAGCGCCTCGGTCAGCGGCAGCCGGGCCAGCAGGTCGAGCGCCGGCTGCTGCGCCAGCTCGGCCAGCAGCGTGGCAACCTGGTCGAGCGGCTGCCCCCGCCACGACCCGAGCGCCGGATCGACGGAGAAGTCGAGCCGCTCGGCCGCGAGGGCCGGCGCGCTGATCCGATAGGTCACGGTCGCCTGCACGGTGACGTCGGCGAAGTCACTGGTCCGCGCGTGGAACAGCAGCGGCAGCTCCCGGTCGTCGACGGGCACCTCGGACAGCACGGCCGTCAGCGCCCGGTACCAGAACGACTGCCCGATCCCTTCGTGGCGCACCTTGCCTTTGACGTGATGCCGAACCCAGCTGGTCGGCGCCCCGCGCAAGTGCCGCAGAAACAGCCGGCGCGTCACATCCGCCATGGCGACCCTCCCCATAAGTTATCGTCAGCTAGACGATATAGTCGTCCAACCTTTCTCGTCAACGTGGTGATAAATACATGGCATTCAAGGTGACCGTCGACCTGGTCATGCTCACGATCCGCAACGCCGCCCTGTCCGCCTTGCTGATCCGCCGAGCCATCCCCCCGTTCGAGGGCGAGCACGCCCTGCCGGGCGGCTTCGTCCTGGACCACGAGGACCTCCCGGACGCGGCGGCACGGGAGCTCGCGGAGGAAACCGGCGTCACGGCGGCCGGCCACCTGGAGCAGCTGGGCACGTACGGCTCCCCGGCACGCGACCCAAGGGGCCGGGTGGTCACGATCGCGTACCTGGCCCTGCTCCCGGACGCCCCACTCCCAAGGGCCGGCAGCGACGCGGCAACGGCAGAGTGGCTCCCGGTGGCCGACGCCCCGCCCTTGGCTTTCGACCACGCGACGATCCTCGCCGACGGCGTGGAGCGCGCTCGATCGAAGCTCGAGTACTCCCCGCTGGCCACCGCCTTCTGCCCGCCGGAGTTCACGATCGCCGACCTGCGCCAGGTCTACGAGGCCGTGTGGTCCGCGCCCCTGGACCCCCGCAACTTCCACCGCAAGGTCACGTCCACACCGGGCTTCGTCACGCCAACGGGCCGCTCAACGGCGGGCGACCGGGGCCGCCCGGCTCAGCTGTTCACCCGCGGCCCGGCGACGCTCCTCTACCCCCCGATGCTGCGCGCCCTCCCTCAGGACATCGCATAATCCGTGCCGGCCTACGGCCCGCCGGGTCAGCGCCCGGGCGTGGCCTTGTTGCGCACAAGTGCCATCACGACGAGGACGGCCAGCGCGACCAACGGCAGGACCGTGACCCCGAGCGCCACGGCACTGCCGACATCATGCGGCGCCCAAAGGATGTTGTCCGTGAATCCGAACAGCCCCGACAGCAGCGACAGCCCTACGAAGAGCACCACGGCCACGGCCACCGTGACCGCCCATCGCCGCCCGCTCCACAGGTCCGGCGATCCACCCACACGTTCCATCCGCGCCTCCGTTACCTTTCAGTGCGCTTTGGTGGGCGCACGTTTGGTAGTCCCGCCTTGTGGTGGGACGGTCCCGGTCTGACCGACTAGTGTCGTGCCGGGTGGACGGTTCATCGCCACCGGCCCAGCGAACGGGGTCTTACGGTCGGCTCCACGTCCGTTCGAACCTTGCGGCTCCGGGTGCGCGGCCACTCCGGCACCCGTATTACAGACGAGTCCGGCGAGGTTACGGGCCGCGTTCAGGTCGCGGTCCAGGATCAGGCCACACTCGGCACACGTGAACGTTCGGACACGCAGCGGCAGCTTGGCTTTCACCGCACCGCAGCCCGAACAGGTCCTGCTCGACGGGAACCAGCGATCGGCGACCACGAGCAGACCGCCGTTCCATAGCATCTTGTAGCCCAGCATGGTCCGGATGGTGCCGAAGCCGCAATCGGAGATCGCCTTGGCGAGCTTGCGGTTGCGCACCATCCCGGCCACGTTGAGGTCTTCCACCACGATCGTGGCGTGCTCGACGGCGAGGCGGGTGGTGAGTTTGTGCAGTCCATCGCGGCGCAGGTTCGCCACCCGGCCGTGGGCGCGGCCAAGTTCGGCTTTGGCGCGCAGCCACTGCTTCGACGGCTGCTGGCCGGTGCGCCGATTTGGGCCGGTGCGGCGGGACATGCGCCGGGCGGTGCAACGCAGGCGCCGGGTGGCGCCGGTCAGGTGGCGCGGGTTGTCGACCAGCTCACCGGTGGACAACACCGCCAGGTGCGTGATGCCGACGTCGACGCCGACAATCGAGTCTGGTCGGGGCGGGCGGCGTTCCGCCTTGTCGACCTCGCAGGAGAACGACGCGTACCAGCGCGCGCCGTCGCGTTTGACGGTGACGGACAGGATTCGGGCGGTGCCGTTGTCGAGGCGGCGGGCGAGCTTACGGGCCGACTCGTGCAGCCGCAGCGTGCCCAGGCGGGGCAGTGTCACGTGCCGCCGGTCGGCCTCGACGCGGATGGTGCCGGTGGTGAACCTGCACGACACCGTTTCGCGGCGCTTGGAGTTGAACCGGGGGAACCGCACCGGCGGCCCCTTGCGCTTGCCGGACTGCGCATCACGCCAGGCGTCCAGGCCGCGTACCAGGTTGCGAATGCCGGCTGAGTACGCCTCTTTCGAGCACTCCGCCCACCACGGCGCGATATCGGCCTTGGCCTCGTTCCAGCGTTTACGCAGCGCCGGCAGCGACCACGACACGCACGGGGTGAGCTGGTTATCGGCCACTCCGTACGACCGCTCTGCTGCCCGTTGATCCAACTGGGCTTTGATCAGCCCGAGCGCCCAGTTGAACGCCTTACGCGACGCCCCCGCATGCGAGAGGAGATCCCGCAGCTGCCGCGGCGTCGGGTCGAGCGCGAACCGGTACGCCTGGTTGACGATCATGCCGGGCACGCTTGCATCGCCTCGACTGCGCGGCGGGCACGGGTCGCGGCGGCACGGCGCCCGTACAGCTTCTGGTCGGCCGATGCCACCCAGGCGTACAACACGACCCGCCCGCTGTCCGGGACCGCACCGGTCACCGGCCACCGACCAGACGCCCGAGCCGATACGCAGGAACGGGAAGTGCCCCAGACTCGTAACGCAGCCACACGGTCGCGCAGGAGATGCCGGTGGCTGCTGCCCACTCCTTCAAGTTCACGCCGTCACTCCAGCCGACCATTGAGCACTCATGACGACCAGCACGCCAGCAGTTGTTAACCCCCTCAAGCGGCAGCCGCACCTCAGGTTAAGCCCGCACCCATGATCGATGTTGCCCCATACGTCGATCATCCGACCACACCTCCCGTCCAGGCCCGACGCCCTCGGCGCCGGCCTCCGACCACGTGACCGCGTTTTCCGAGGCCGGACTCCAACCACGTGCCCCCGATAGACGAGGCCCCACCACGACCACGTCGGCGCGTCAGAGCAGTCCGCACACCTACCCCCTCGCCGTGCTGGACGAGGCCGCATTCCAACCCTGTCGGCGCGCTGGACGCACCTGGCCTCCCACTACGTCGCTCGCGTTGGAGGAGGTCGCGTTCCGATCACCGTCGGCGCGCTGGACGCACCGGCCCTCCGACCGCGTCGCCGGAGTTGGATGAGGCCGGACTCGGACGGCGGCCGCGTTGGACGAGGCCGGGCGCCGACGCCCCGTAAGCCGCACTCGCTAGGCATCGGCCCGGGCGCGCTGGCGCGGCAACATGAAGCCCACCGCGATCAGCCAGGCGAGGGCGGTGAAGCGGGCGATCGGCAGCAGGTAGGCCGCGGGCTCGACCAGCAGCGTCAACGTCGACAGCTCCGCGATCCCGGCGATCACGAGCCCCGCCCAGGCCAGCCAGGCCGGGAGCAGCCGGGCCAACAGGCCGGGCACCGCGAGGCCGGCCAGGAGCAGCCCCAGCGGTACCACATGTGCGACCCCGCCCGCCGCGAAGTTCAGCAGCTGCAGCGCCCGGATCAGGGCCGGTTCGTCGAGCACCTCGGACCGGGACAGCACCCAGCCCAGCAGGCCCGACAGCGCCAGGAAGGCCGACGCGAGCAGCCCGCCGGCGAGCGCGATCGTGGCGCCCGGTGCGCGGATGCCGAGCTGGTGCAGGCGCGCGCTCGCCGTCGCCGAGTAGATGGCCAGCGGGATGGCGGCGCCGAACTGCAGTGCGCCGCCGATCTGGACGGCGAGTCGATGGTCGCGGAAGTACGCAATGATCTCCGCACCGTCCACGAACGGCGACGGATACGGCTTGCCGCCCGCCACGATCGTGGCGATGACGACGCCGCCCACGAACAGCGCGGCGAAGACGATGCCGAGCGCGCCCAGGTGCGGGCCGCCCTGTGCCTGACGACGGCGCGGTGCGGTGCCCTGCGCGGTCATACGATCACCCCTCCAGCGATGAACGGACTGGTCACGATTCCTTGCGTGGTCACACGATCACCCGGCCGCCGGTGAGGTCGAGCGTGGCGCCGGTGATCCAGGAGGCCGCGTCGGAGGCCAGGTAGAGCACGGCCTCGGCGACGTCCTCGGGCTTGCCGATGCGCCCGAGCGGGAACCGTGCGGCCAGGTCGGCGAGCTGCTCTTCGGTCATGTGCTGCTGCATGCGGCTGTTGAGCACCGCCGACGGCGCCAGGCAGTTGACCCGGATGCCGTGCGGCCCGACCCCGGCGGCCAGGTGCTTGCTGAACATGACGACGCCCGCCTTCGCGGCCGCGTAGGCGGCGCTGGCGAGGCCCGGCAGACGGCCCGCGGTCGAGGACATCATGACGATCACGCCGGTGCGGCGCTCGATCATGCTGGGTAGCACCTCGCTCACGGCCAGGAACACCGAGGTCAGGTCGGCCTCGACGGTGGCGCGCCACTGCTCGGCGCCGAGCTGGTGGGTGGGCGTCGGGCGGCCCTGACCGCCCACGAACGGGGCGAGCACGTCGATCGGCCCGAACGCCCGCTCGACCTCCTCCCGGATGCGCCGGACGGTCTCGGCGTCGGTGGCGTCGCCCGGCACGGCGAGCGCGCTGCCGCCGGCCGCGGTGATGTCGGCGACGAGCGCGTCGACGGCCGCGGGGTCCCGCCCGTTGACGGCGACGCGCACCCCGTTGGCGGCGAGCGCTCGGCAGGTGGCGGCGCCGATGCCGCGGGATCCGCCGGTGACGAGGGCGACCTTGCCGCCGAGGTCGGGATGGCTTGTGTAGGACATCAGGCACTCCCTTCTTCGCGATGAATAGTTCAGTCGAGTGAATCGTTCGTTGTGGTGTACGATAGACCCATGAAGCACGGCAGGCAACCCGGACCGCGGGGAGCGGCATTCCTCCTCGCTCAGGTCGGCGCGCACGCATCGGAGCGTTTCGCCGACCGCGTGCAGGAGATCGGGCTGTCATCGGCGGAGGTCGGACTGCTGCGCATGATCGCCGGGCAGCCCGGCCGCAGCCAGCAGTCGGTCGCCGTCGACCTCGGCGTGGTCCCGAGCCGCGTCGTCGTGCTCATCGACGGCCTCGGCCACAAGGGCCTGGTCGAACGCCGGCCGGGCGCCACCGACCGGCGGCACCACGAGCTGTACCTGACCGTCGACGGGGAACAGATCATGATGGACATGCGAACGATCGCGACCGCACACAACGACGACCTGCTCACCGCGCTCGATCCCGACGAGCGAGCCGAGCTCGCCCGCCTCCTGCAACGCATCGCCGACCAGCAGGGCCTGACTCCGGGCGTGCATCCGGGATACAGGCAGGCGAGCGGACGCCGAAAACCCGGCGACGCCGGCAAGACGGCCCCGGAGGCGACCGACGCGCCCGGTCGGTCGGCCGGCCGCGGCGAGCAACCCGCAGAGGAGGCTCGCGCCCGCCCGCCCCGGTAGCGGAGGCGAGGACGAAGGAGGCCACGCCCAGCCCGGCACTCGCCAAGCTCGACCACCTGCCGCCCGGTCCATGGAGGCGTTGTTCCGAGCCCGCCTTCATCGACCGCGAGATCGGCCCGGCGAAGCGGGATACACGAGCGCTGCGATGCATGAGCGCCACGCCCACCGCTGCAGGCGATCCACGACCAGCGCGCGGGCCGTCCTCCCCGCCGGCGGCGTGGCGCACCTCGCCGGTCCGGTTGCCGTTCGACATCGACCCGGCATGACGAACGCCACGCCCACCCGCGGGCCGCCCGACCTGGTAGCGGCATATTGACGAGCACCGCGTCCGGTTCCGCGGCAGCGATCGACGACGAGCCCTGTCGGCGACGAGCCGGTGCGCCCTGACTTCCTTTGACAGTCAGGGGGTTGGGGCGAGTGACGTGGGTGGTGCGGTCCGACTACGGTCTACGGGCATGAGCTCACCGCAGGAGGCCATCGTCGGTCAGCCCGAGCAGATCACGCCGACGCCACCGCCCGGGCCCACGCCGGCCGGGATCGGCAGCCGGGTCGTGGCGCTCATCGGTGCGCTCGCAGCGTTACTGGCGCTCGCACTGCCGTGGGCGCGCGAGGACAACACCGTCACCGTCGCCACCGACCTCGGCGGCACGGCGACGCTGGTGCAGCGCGGCGGTGAGCAGTGGACCGGGTGGGCGCTGCACGGCGCCAGCCGCCTCGACGGACATCGGCCGATCACGATCGTGATGGCGATGGCGATCATCACGGCGACCGTGTTCCTCGCCGGCGCGGCGTGGGCGGCCTTCGAGCGACCGCGGTCGATCTGGCTCGCGCCGACGATGGCGGGCGCGGCGATATTGACGCTGATCGTGAGCATTCCGGGGCTGAACGGGGTCGCCGGCCGGTTCGGTGCCGGGCACGTCACGACCGTGGAGTTCGGCGTTGTGGTGTGGCGCACCGCCCTCGCCATCGTGGCCGTCGGCGCCGCACGGCTCGCACTGCTGCAGGAACTCAGCCGACGACGGGCGAAATAGCCGCGCCGCGAGCCCCGCTGATCATGCCCTGGCGGCGCGTGGTCACGCCCTGGCGGCGCGCCCGCACGAACGCAATGGCCCATCGGCGCCGTAAAGCCCTATCGGCGCCGCGAACCGGACGGACGCCAGGCCGACCAGCCCTTCGCGGCTCGGCGCCGTGAACCGGACGGGCGCCAGGCCGATCAGGCCTCCGCGGCGCGGCGCTGTGAACGGGACGGGTGCCAGGGCGATCAGGCGTCCGCGGCAGGGAGCCGTGAACGGGACGGGTGCCAGGGCGATCAGGCGTCCGCGGCCCGGCGCCGCTCCTCCGCCGCGCGCTTCTGGTTCTCCCGCATCCGCTTGTACTGCTCCCGCGCCTCCGGACTCCACCCCTGAATCGCACCTTCGACGGTCGCCGGCCCGAAGATCTGGAACAGGAAGGCGCCGACGCGGTCCTTCTTCGGCTCCGAACGACGCTTGAACGCAAACATGGGCGATTCCTTAGTGCTCTAATCGTTGGTGTACCAACTATTGGTGTACCTGTAGTGTGGCACTCAACGAACATGTTCGGAAGGGGTCGAGCCACGTGACCGACGACGCAGATCTCGCCGCGAAGATCCCCAACCCGCTCGCCCTGGAGCATCAGGTCTGCTTTGCGCTCGCCGTCGCATCACGCAACGTGATCGCGCTCTACCGGCCGATGCTGGAGCCGATGGGGCTCACGCATCCGCAGTACCTCGTCATGCTGGCACTGTGGCAACACGCTCCGCTGTCGGTGAAGGACCTCAGCCGGCTGTTACAGCTCGACCCCGGAACGTTGTCCCCGCTGCTCAAGCGGCTGGAAACGGCCGGCCTCATCCACCGGCGCCGCGCCCCGCACGACGAACGCGTTCTGGAGGTCACGCTGACCGAGCCCGGCCGCGCGCTGCGGGCCGACGCCGAGCGCATCCCGCCGGCCGTCGTGGAACGCCTGGGCATGCCCCTCGAGGAGCTGCTCCAACTGCACGCCGCCCTCACGAGGGTCATCGAGATCACGACGACGTAGCAGAAGAGCTAATCCCCGTCGGTACCGCGTGAGGCGTACAACTCCGCCTCGAAACGCTGACGCAGCGCGGGAATCCGGTCCGTCGCCCGCAGGAAGGTGCGCAGGCCGGCCAGGGCGACCCGGCCGATGACCGGACGGTGGACGAGCTGGTCGCCGCCGGTCTGCTTCTTGGACGCCTCGACGGCCGCAAACCCGTACTCGATCATCTCGCGCTCGTAGTCCCGCACCGCGTCGATCAGTGCCTTGCCCGAGGTGAGCTCGCGCAACAGATTGTGCGCGTCCCGCAACGCGGTGTTGGCCCCGACGCCCTGACCCGGCGTCATCGTGTGGATGGCGTCGCCCAGCAGCGTTACGTTGTCGCTCGGCCACGGATCGACACGGACCGACGTGCGGATGTTGATCGGAAAGCACGTGCCCGGATCGGTCAGCGCAAACAGCCGGTGCATCCGCGGGTCCCAGCCCGGCGTCATGCGGGTCACGAGGTCGACGAGGTCGGCGCCGCCGCGCTGCATGATGTCGGCCGGCCACTTGTCCGTCGACGCCGAAAGGCCCCAGTTCAGGTAGTCGCGGGTGTTGTCGAACAGCAGCCCCGGCCAGTTCGCGATCAGCTCGGCGTCGTTGCCTCCGATCCCGTCCTTCGGCCGCCCTGTCTCACCCCACGGGAACTCCATCCAGTGCAGGATGCACGCCATCCCCTTCGGCGCCAGGATCATCCCGATGCCCGGAAAGAGCCCGGCCGGCATCAATGAAGTGCTTTCAGGCGTCATCGGTACCTTCGCGGCCACGGCGATGATCCCGGCGTCCTCGAGCCGGGCGTGCGGCAGCCGCTGCTGGCGCACCGGAGAGTTGACGCCGTCGGCGCCGACCAGCAGGTCCGCGGTGTCGATGGTGCCGTCGGCGAAGTGTGCGGTGACGCGGCCGTCGGGCTCGTGCTGGTACCGGATGAAGGTCTTGCCGAACCGCAGCACGTCCTCCATGCCCGTGAACAGGACCTGACGCAGCGTCATCCGGCTCACCGACTTCTCGTCGTTGACGTCGTCGGTCGGCTCACGCAGCGTGATCGTCAGCGTGCGGTTGAGGCGCTCGTCCAGGAACGCGAACCGCTCGGGCGCGCGGGCGCAGGTGGCGACGAACGTGCGGTACAACTCGGGCGGCAGGCACGCCTTCAGCGCCCGCGACCCGTGCGGGTCGATGCCGACCCGGTATCCGTGCAGCCCATCGGTGCGGTTGCGGTCCCGCTCATACACGACGACATCGACCCCGGCGCGCCGCAGCCCGTGCGCGAGGCACATGCCCCCGGTACCCGCCCCAACGATGATGACCTTCACCTGAAGTTACCTCACAGATCTAGTTGCTAGATTTTCTAGTTACTTACCCTACGAGCGATCCGGTAACATCGCAAGCGTGGATTCCGGGGAGCGGCGGCTGATCGGCGAGTTCGGCCGGGCGATGCAGGCTTACCAGCGCGCGGTGGACGTGCTCGACCAGCGCGCGGCCGACCGCCTGGGCCTCAACCGCACCGACCTGCGCTGCCTGGACCTGCTGTTCGAGTCGGCGGAGGCGCCGCTGTCACCGGGCGAACTGGCCGCCGCCGCGGGCATGACGACCGGCGGGGTCACGACGGCCATCGACCGCCTGGAACGTGCTGGTTACGTAACGCGAGAGCGCGACTCGGCCGACCGCCGCCGCGTCACCGTCCGCCCCACCCCACTGGCGGAACGTGTCGCCGCCGAGATCTACGGCCCGATCGTGCAGGACGGCGCCGCCCTACTGGAGCGCTTCGACGACGCCGTGCTGCAGCGGATGATCGAGATCCTCGAACACTCGACCCGCCAGCACCTCGACCACGCACAGCGACTGGCCAGCTCCTAGCCGGCGCCGTCGCTTACTCTTGGACGCCTCCTCACTCGACGTCCGCACTCCCTCACGCGACGTTCCTCATCCGCGTTCGTACTCGTGCAGCGCCCGCCTCACGCGGCGCCGCCCCTCACACGCAACGTTGTTCCTCACACAGCGTTGCCTCGCGTGGCGTCAGCCGGAGTGAGAGCGACGTTCAATCCGCGGCCGCGCTGGGCATGAAGGCCGCATGCGTGCGCTGACCGTCACCGGCCGCTCTCTGCAAGTGCGCGACGTCCCGGATCCACAGCCCGGGCCCGGCGAACTGCTGGTCGAGGCGGTCGCGCTGGGCATCTGCGGCACCGACCGTGAGATCGTCGGTGCAGGCCGTGGCACTCCCCCGCCCGGCCGCGACTTCCTCGTCCTGGGCCACGAGTCCCTCGGCCGCGTGGTCGCGAGCGCCGGCGCCGGAACCCCCGCGGTCGGCGACCTCGTCGTCGGCGTGGTGCGCCGCCCGGACCCCGAACCGTGCGGCGCCTGCGCGCGCGGCCAGTTCGACATGTGCCGCAACGGCCGCTACACGGAGCGTGGCATCAAGGGCCTGGACGGCTACGGCAGTACCTTGTGGACGGTCGAACCCGAGTACGCCGTCGTGCTGCCCGCGGAGCTCGGCGACGGCGAGGTCGGCGTGCTGCTGGAACCGGCGAGCGTCGTCGCGAAGGCCTGGGAGCAGATCGAGCGAATCGGCGGCCGGGCATGGTTCGAACCGGAGACCGTGCTGGTCACCGGCGCCGGCCCGATCGGCCAGCTGGCCGCGCTGCTCGGCGTGCAGCGCGGCCTCGACGTGCACGTGCTGGACCGCGTCGAGGACGGACCCAAGCCGAGGCTGGTACGGCAGCTCGGCGCCGAGTACCACCACGGAACCGCCGACGAGGTGCTGAGCCGCCTGCGCCCGGACGTGGTCATCGAGGCGACCGGCGTCGGCGACTTGGTGTTCGCTGCGATCGCCGGCACCGCCGCGTACGGCATCATCTGCCTCACGGGCGTGTCCACCGGCGGCCGCGCGCTGAGCTTCGACGCCGGCTCGGTCGGCCGCGACATGGTCCTGGAGAACGACGCCGTCGTCGGCTCGGTCAACGCCAACCTGTCGCACTACGCGCTCGCGGTCGACGCCCTGCAACGGGCCGATCACGCCTGGCTGGAGTCCTTGATCACCGACCGCATCCCGCTGCAGGACGCCCCAACGAACGCGTTCGCGACGAACAGCGCCGTCAAGACGATCGTCACCTTCTGACCCCGCCCCGCACACGCCAACGATCCGCAGCCCCGCCGCCCGAACGCGTTCGTCACGAACACGGCCAGCCCACGACCACCACCGCATCGCGGCGCCCGACCGAACGCGTTCGTCACGAACGGTGGTGGCATGAGCGAGTGTCGCCGCTAAGCGGTGAGGGTTCCGCGGGTGATCCAGGTCAGGTTCGAAGGCTTCAAGGCATCCGAGCGCGTGCCCAGGATCTCGTGCTGGTTCGTGTGTTCGGCGGTCATGCCGTGCGCGGCGAGCAGCGTTGCCAGGTCGGCCGGGGAAAAGAACGACAGCCAGGCCTCGCCGTTCTGGGCGTTCATCGGGCCGACGGCCGCGACGTACGCCTGCGCCGCCGAGTCGCGGTCGGGCTCGGGGACCATGTGGTCGAGCACCAGGACGGTGCCGGGGGCGAGGTGCGCGATGCCGGCGAGCGTCCGTTCCACCGCTGGGCGAGTCAGGTACATGGTCACGCCCAGCCAGCTGACGACCGCGGGACGTAGTGGGTCGAAGCCGTGCGCGACCAGGCGATCGAGGAGGTCGTCCTGCTCGAAGTCGAGCGGGACGTACACAGCCTCCACGGCGTCAGCACCGTCCGTGAGGCCGGCCGCACGCACCGCGGTCCGCTTGTACTCCTGCGTTGCCGCGCGGTCGACCTCGAACACGCGGACGCCGTCGCGCGACCGGTACGCGTAGCTGTCCAGACCCGCGCCCAGCACCACGTACTGCGTGTAACCGGAGCGGTGCAGGGTGTCCTCGGCGTACCGGCTGCGGCACAGGACCTGGGCCCGCGCGCCGGCGAGCACCGGGTGGTCGCCGTGCAGGCGGTGGTAGTCGATCAGCTCGTCCGCGCGGTCGCCGAGCAGCGGCGCGGCCAGCGGGTCCTCGAACACGTACGGTTCGTCGTCGACGACGAGATGTGCCGCTCGCGCGGCGGCCGCCATGAGCGCGGTGCGGCTGATGGCGGCGGAAGTGTCGGTGTCGGTCACGCGGCAAACGGTAGGCCGACTATTCGGACATCATATCACAAAGATCAATATTTATCCAGTACCGCACGGGCCTGCCCCACCGGCCGAACGCCCGATTCCGCCGATGCCCGGCCCGCGACGCTCATCCGACGGTCAGCACGATCTTGCCAGGCCGGCGGGGGTGTGCGCCGCTCTCGTACGCCGCGCGGCCCTGCTCCAGCGGGAACGTCTGCGACACCACAGGGCGTAGACGGCCGGCGTCGACGAGGGCGGCGAGGTGGGTGAGCTCGGCGCGGTCGGGGCGTACGACGAAGAACAGCGCTCGCACGTCGTGCGCCTCGGCGAGGCCCGGCGGTGCCGGCTCGGCGAGCGTGACCAGGCGGCCGCCGGGGCGCAGCAGATCGATCGAAGCAGGGATGAACGGGCCGCCGACGGTGTCGATCGCGACGTCGATGCTGCCGCGCAGGTCGCCGGCGTCGGAGAACTCGTCGGCGCCGAGGTCGCGCACGTACGCCTCGTCCTGCGGGCGACTGCTGGCGATCACGTGCGCGTCGAGGCCCGCGGCGAGCTGCACCAGATACACGCCCACGCCCCCGGCAGCGCCGCGGACGAAGACGCGCTCGCCGGGCTGCACGGCCGCCTGGTCGACCAGCGCCTGCCAGGCCGTCAGCGCGGCGAGGGGCAACGTGGCCGCCTCGACGTGCGGTACCGTGGCCGGCTTCGTAGCGAGGTCCGCCGCCGGCACGGTGACGTACTGCGCCGCGGCGCCGTCCCGGTCGAAGTCGATCAGGCCGTACACCTCCTGGCCGACCTCCGGCCCGGACACACCCTCGCCGAGCGCCTCGACAACGCCGGACACCTCGTGCGAGGGCACCACCGGCGTGCGGTCCGCACCGTCGCGGGTCTGCCACGACAGGTCCCAGTCGAGCTCCGCGAGCGTGATCGCCGCCGCACGCACAGCGACGAGTGCGTCGCCGGGGCCCGGGACCGGCCGGGGTGCGTCCTCGAACACGAGCTGCTCCGCACCGCCGCGGACGTGTGCGCGCAGCGCCTTCATCGTCGTCACGCGGTTACGGTACGCATACCCGACCGGCCGGTTCCCGGGTCAACCGAGTGCGGTTCATACGGTCGCTCGCCCGCCGCGCGCCCCGGATCACTCTGTTCAGGTCGAACGGGCGGGCTAATCCAGATGCCAGGCCTCGGTCATCGGCGCCCACTGCTCGCCGTCGGGGGTGCCGTCGAGGCGCAGCTGGCACGGGTCGGTGAGCTTCCACCACTCCTGCGTGACCGGGTCCGCGGCGATCGCAGCGGCGTCCGACTCGTAGTCGTCGCCCGTGTACTCGTAGTAGGCGAACAGCAGGTCGCCCCTGTGGAAGATGGTGTAGTTGGTAAAGTGGCTGGCAGTGAGGCGGGCCTCGACCGCCGGCCAGACCTCGCGGTGCAGGCGCAGGTACGTTTCGCGGTGCTCGGGGCGTAGCCCGATGACGGCTCCAAATCGGCGCATGCCGACGAGCATGGACGATCATGCCGCCGTGGGCCAGGGCACGCTCCGGCCGAACACTGCGATTGCGGGCCGGCCGCGGCGCATGGATGTGCGTCGGTCAGCGGCGGCCAACCCCAGCACAGCGCCGCGCGGCCCAGGTCAACTACCAGAACATCACCGCGCGGCCCAGGCCAAAGGACCAGAACGCCGCCGCGCGGCCGGGCCGGCGCCGAGCCACGAACGCGGCCCGAGCGGTGCCGCTACAAGCCCAGGGCGGACGGCAGGTCGCGGACCGACGGCAGCACGTGCGTCGCGCCCGCGGCCAGCAGAGCCGGCTCGTCGTGTGCGCCGGTCAGCACGCCCGCCGCGAAACGGGCGCCCGCGCGCAGGCCGCAGAGCACGTCGTAGGTGGTGTCGCCGGCCGTCGCCACCTCGCGCACGTCGTCGATCTCCAGGCGGAGCACGGCGGTGATCACCAGGTCGGGGAACGGGCGGCCGCGGCCGGCGTCGGCGGGGACCAGGGTGAGGTCGGCGATGTCCTTCCAGCCCAGGGCAGCGAGGATGCGGTCGGCCGTGTCGCGCGAGAAACCGGTGGTGAGGGCGACCTTGATGCCCGCCGTGCGCAGGCGGTCGATCACGTCGGCGGCGCCGGGGATGGGGGCGCAGAGGCCGTCGTCGACGAGGGCGGCGTACGCGCGCTCGAAGGCGGCGTTGCCGGCCTGGGCGGCGGGCTCGTTCCCGTCGAGCAGGTGGCGGAAGACGCTGATCTTCGACTCGCCCATGGTGGCGCGCACGTGGGCGAGCATGCGGTCGTAGGACGGGTCGCCGGGGTGCACGCCCTGCTCGGCGATGGCGGTGGTGAAGGCGCGCTCGACCAGGCCGCCGTCCTGCACGGTGGTGCCGGCCATGTCCAGGACTACGAGATCTACCACGACAGCTCCTCGGCGGTCTGCTCGGCGATGGCGGGGGAACAGGTCATGCCGCGGCCGCCGGGGCCCGTCACCAGCCAGACACCGGCGGTGACCGCGGCGCTGTAGGCGACGGCGGCGGGGTCCAGGCACTGGGCGTACACCCCGTTCCATCGCCGCTCGATGCGCGGCAGCGGGCGGCCCAGCAAGGCCGAGGCGACCTCGGTCAGGTGGTCGTACGGTGCCTCGACCTCGTCGAACGGGAACGGCTCGGCGTAAGCGTGCGTGTCGCCGATGGTGAGGCCGCCGTCGAGGCGCTGCACCATGAGCAGCTGCATCTTGTGCTCGGCGGCGACCGGGGGTTGCGGCTGCGTTTGGACGAGCCCTTCCGATCGGTACGCCGGGTAGTACCGGAAACTGTCGCCGTCGGCGACGGACGTGCTCAGCGGCTCGCCCAGCGGCGCGGTCTGGGCCATCTGCAGCCAGACCCGGCGGACGGGCAGCTGGCCGGCGAGCTCGCGCACGAGGCCGCCGAGCGCGGCGCCGGTGGCGAGGACGACCTGGTCGGCGGCGTGGACGGCGCCGGTGTCGTCGCGGACCGAGCCCTCGGCGACGGCGCGGACCTCGCGGCCGGGCAGCCACGTGTAGCGCCCGGTCGGCTCGAGCGCGGCGCGCAGGGCCGGCAGGGCGACGCGCGACTCGACGGCGCCGTCGGCGGCGCAGTGCAGGCCGCCGAGGAAGTCGCCGCGCAGCGCCGGGTTGACCTGGCGTACCGCGGGGGCGTCCAAAAGCCGCCAGCCCCGCTCGGCGGCGTCGGGCGCGCCGGCCGCCGCCTCCGCGACGGCCCACTCGGCGGCGGTGCGGATCAGAGTCATGGAGCCGTTGCCGCGGAAGCCGACGCCGGGGACCTCGGCGCCGATCTCCTCCCACAGCCGGCGGGCGCGCAGCGCGGTGTCCAGCTCCGGGCCGGTCGCGCGGCCGGAGACCCAGACCAGGCCGAAGTTGCGCACGGACGCGCCGCGGGCCTCGGCCTCGCGCTCGAGGTGCACGACCTCGTGGCCGCGCCGCACGGCGTGCCAGGCGTGCATGGTGCCGAGCACCCCGCCGCCGACGATCACGATTCGCAAGGCCCGGCCCCCAAAGATTAAAGGTTCGAACCTTTAATCTACCCGCAACACGGTCTCGAAGCCAATGCGGTCGCCGCGGTACAGCGAGCGGACCCATTCGATCGGCTCGCCGCGCTGGTCGACGGAGAGGCGCTGGATCAGCAGCATCGGCGTGGACGGGTTGGTCTCGAGCAGGTGCGCGTCGCGCGGGGTGGCCAGGACGGTCTCGATCCGCTCGCGCGCCTCGGTGTACACCAGGTTGTACCGCTCCCCCACATGCCGGTACAGCGACGTCGTCGGGTCGAAGCCGTCCAGCAGGTCCGGGAAGCGGGACACCGGCAGGTACGTGCTCTCCAGACCCAGCGGCTCGTCGTCGGCGAGCAGCACCCGTTCGAGGTGCAGCACGTGCGTCTGCGGGTCGATGCGCAGGTCGGCGGCGAGCCCGGGCCCGGGCGCACGGGTCTCGACGGTCACGACCCGCCGGCCGGGACGGCGGCCCTGCTCGCGCACCGCCTCGGTGTAGCTGACCAGGCCCAGCGGCTGGATCAGCTTCGGCGGGGCGACGAAGGTGCCCCGGCCGCGGTACGCGTTGAGCCGCCCCTCCACCGTGAGCTCCTGGATCGCCAGGCGCACCGTGGAGCGGGCCACGCCGTACCGGGCGGCGAGCTCGCGCTCGGCCGGCAGCAGCGCGCCGACCCCGAGCTCCGCGAGCAGGCTCAGCAGCTGCGCCTTCACCGCATAGTGCTTGGGGATGCGCCCGTGCGAGGGCACGCCGGAGTCGACTGCGCTGGTCATTTTGCGTTTGTACCGCATGAGAAATCTCCACACGCCGCAGCACGCAGCAGGTACGGTGCGCAACCGTGGACGATCTCGTGCAAGGCAGCGTGGCCCGTGGGTTCGAGCCCGTCGCCGACGCCTTCCGCCGGCTGGTCGAGGACGGGACCGAGACCGGCGCGTCGGTCGCGGCGTACGCCGGCGGCGAGCTCGTCGTCGACCTGTGGGGCGGCTGGGCCGATGCCGCGCGCACCCGACCCTGGCGGGCCGACACCCTGACCACCGTGTTCTCGGTGAGCAAGCCGATCGCCGCGCTGGCCGTGCTCACCCGCGTCGCCGACGGGCGGATCGGGCTCGACGACCCGGTCGCGCGCTACTGGCCGGCGTTCGGCGACCCCCGCGGTACCGTGCGGCATGCCCTGTCCCACCAGCTCGGACTGCCGGCCGTCGCCGAGGCGCTCACGCCGGACGAGGCGCTGCAGTGGGAGCGCTGCACGGCGGCGATATTCGCGAGCCCCCTGGAGTGGGAGCCGGGGACCGCGGTGGGCGAGCACGCGCTGACGTACGGCAACATCCTCGGCGCCATCCTGCGCGGCGCGACGGGCGAGACCATCGGCGAGGTGGTCCGCGGCCTCGGCCATGACGTCCACTTCGGACTGTCCGTGGTGGACGCCGGGCGGTGCGCGGAGGTCGAGCACGCCACGCCGGGCTGGCCGGACGAGGCGGTGCACGGCCACGGCGAGCTGTGGGCGCGGGCGCTGGGCAACCCGGCGGGCCTGCTGGACACCGCGGTGCTCAACGGCCCGGCGTGGCGCGGCGGCGAGCTGCCGGCCGTGAACGGGCACGCGACCGCGCGCGGGCTGGCCGGGCTGTACCAGGCGCTGCCCTCGCTGCTGCCCGCGGACCTGCTCGCCGAGGCGCTCGCACCGCAGGTCGAAGGCTTCGACCGGCTGTTGCAGCAGGACGCGGTGTGGACGCTCGGCTGGCGCCGCGACGAGGGCTGGGTCGGCATGGGCGGCATCGGCGGGTCGTCGGCGGGCGGGTTCCTCGACGAGCCGGGCGGCTACCGGATGGCGTACGTGACCCGCCACCTGGCCGGCCACGAGCGCAGCAACGCCCTGTACGACGCGGTCGAGGCCTGCTTGTAAGAGTTTCGCGCCGCCCGATGCGTCGGTCATCGGGAGGATGACGCATGAAGCTCAAGATCGGACGCCGGCGGCTGCTCGTCGGCGTCGCCGCCGTCGTGGTGCTGCTCGGCGTGGCCGGCGCCGCCGCCGGCGTGTACGCGAACTCGGTCGCGGTGCCGGACCTGCCGCCGCTGCGCGGTTCGACGGACATCCGCTACGCCGACGGCAGCCCGCTCGCGCTGGTCGGCCGGGACGACCAGCTGCCGATCGACACCCGGCACCTGCCGCCGCACGTGGCCGCGGCCGTGCTCGCCGCCGAGAACCCCGGCTTCCGCGACGAGCACTGGTTCGGCCGGCCGTCGCGGCTCGGCGTGCAGTACACCCGGATCCTCATCGACGCGCCGAACATCGGAACGGCGAAGCTGGCGCTCATCGCCAGAAAGGTCGAGGACCGTTACGGCAAGGACACCATTCTCGATCGGTACCTCAACAGCGTGTACTTCGGCCGCTACGCGTACGGCGTCGAGGCGGCCGCGCTCGACTTCTTCGGCAAACAGGCCGCCGAGCTCACCCCGGGCGAGGCGATCGTGCTCGCCGCGCAGCTGGACTCGCCCGGCGACGGCGCGTTCGACCCGACGCTGCACCCCGACGCCGCCCGCCGGCGCTTCGACGAGATCCGCAAGGAGATGCCGGGCGGCGACGGGGCGCAGTTCCCCGCCGGCACGCTCACGACGGCGCAGTGGGAGCAGCAGCGCAAGGCGCGCCACCCCGAGGGCGTCGCGCAGTACCTCGCGGACAAGGCGATCCTCGACATCGCCGCCCTGAACCTGCCGTACGAGGGTGCCCGGGTGATCACCACGATCGACCCGCGCCTGCAGCAGGCGCTCGTCAAGCAGGTCGACGCCGCCGCGGACGGCTCGGTGATGCACGGCCAGCCGGCCAACCTGCGGGCCGCCGCCGTCGCGGTGCAGCCCGGCACCGGCCGCATCCTCGCGTACTACGACGATGCCCGCGCGACGCCGGGCCCGCCCGGCAATGCGTTCGTGCCGATCACCCTCGCCGCCGCGATCAAGGCCGGCATCTCGCTGCAGTCGCGCTGGCTGGCCCCGGCGGAGATGGACTTCCCGTCCGAGGGCCGCCTCGCCAAGCAAGGCAACCCGGTGCGCGACGTGAAGCGGTGCCCGGGCGGCAAGCCGTCGTGCACGCTGCTCGACGCGCAGCGCGACGGCCTGCGCCTGCCGCTGTTCGCGGTGGCGTCCAAGGTCGGCGCGCCCGCGATCGTGGACATGGCCCGCGCGTGCGGCGTCGGGACGATGTGGGCCTACGAGCAGGACAAGCTCACGCCGGTCCCGCTCGACCGCGCCGGCAAGGAGCTGGCGCCGAAGTACTTCCAGGCGGAGATCGGGCTCGGGCAGTACCCCTTGACGCTCGCCGACGAGGCGAACCTCATGGCGACGTTCGCCTCCGGCGGCAAGCGGGCCACCGCGCACATCGTCGCCGAGGTGTCCTACGCCGGCCAGACGAGGTACCACGCCGACGAGCACACCGAGGCCGCGCTCGACGAGGGCGTCGCGCGGGACGTGACCTGGGCGCTGGCGCAGCAGCCGGCCGGACGCCTCGCCGACGGGCGCCCGACCGCCGCGGCGACCGGCGAGTGGACGCTCGCGCCGACGCTCGCCGAGCGCTCGCAGCCCCCGGGCCAGTTCCAGGTCGACCTGACGAAGTTCGCACACGCGTCGATCGCCGGGTTCACGCCGCAGCTCGCGGTCGCGGTCCGGGTCGGCAACAAGGGCGACGAGGAGCACGTGCTCGTCGACCGCACGGGCGCGCGGATCAACGCGACCACAATGCCCGCGCAGATCTATCGGCAGTTCCTCGCCGAGGCGCTGGCCGGTGCGCCGCGCTTCGACGTACCTCAGCCGCTCGCGCTCGGCGACCCGAACACCGGCAACGCCCGCTGACCTGCCCACGCCCGCTTTGTGCTTTTTCGGACGTACCTTGCGGCACCGAAAGCTTTTAGGATAGCTTTTAGAAAAGCTTTTGGAGGTCGTACCCATGGATCTGCTCATCAAGGGCGGGCGGCTCGTCTCGGGCGAGCCCGCCGACGTGCTGGTCGACGGCGGCGCCATCGTCGCCGTCGGCTCGCACCCCGGCGCCGTCGCGGACGAGGTCGTCGACGCCGCCGGGCTCGTCGTCGCGCCGGGGCTCGTCGACGGGCACCGGCACGTCTGGCAGGCACCGCTGCGCGGCATCGGCGCCGACATGACGCTGCCCGACTACTTCGTCGCGGTGCTGGGGCGGGCGCTCGACGCGTACACGCCGGCGGACGCTCACCTGGCGACCCTCCTCGGCGCCGCCGAGGCCCTCGACGCCGGTATCACGACGGTGTTCGACTGGTGCAACGCCGCGAAGACGCCGGAGCATCTGGACGCGGTGCTCGACGCATACGCGACGGCGGGCATCCGCGCGGTCGTGGCGCACGCCGGACCGGGGCAGGAGGCCGCCGCCGAGGTCCTGGCCGGGTTGCGCGGGCGGGTGCGGGGCGGACTGGCGATCCTCGGGCCGCAGTACGGCGGGTGGGACGACTCGGCGCGCCAGATCCGCCTGGCCCGCGACCTCGGCATGGTCGCGTCGATGCACCTCGCGGGCGGTTTCGGCGCCGAGCCGGACGCGCCGCTGACCCGGCTGCACGAGGCGGGCCTGCTCGGCGGGCACCTGCAGCTCGTACACCTCAATGCCATGACGCCGCACGAGGCCCGGCTGCTGGCCGAGTCCGGGGCCGGCGTGACGGCGACGCCGGTGGTGGAGGGCACGATGGGCCACGGCGCCTCCCCCTACACGCGGTTCGCCGCGGCGGGCGGGCGGTGCGGACTCGGCACCGACGTGGCCGTGAATGCCGCGCCGGATCTCTTCGAGCCGATGCGCGACACCGTGCGCCGCCACCGCGCCGAGACCGGCACCATGGCCCCGGCCGGCTCGGTGCTCGCCGCCGCGACGATCGACAGCGCCGCGGCGATCGGCCTGGCCTCGAGCGTCGGCGCGCTGACCCCGGGCCACCGGGCGGACCTGGTCCTGCTGTCGGGCCTCGCCCACGTGCGCGGCGACGTCTCGAGCGCCCTGGTGACGACGGCCGGGCCGGCCGACGTGCACACCGTGCTCGTCGACGGCCAGGTCGTGAAGCGCGCCGGCCGCCTCACGAGCCTCGATCTGCCCAAACTTCGCGAGGCCGCTGTTCCACTGGCCATCCTGGCGACGGACCATTAAATCATGAAATGTCCGATAAGTCGTGGCGCGCCAGCGCCCGACTTATCGTTCCAGGCTCGCAGTGCGCCGAGTCAAGCCTGCAAGGGAACGGTGACGGTTATCCGCGTCGGGCCGCCGCGCGGGCTGGCGATGCGCAGCGTGCCGTCGACGGCGTCGAGGCGGTCGGCGATGCCGCGCAGGCCGGTGCCTCCCCCGAAGGCCGCTCCGCCCGGGCCGTCGTCCTCGACCGCGATCCGCAGCGCGTGCGGTGCCGGCTCGAACGTCACCGTGGCGTGGGTGGCGGCGGTGTGCTTGACGACGTTGCCGAGGCATTCGGCGACGGCGAAGTACGCCGCCGTCTCCACCGCCGGCTCCAGCCCGGCCGGCGGGTCGCCCTCGACCGTCACCGGCACGGCCAGGTCCAGCGCGAGAGCGCGGACGGCGGCGCCGAGGCCGCGGTCGGCGAGGACCGCCGGGTGGATGCTGTGCATGACCGCGCGCAGGTCCGAAAGGGCGGCGACCGCCGTCGTGCGGGCCTCCTCGACCAGCTTCGCGGCGGCGTCCGCGTCGTGGCGCAGCAGCCCGCCGGCCATGCCCAGGGTCAGCGACAGGGAGACCAGGCGGGCCTGGGCGCCGTCGTGCAGGTCCCGTTCGACCCGCTTGAGCTCGGCGGCCTGGCGGTCCACGGCGCCGCGGCGGGAGCGCAGCAGGGCCGCGACCCGGTCGGCGAGGTGCCGCTCGCGGCGGTCGATCCACACGGCGGCACCGAACAGCGCGGACAGGCCGAGCATCGTCCACGCCGGCCAGAAGTAGCCGCCGCCGGTGAGCACCCACACGGTCAGGTCGACGGTGGCGAGCCACACGCAGAAGGAACCGGTGATGGCGAGCGCGCGCCGGTCCCGCGGTGCGCGCCGGGCGCGGGCGAGCAGCAGGGCCGCGGCGGCGATCACGGCGACGGCGAAGTACACCCAGCGGGGCCAGAACTCGCCGCCGCCCGTGGCCGCCCACGCGGCCGTGGCCGCGACGCAGAGCGCCGCGGCCAGGACGATCGTGCGCTGCGCACGGCTCATCGGTAGGCGAACTTCCGCAGCAGGGTCTCGGCCGGGCCGCGGTACCCGCGCTCGGACATCGCCTGCGCCACCAGGGCCGAGCCGGCCCACACCGCGACGGCGGCGAGCGCGGCGGTCCAGGTCCCGTTCAGGTTCAGGGCCCACGGGGAGAACAGCGCGAGCCAGCAGACGGACTGCAGGAGGTACCCACTGAGGGAACGCTGACCGAGCGCGACCACCGGCGCGAGGACGCGCGGGGCGCGGCCGCCGAGGCGCAGTGCGGCCAGGCCGAAGAGCGCGACGTAGCCGGGGCCGCCGTATTCGCCGGTCACCGCGTGGACACGTGCCATGGCCTCGACGGTACCGGGGGCGGCGTGGACCAGACCGGCGCAGATCAGGGCGTACGGCACGGCGCCGAGCGTCGACAGGCCCAGCGACCACGCGGCGGTGTGCCGCAGGAGACCGCGGTGTGCGGCCGGGTCCTCCAGCACGCGCCGGCGGGCCGCCCAGATGCCGAGCCACACGATGACGATGAAGGGCAGCACGGTGGCGGTGTGCACGGGCCACTCGGCGAGGCGGTCCAGCAGCGAGCGGCCGTAGGACTCGGCGGCCAGGGACGGGTTCGGGCTGTTCGAGACGCCGGCCGTGCCGCCGTGTGCGCCGGCGAACGCGGTGACGGCCAGGACGACGGCGTACAGGGTCTGGAAGCCCCACAGCCACAGCACCACGCGGTGCAAGCGGTCGCCGCGGCGCACCAGCAGCAGGGTGGCGATGATGCCGACGACGCCGTACGCGCCGAGGAAGTCGCCGAAGTACAGCAGCGTGGCGTGCGCGAGCCCGAACGCGACCAGTGCGGCGTTGCGCCGCAGCAGCACCCGGTTGCCGTTGCGCCGGGCCAGCTGCACCAGGCCGTAGCCGAACATGACCGCGAACACCGGGTAGGCGCGGCTGTCCACGAACGTGGCCATGAAGAAGTTCACGAGCCGCTGCAGCCCGTGCGGCGCCGGGTCGATGCCCGGCTGGCCCGCGAAGGCGAAGTTGGCGGCGTTGGCGAGGGCGATGAACAGCAGCATCGCCCCGCGGGCGAGATCGGGCGCGAGGCTCCGCTCTGATTGGCGGACCGGCGCTTCGAGAACCGTCGTCGTCATGCACATCAGCCTCGCGATTCGCGGGCCGGGCAGCGAGGACACTGGTATGCCGGCGACAGGGGTAGTAGAACCCCCCATAACGTGCCGCCTTCGAGATACGCCAGGACGGCCAGCACGCGGCGGTTGTCGTCCTCGGAGGACTGCAGCCCGAGCTTGGCGAAGATGTTGTTGGTGTGCTTGCCGACGGCCTTCTCGGTGATGAACAGGGCGGCGCCGATCGCCGCGTTGGACCGGCCCTGCGCCATGTGCGCCAGCACCTCGCGCTCCCGCGGCGTGAGCCGGTCCAGCGGCAGCGTCCGTTCGCGGCTGTCGAGCAGCTTGGCCACGACGGTCGGGTCGAGCGCCGTGCCGCCGCCGGCGACCCGCCGCACCGCCTCGACGAAGTCTCCGACATCGGAGACGCGGTCCTTGAGCAGGTACCCGATGCCGCCCCGCCCGTCGGCGAGCAGCTCGCGGGCGTAGAGGCGCTCGACGTACTGCGAGAGCACGAGGACCGGCAGGCCCGGCACCTCGGCACGGGCGGCGAGCGCGGCGCGCAGCCCTTCGTCGGTGTGCGTGGGCGGCAGCCGCACGTCGACGACGGCCACGTCGGGCCGCTGCTCGACCAGCTCGCGCAGCAGATCGGGCCCGTTGTCCACGGCGGCGACGACGTCGAAGCCGTGCGCCTGCAGCAGCCTGATCAGTCCGTCGCGCAGCAACGCCAGGTCTTCGGCCACCACCGCTCGCACCCGGTCACCCTACGCGACTGCCAGCAGCTGGGTTGCGGCGCGCAGGGCCAGGCCGTTGAGCGGGGTGGCGCGCATCACCGCGCGGACGGCGGCGCCGTCGAAGAGCATCGTCAGCTGCGCGGCGAGGAAGGCCGGGTCGGGTGCGCCCAGGTCCTCGGCGTGCTGCAGGAAGTACGACTCGAGCTGCTGCTTGAAACCCAGCGCGACCCCGCTCGCCGGGTGGGACGGGTCGTGCAGCTCGATCGCGGTGTTCACGAACGGGCAGCCGTGGAAGGACGCCGTGGACGACTGCTCCTCCAACCGGGCGAACACGTGCAGGATTCGGTCCCGCGCAGACATGTCGGCCTCGGCGTCCGGGAAGTAGCCGGCGACCGTGACCGGGCCGTGTGTGCGGAGGGCCTCCGCGATCACGTCGTCCTTCGTGGCGAAGAGCTGGTACATCGAGCGCTTCGACACGCCGGCGGTCTGGCACAGCCGCTCGACGCCCACGGAGGGGGCGCCCTCGGCGTAGAAGAGCTCGGCGGCGGCACGGAGCAGGCGTTCGCGGGGCGGGGCGATCGAGGTCACACCAGCAGGTTAGCTCGGATCTCGACAAACGGAAACCGATCGGTTTACCTTGAAGACGCGAGTGGAAACCGATCGGTTTCCCGCAGGGAGGGAGAACCACCATGGAGCTCGAAAACGCGGTCGTCCTGGTGACCGGCGGCAACCGGGGGCTCGGGAAGGCGTTCGTGGAGGAGGCGCTGGCCCGCGGGGCGCGCAAGGTCTACGCGGCGGCCCGCGACCCGCGGTCGGTCGACACGCCCGGCGCCACGCCGCTCGCCCTCGACGTCACGGATCCGGATTCGGTACGCCAGGCCGCCGCCGCGGCGCCCGACGTCACCCTCGTGGTGAACAACGCGGGGATCACGACCCACTCGAGCATGCTCGACGGGGACCTCGACGACATCCGCCGCGAGTTCGAGACGAACTTCTACGGGCCGGTGCTGGTCACCCGCGCGTTCGCGCCGGTGCTGGGGCGCAACGGCGGCGGGCACCTGCTCAACGTGCACTCGGTGCTGTCGTGGATCAGCCAGGGCACCTCGTACAGCGCGAACAAGGCCGCGCTGTGGCAGGCGACCAACGGGTTCCGGCTCGAGCTCGCGCCGCAGGGCACCGGGGTGACGGGGCTGCACGTGGGCTACGTCGACACGGAAATGGCCGCGAACGTCACCGGGCCGAAGGTGGCCGCGCGGGACGTTGCGCGGCAGGCGTTCGACGGGGTCGAGGCGGGCGCGTTCGAGGTGCTCGCCGACGACGTCAGCCGCAACGTCAAGCGCGGCCTGTCCGCAGACCCCGCGGCGCTGTACCCGCAGCTGGTGTAATGCCCGGATGGAGAACATCACGATCGTGACCGGCGGCAGCCGGGGCATCGGGGCGGCGGCCTGTCTTCGGCTCGCGCGGGACGGGCATCGGGTCGTGGTCGGGTACCGCAGCGACGAGGACGCGGCCCGCACCGTCGTCCACGCGGTGACCGCGGACGGCGGCACGGCGATCGCGGTGCGGGCCGACACGTCGGACGAGCACGAGGTCGTGGCGCTGTTCGACACGGCCGCGCAGCGCCTCGGGCCGGTCACCGGCCTCGTCAACAACGCCGGCATCGCGTCCGAGCTGACCCGGCTGGCGGACCTCAAGACCGACGACCTGCGCCGGGTGATGGACGTCAACGTCATCGGGGCGTTCCTGTGCGCCCGGCAGGCGGCGCGGGTGATGGGCGCCGGCGGCGCGATCGTCAACGTGTCCTCGTCCGCGGCGACGCTGGGCAGCCCGGGCAACTACATCCACTACGCGGCGAGCAAGGCCGCCGTCGACGCGCTGACCCTGGGCCTGGCCAAGGAGCTGGCCGCGGACGGCATCCGGGTCAACGGCGTGGCGCCCGGGTTCGTCGACACGGAGATCCACGCGCAGACCGGCGACCCGGACCGCGCCGCCAACGTGGTGTCCCGCATCCCGGTCGGGCGCCTGGGCACCCCGGAGGAGATCGCGGAGGCGATCGCGTGGCTGCTCAGCCCCGCCGCCTCGTACACGACCGGCACGACGCTGCGGGTCGCGGGCGGCCTGTGAGCCCTCGCCTCACGAGGCGAAGTTGGTGCCGTGGTAGAAGTAGCGGCCCAGGCCGACGGTGAAGATGAGCAGGCCGTACGCGGCGTGCTCGACGCAGACGGTGAGCAGTGAGCGGGTCTGCTGGTAGCGGCGGGCGAACAGCCAGCCGCCCAGCAGGGTCAGGATCACCGCCACGGGGTTGCCGAAGAGCAGGTGGGCCAGGCCGAAGGAGACGGCACTCGCCGCGGCCGCCGTGCGCTCGCCGCGGAACAGCCGGGCGTAGCGGTGCAGCAGGAAGGCGCGGAACAGCAGCTCCTGCGGGTAGACGGAGACGACCGGGTACGCGATCACGATCAGCACCCACAGGGCGGGGTTGTGCCGGGGCAGGTCGAACAGGTGCTCGCGGTCGAAGACGAACACGGCGGCGACGGCGGCGATCGCGGCGATCGCCCACAGGCGCAGGATCGACGGCAGGGCGGGGCGCAGCGCCGAGGCCCGCCACAGGTCGGCGCGGTCGAAGTCGCGGGCGCGCCGCACGTAGAACACCACGGCGATCGTCAGCAGCAGCAGGACCGGGATCGGGCCGCCCGGGACGTGGACGAAGGCGAACGCCACGGGAAGCGCGACGAACACGAGCATGAACTCGGCGATCATCCGGGGGACCATGTCACCCACAGGTGACGATCTGACCATAGTCTCGTGGACGATGCGCATCGCGAGCTACAACGTCGAGAACCTGTTCAACCGGGCCAAGGCGCTGGACCAGCGCACGTGGGCGGCCGGGCGGCCGGTGCTGGAGGCGTTCGCCCGGGCCGGTGAGCTGCTCGAGGAGCCCGTCTACACCGACGAGGTCAAGCGGGAGATCCTGCGTGAGCTGACGCGGCTGGGCCTGCGCAATGGGGACCTGGCGAAGTTCGCGCGGCTGCGGCAGAACCGCGGCCGGCTGCTGCGCCGGGCCCGCGACGGGCGGGTCGAGGTGGTCGCCGGCGGGCGGGCGGACTGGATCGGCTGGGTGGAGCTGACCACGGACCGCTGCGACGAGCTGGCGCTGGTGAACACGGCGCGGGTGATCCTGGACGTGCGCGCGGACGTGCTCGGCGTCGTGGAGGCCGAGAGCCGCCACGCGCTCAAGCGGTTCACCGAGGGCGGGCTGCGGGGGTTGTACCGCCACATCATGGTCATGGACGGCAACGACGAGCGGGGCATCGACGTCGGTGTCATGTCCACTGAGGACTTCCCGCTGGCCGGGCAGCGCACCCACGTCGACGACGAGGACGAGCGGGGCCGGGTGTTCAGCCGCGACTGCCCGGAGTACCACTTCGTGCTGCCCGGCCGCGACGAGCGCCTGGTGGTGCTGGTCAACCACCTCAAGAGCAAGGGATACGGCGGCAAGGTCGCCTCGGACGCGACCCGGCGGCGCCAGGCGGAGCGGGTCGCGGCGATCTACCGGGCGCAGCGCTCGCCGTTCGTGGTGGTGCTCGGCGACCTCAACGACACGCCGGAGAGCGAGCCGCTCGCGCCGCTGCTGCGCGGCACCGACCTGCGCGACGTGTCCACGCACCCGGGCTTCGACGACGGCGGCCGGCCGGGGACGTACGGGTACTGCACGGCGCGCAACAAGCTCGACTACGTGCTGCTGTCCCCCGCGCTGTTCGCGGCGGCGACCGGCGGCGGCATTGCGCGCAAGGGCGTGTGGGGCGGGCGCAACGGCGTGCTGTGGCCCATCTACGACACGATGACGCGGTCGGTACACGCCGGCTCGGATCACGCCGCCATCTACGCGGACGTCAATCTCGACAAACTGTGATCACACTTTCGGTGAAATTTGTGCTCACAGTAGCGGTTACATTGCCCCGCGTGAAAACCTTGGGCCTAGAAGATCGCAACAGGCGGGGGTCAGAGGGCGAGGGGAGATGACGGCGACTGCGGCTTCCACCAGCCTTGCCTCCGGTGAGCCCCCGATCAACTTCGCCGCGCACCAGTTGCGGGCCGGCAACCTTGCCGGTGCGCGCGACGACTTCGAGCAGATGCTGGCGATGCTGCTCGCGGCGATCTACCCCGGCGCCCGCGCGATCAGCGCAAACCCCGGCGACTGGGGCATCGACATCCTGCTCGGCGAGCTGTCCGGCCTCGTCGTGATCTGGCAGTCGAAGTACTTCTGGCCGATCGTCACGCGCTCGCACCAGGGCCAGATCCGGGAGTCGTTCGACTCGGCGGTCGCCGCCGCGGCCCGCAACGGCTACCGGCTCGCGCAGTGGGTGCTGTGCGTGCCGGCGAGCATGGACGCGCCGACCGCGCAGTGGTGGGACAACTGGCGGGCGCGGCGGCAGCGCGAGACCGGCGTGCAGATCGAGCTGTGGCACGAGAACGCGCTGCGCAACCTGCTGGTGAAGCCGGACTGCGCGCACGTGCGCCGGCACTTCTACGACCCCTACGCGGCGCCGGTCGGCGTGGTGCAGGCACCTCGGGTACCACTGCATGATCTTGCTCCGGAGGGCGCCGACGCCCTCGAGCACGCGCTGTTCGTGCGCCAGCTGCGCGCGGCCGGGCACGTGGAGGTCGGCGCGGCGAAGCGGGAGTTCTTCAACGCCGACCTGCTCGCGCGGGAGATCCTCGACAAGCGCGTCCCGGCCGAGGTGGAGGCGCTCGACGAGGCCGACGGCGTGGTCCATGGGATCTGGGAGGCCGGGTTCAACCACCACGCCGCCAGGCACCCCCGCGACCCGCGCCTGCCGGGGCTGCACGCCTCCGTCATGCACGACATCCGCGAGTCCACGGCCTTTCCGGCGGGGCTGCGGGCCGGGCCGGTGCACCGCTGCGGGCTCATGCACCGCGTCGTCGAGCAGCGCCGGGCGGGCTGGGTGCGGCACTGGCGGGAGCTCATATGACCCCCGAGGACCTGACCGCGTTCCGGCAGGCGCGGCTGCTGCTGGTGCTGCAGGCGGCCGGCGGGGACGGCCTGGACGCCGAGCGGCTCGGCGTCTACGAGTTCCTCGCCGGGCATCCGCTGCTGCTGGCCCGCGGCGACGACGACCCGGACCGGCTGGCGCTGCGCTTGGCCGGGTTCGACGAGCGGGGCACGGCCTACGAGAGCCCGGCGCAGCGGTTCGTGACCGCGCAGCTGCACCTGGGCCGGGATCTGGGTGCGCTGGTCGGGCGGGGCCTTGTCGCGGTCGCGGCCGGCGGCCGGGTGACGTATCGCCTCACCGATGAGGGAGCGACCATGGCCAGCCGATTCACGGCAATGTATGCTCAGTCATACATCACAGCGGTACGCATCGTCATACGGCGACTCAGGCGCCTCAGCGGTCGTAAGCTTCGAGAGGGCTTGCGAACGTGGCTCCTCCCCGTGCCAGTCAAGGACGTGCCATGATCGGTTTGCGGACCCACGGCATCCGGATAAGACGACTGCGCCTGCACGGCGACGACCGCGCCTACGACGTCGACTTCCGCGCCCAGGACGACACCCCCCGGCCGCTGTCGATCCTGGCCGGGGCGTTCAGCACCGGCAAGACGACCATCCTCGAGTTCGTCGACTACTGCCTCGGCGCCTTCGACCACCCGCGCCACCCCGAGATCACGCCCAAGGTCAAGTCGGCGACCCTCGAAGTGGAGCTGTCCGGCTCCCCGTACCTCATCGAGCGCGCCGTCGGCGAGCCGTCGATGTTCGCCTACGTGCGCGCCGGGCGCCTGGACGAGCCCGGCTCCGCGCCGCGCGTGCGCCGGCCGCTGCGGCCCGCCGGGCACCCGGAGAGCCTGTCGAGCCTGCTGCTGTCGCACTGCAAGCTGCAGGGGGTGCGGCTGTCGCACGACGTCGACGACCCGCTGAGCTTCCGCGACCTGATGTGGCTGTGCTTCCTGCCCAACGAGCGCCTCGACGGCAAGGACCTGCTGTTCGAGAGCGTGCCGATGAAGCACCTGAAACTGCGCCAGGTCGTCGACGTCGTCTTCGACGTCCACGACGACCACACGGTGGAGATCGGCCGGCGCATCCGCACCGTCGAGTCGGACCTCGCCGCGGCCCGCGCCGCCTACCGGACCGCCGAGCAGCTCGTCGACGAGCAGCACATCGGCGGCCGCGCCGACCTGGAGGCCCTGCAGAACGGCGCCAAGGAGGAGCTGGCCGCCTGCGCGCAGTCCCTCGCCGACCTCGACGCCCGCGCCCGGGCCGGCACCGGCTTCGCCGCCGAGCTGCGCGAGCGGCACCGCGACGCGGCCCGCGCCGCGCTGCACGCCGCGAACGAGCTGCGCGACCGCGAGACGCAGCTGTCGCGCATGACGGCGCTGCGCGGCAGCTACGCCGACGACGTCAGCAAATGGACGATGCTCGCCGAGGCCGAGCGGCTCTTCGAGACCGCCGCGAACGTGTGCGCCTCCTGCCAGACCCCGCTGGGCGCCACCGACGAGCGCTGCCCCGCCTGCCGGTTCCCGGTCGCGCCGGTCGACGTCTCCGGCGAGCTGCGCTCGGCCAAGACCCGCCTCGCCGAGCTGACCCGCTACGTCGAGGAGCTCGACCGGGAGATCCCGCGGCTGCGCTCCGTCGCCTCCCGCGCCCAGGAGGCCGAGTCCCGGGCCGCCGCCGACGTCGACGCCGCCACCGCGCACGCCGTCACGCCGTTACTGGCCGAGCGCGACGCCATCGCCCGGCGCCGCGAGGAGGCCGCCGCCACCCTCCAGCGGGCCGTCGGCGGCCTCCGGCTCGTCCAGAGCCTGGAGCGGCGCGCCGCCGGCATCCTGCAGATGATGGACCAGGCCGCCGCCGACCGGGAGGAGCTGGCCGCGGCCGGCGCCCAGGCCCGCCGCGCCGACCGTTCGGCCGTCGTGCGCCGCGTCGCGGAGCGCTACCGTGCCATCCTTGCCGAGTTCCGGTATCCGAAGCTCGCCGACGCCTACCTCGCGGAGGACCTCACGCCGTACGTGCGGGGGGAGCCCTACACCACGGCGTCCTCGGGCGGGCGCACCCTCATCGCCCTGGCCTGGCAGCTGGCGATGTTCGAGACCGCGTGGGAGTCCCGCTCCTCCCACCCGGGGTTCCTGCTGCTGGACAGCCCGCAGAAGAACCTCGGCGCGCTCGGCGACCTCGAGGACGGCCAGACGATCGAGCGCATCTACCGCCACATCGAGGACTGGCTGGCCGGCCGCGGCGTCGGCGCGCAGGTCGTCGTCGCCGACAACGCCCCTCCCCCGACCGCCGCCGACGATGTGATCGTGCGCTACTCGCGCCGCGCCGACCAGCCGCCCTACGGCCTCATCGACGACGACGTCTGAGCACTACGGCCGTGCCTCGTGTGCGGCGGGCACCAGGTGCCGGTAGAGGGTACGCAGGGCCGCGCGGACCTCGGGCAGCGCCCGCGGGTCGTCGATGGCGCCCAGCAGCGCCTCGTCGGCGGGCTCGGCGCCGATGACCAGGAACCCGCCGCGGGCGTCCGGCGCGGGCCGCACGAGGGTGCGCCGCCGGTCGCGCGGGTCGGGCCCGGTGACGACGGCGCCGCGCTCCTGCAGGCGGGCGACCGACGCCGAGACGTGGCTCTGCGGGAAGCCGGTCCGGGCGGCGATCTCGCCGACGGAGCTGCCCGGGTGCGCCGACACGTCGATGAGCACCGAGCGGACGCTGGCCGGCAGCTCTTCGGACCCGAGCGCCGGCATCGCCACGCCGGCGAGGCGCACGAGGGTGCGCCCGAGGACGAGCAGTTCGAGGCCGTTCACGCCGCCCACAATACAGCAGACTTGATGCATCAGAAATGATGGTTTACGCTCGCCGCATGTACGTTTCGAAGCAAGGCGACGGCGAGCGCACGCTCGTGATCATCCAGCCCGGCGACGGCGACGCGGACGGCAGCGCCGCCCTGGTCCGCGAGCTCGTGGCCGGCGGCGGCTACACCGTGCTCACCTACGACCGGCGCGGGCTGTCGCGCAGCCCGGCCGGCGAGGACGACGAGGCTGTCACCATCGAGTCGCACACCGACGACCTGGCGCTGATGCTGGCCACGCACGCCAAGGCGCCCGTCGACGTGGTCGGGCTGAGCATCGGCGCCCTCATCGGCCTGGACCTGGCGGCGCGGTACCCGGGCCTGGTGCACACCCTGGTCGCACACGAGCCGCCGCTGACCCAGGTCCTCGACGACCCGGCGCCGTTCGTGGCCCGGCAACGGGCGGTCGAGGACGCGTTCCGGGCCGAGGGCATCCAGGCCGCGATGCGCCAGTTCCTGGCCCTGACCGCGCTGGACCCGAACGACCGCGAGCCCGACGCGGAGCTGCCGCGCCCCACCCCGGCCCCGGCCCGGGAAGCGAACCTGACGTTCTTCCTGACCCACGACGCCCCCGCCGCGCGCCGCTTCCGCCTGTACCTGGAGCCGCTGCTCGCCGGCGCCCCGCCGACGGTCATCCCCGCGGTCGGCGCGAGCACCCGCGACAGCCCGCACGCCGCGCCGGCCCTCGCGCTGGCGCGCCTGCTGGGCCGCGAGGCCGCCGAGTTCGAGGGCGGGCACTCGGCGCACGTGTTCCGCCCGAAGGCGTTCGCGGCCCGCCTGCGCGAACTGCTCGCCGAGTAGCCGTCACCCGCCGGCGGGCCGCGCCGGCTCCACCTTCTCCGGCTCCCCACGCTGGATGCGCCATTTGAAATGATCCATAGCTGTTCGGGGCCGCTGCCGGGTGCCCACCTGCGAACATCCTTCGGTCCTCGCCCACGGGCCCCGATTCGCACGACAGAGAAGCGCTGGACCTACGTGTCCGAACTCGCTGGGGTCGGCGGAGCACCGCCTGCGCCAGCACCCGGGGATTCCTGGGTCGGCGTGGGGTCGTCAACCCTGGGCTGAACCCCAACGATCGGTGTGCACAGCGGCGTGCAGGGGTCGGCGTCGACGCCAGCCGTGCTGTTCGAGGTCCGGTACGGCTTCCAGGTGGGTGACCGGCCCAACGCAGAGCCAGGCGACCGGGCGGATACCGTCCGGAATGTCCAGCAGCTGTCGCAGGAACGCCTCACGGTAGAACGACACCCAGCCGACGCCGAGCTGTTCGGCGGTGGCCGCCAACCACAGGTTCTGGATGGCCAGGCACACCGAGTACAGACCAGTCTCAGCGATGGCGTGCCGGCCCAACACGGCGGGAGCGCCGCGATCGGCGTCATAGGTCACCACGATCGACAACGTGGACTCCAGCACACCGTCAATCTTGATGTTGGCGAACCGTTCAGCGGCTTCAGTATCGAGCGTGGCGGCAAATACTTCCCGCTCGTGACGGACATGACGGTGGAACGCCTCCCGGACCGCCCAGTCGCGCACCACAATGAAGTCCCACGGCTGGGACATCCCCACGCTTGGCGCGGCGTGGGCTGCGGCGAGTACACGGTCGAGGACCTCGGCCGTGATCGGGGCGCCGGTGAATTGGCCGCGTACATCGCGGCGCCGGTGGATAACGTCGTAAAGCTCGCTGATCATGGGCAGGCTCCCGCTGCGCTCACGCCCCGGCAGGCCAGGGCTGGGGACGCGAGGCCGGTCTTCGGACTTCCAGATCGACGCCTCACCACCCGCCTTCCCAGCCTGATGGCCAGTGGCTGCGCATGACGCGCATGGGCGGCAGCTCCCTGGTCACCGCGGCGGGCCCGTGCCGGACTCACACCGGCTTCCCGATTCTCCCCGCCGGAGCGGGGCACCTCGCAACAGTTCGTGCCACGACGCACCCTACCGGGTCGCCGACCCCACCGCCGTATCAGGCATCGGTCACCGCCCGCATCCTCCCCGTAGCGGCGGCGGTGCGACCGCGTCAGGGCCGGTGACCGGCCAGCAACTCAGCCATATCCACAGCCATGATCCACTCACTGTGCAACGTGTGACCGGCAGATCCTTACCGCGCTGCACCAAGGTGCCGTGCAGCATCCAGGTCAGCACGTCGCGAGCCTGCAATCGCTGCACTACCAGCACATCCTGCGTCGAAACCGGGATCACAAAGCGCAAACCCACCCGTTAACGGGAATGCCTCATTCTCCGGCGGGAGAGGATTTCCGGCGGGAGCATGCGCGGCAGCGCGCTTGGGGGCTGGCCAGACGGCACGCCGAGAAGCTGCGCCGCCTGCACGCCGCGGCCCCGGCGGCCGGCCCCGCCGACGATCGCCCGGCAGGCTCAGCGCCCGAACCGGTGCCATCCCCGCCGCCGGCCATCGCTGCTGAGCAGGCCGAGCCGCTCGCGACCGACGCCAGCCCGGGCGAGTCCGGTCCGGACGAGGGCGATGTCGAGCCACAGCGGGCGCAGGGCTCCGATCGACCCGCCCGCGCGGCGCCGCGCGGACCCTCCGGCCGCGGGAATGCCCGCTGTAGGGTCGTCGTGGCACGAGCGCGGGTTCAGGCCGTCTGCCGCCGCTGGGTCCACGCGGGTCATCAGTCGGTGGTCCAGGGCGTCAGCGGCCGGGTTGGAGTCCGTCTCAAGGTGCGCGGCCCGAAACGATGACCGCGGTCCGGAACAGGCCGGACCGCGGTCGCAGCGGTGACTAGCTCAGTGCTTGCTCAAGGCGTACACGCCGATGATCACGGCGATGACCGCCAGTGCGGCGAGGATGGCCATGGCGATCTTCAGGGCGCTGTACGGGCGCTCGCCCGCGACCTCGCCGGTGATGCCGTTGACCTGGATGTTGTACGTCTTGCCGGCGTAGAGGTAGCACGCGATCCACACCGGCAGCAGCATGAGCTTGAACGTGACGTCGTTGTACTGGGTGTGCATGCGGTCGACGCGCTGCTCGTCGCCGCCGATGTCGTCGCGGCAGTCGCGCTCGATCACCGGGACCATTTTCTGCTTCGCGTTCTCCAGGCCCGACTCCGGCTCGACGTCGTAGCGCAGCGTCTCGTGGCCGGCCAGGAACTCGGGACGGTACGGCTGCGCGTTGGGCAGCGGCCACGGATCCAGCGAGTCGAGGTGCTTCTGCGAGACCTTCGTCGTGCCGGTCACCAGCACGTCGTCGAACGCCCGGGCGACGGTGCCGTTTGCGTAGTACCAGCGAGTCTTCTGCACCTCGCGGGTCTTCGTCTCACCGTTCTCGGTGTAGGTCTCGGTGACCCAGTAGTGCTCGCCGCGCTGGCCCTCGTAGTCGGTCACCGTGCTGGTGTCGTACGTCCAGTGTGGCAGGTACATGCTCTTGGCCGTCTCGGCCTCGGTGACCTTCTTCAGGCCCGACGGCGCGAACCAGCGCGACTTCGCCCACGTGCCCAGCGACTCACGCAGCGCGCGCTTGTCGAGGACGAACGGCAGCACCGCCTCGGGCACGACGAGGTCCTGCGGGCTGAGCTCGGCCACGACGGGGGCGTTGCAGAACCGGCACCGGTCGGAGATCTGGTCGGTCTCGGTCTGCGCGCCGCAGTTGCGGCACACGAACACGTGCTTGGCGAGCATCGCGATCGGCTTGCGGGGCAGGCTGGTGAACGTGAGGTAGTCGTGTTCGCGGACGCGGGCGCCGGTGGTCTCCAGGACGGTCGTGTGGCCACAGTACGGGCACTTGAGCGCGTTGGCGCCGGGCGCGAACTCGACGTTGGCGCCGCAGCCGGCGCAGGGGTACTGACTTTGTGACATGGATCAATCAGCCCATCGGGGGGAGCGGCGGGGGGACAGCGGCGAAGATGCCGCCGAGCTCGGGCAGCTGACCGGCGGCCGTCCAGTTGGCCATGCCGTTCTTCCACACGAGCGTGTCGCGGTTGATCTGACCGGCCTGCACGGCCGCGCCGAGGCCGGCGGCGTCGAACGGGCCGGCCTGCGCGCCGTTGATCGCGGCGAACCACTGGTCCTGCTGCGGCAGCGGCGGCGGACCGGCCGGCTGCGGCGGCGCCGCGGCCTGCGGGGCGTACTGCGGTGCTGCCTGCGGGGCGTACTGCGGCGCCCCCTGCGGCGGGTACTGCTGCTGCGGCGGGTAGGGCTGCTGCTGCGGGCGGTTGAGCGTGTTGGCCACCTGCTGCGCGGCCGCCATGCCCAGGCCCAAGCCGAAGCCCTCGCCCGCGCCGCCCTGGTTGTTCGCCGCCGCCTCCATGGCGTTGGCGGCCTGGAACTTCGTGTACTGGTCCAGGTTGCCCAGCGCCCCCATCGAGGTGCGCTTGTCGATGGCCTCTTCGACCTCGGGCGGCAGCGAGATGTTCTCGATGATGAACTTGGGGATCTGGATGCCGTACTCGGCCAGCTCCTGGCTCAGCACCCCGGCGAGCTTCTGGCCGATCATGAGCTGCTGGCCGACGAGGTCCAGCACCGGCACCTGCGCGGCGGCCAGGGCGGGGCCGAGGTGGCCGACAATGAGCTGGCGCAGGAACTCCGACACCTCTTCGGTGCGGAACTGCGGGTCGGTGCCGACGAGCTGCTTGAGCAGGTTCTCGGGGTGCACCACGCGCAGCGAGTAGGCGCCGAACGCCCGGATGCGGACCATCCCGAACTCCGCGTCACGCATCATGACCGGGTTCTGGGTGCCCCACTTGAAGTCGGTGAACTGCCGGGTGTTGACGTAGTACACCTCGGCCTTCCACGGCGAGTCGAACCCGTACTTCCAGCCCTTCAGCGTGGACAGGATCGGCATGTTCTGCGTCTGCAGGGTGTAGGTGCCGGGCACGAAGACGTCGGCGACCTGGCCCTCGTTGACGAACACGGCGACCTGCGACTCGCGCACGACGAGCTTGGCGCCCATCTTGATTTCGTTCTGGTAGCGCGGGAACCGCCAGACGATCGTGTCCCGGCTATCGTCGAGCCACTCGATGATATCGATGAACTCGCCCTTGACCTTGTCCCACAGTCCCACGTCGTCCCCCTTGCGTCCAGATCATCGAGCGTCGCAGACCCTAGCAACAGTTTCTGGGAGCCAGGCAAGTGTTGTCGGGAAGACGCTGCTGTGTATTTCAGCGTAAGATCGCGGCCGCGTCAGTCAGGAACCGGGCATCTGCCGCGGCCGCTGCCGGCGACAGGTGCGTCATGGTCGAGAAGTTGTGCACGAGCCCCGGCTCGACGCGGAACACGACCGGCACCCCGGCCGCCTCGAGCCGCTTCGCGTAGCGCTCGGCCCCGTCGCGCAGCGGATCGAGCTGAGCCGCCACCACCAGCGCCGGCGGCATCCCCTCAAGATCAAAAAGCAGCGGATTCGGTACCGCGGAAGCCTCGCCCGCCCACCACGACACCCACTGCCGCTGCGTCGGCATGTCGAGCGTGAACCCGGTGCCGAGCTCCTCTGCGCTCGGCTGGTCGAACGTGATGTCGACCAGCGGACAGAGCAGCAGCTGCGCGGTGAGCGACGCCGCGGTACGCCGGGAGGCCAGCAGGCCCACGAACGCGCCCGCCGAGTCCCCGCCGACCGCGACCGGCCCGAGCGCGCCCGCCCAGTCGAGCACGGCGACGGCGTCGTCGATCGCCGCCGGGTAGGGGTGCTCCGGCGCGAGCCGGTACGCCACCGACACCACGGTCGTCCCCGTCGCGGCGGCGAGGCGCCGGCACAGCGCGTCGTGCGTGTCGAGATCGCCGAGCACGAAGCCGCCGCCGTGGAGGTACACGATGCGGCTTGTGGACTGCTGGTCGAAGACGCGGACGGCAACCCCGGCGACCACCGTGTCGTGCGCGGGCATGTCCGGCCCCTTGGGCCGCAGGTGCGCCCGGTCGCGCGAGCCCTGCCGCAGCTCGTCCACGCCCGGCGCCGGCCCCGCCTGCCGCGAGTCGAGCACGAACCGTTCGATGGCCTCGTCGGCGAAGATCGTCATCGAGTACATATACCGCGCGCAAGGTGGCCGAAGATCCACGACCCACGACCGCCGCGCCTGGTGCATGGTCATCGTCGACATCGCTGGCTGCGCTCTGTGTGGACGCGCGAAGCCTTCCCGAAAATAATCTGAAACTTGCAATAGATCGTGTTAGTTTTGCCGCCGTTCATCGGAAAACGGGGGAGGCGGTATGGCAGCGGACGTGCTGGTCGAGGCCGAAGGGCTTGCCAAGGTGCACCGGGCCGGCGGGGTGCGGGCCGTCGACGGGGTCGACTTCCGGATCAGCCGCGGCGAGGCGTTCGGGTTTCTCGGGCCCAACGGCGCCGGCAAGTCGACCACCATGCGAATGATCGCCTGCGTCTCGCCGCCCAGCGGCGGGCGGCTGCGCGTCCTCGGGCTCGACCCGGTCCGCGACGGCTCGAGCGTGCGGGCCCGCATCGGTGTGGTACCGCAGGACGACGCCCTGGACAACGAGCTCTCGGTGCAGGAGAACCTGGTCATCTACGGCCGCTACTTCGGGCTCTCCCGCCGTCAGGCCCGCGACAAGGCCGTACAACTGCTGGACTTTGCGCAGTTGAACGACAAGGCCGGCGCGAAGGTGGCCGCGCTGTCCGGCGGGATGCGGCGGCGCCTCACGATCGCCCGGTCGCTCGTGAACGACCCCGAGATCCTCCTGCTCGACGAGCCGACGACGGGGCTGGACCCGCAGGCCCGGCACGTGCTGTGGGACCGGCTGTTCCGGCTCAAGCAGGACGGCGTGACCCTCATCCTCACCACGCACTACATGGACGAGGCCGAGCAGCTGTGCGACCGGCTCGTCGTCATGGACAAGGGCACCATCGCCGCGGAGGGCTCGCCGCGCGAGCTCATCGAGCGGTACGTGACCCGCGAGGTCCTCGAGCTGCGCCTCCCGCCCGGCGCGCCGCCGCCCCGGCCCAGCACGCTCGTCGAGCGCGTCGAGGTGCTGCCCGACCGGGTGCTGCTCTACACCGAGGACGGCGAGGCGGCCCTCGCCAAGGCCAACGCCGACGGCGCCGAGCCGATCACCGCCCTCGTGCGCCGGGCCACCCTCGAGGACGTCTTCCTGCGCCTCACCGGAAGGTCGCTGGTCGAATGAGCGCCCTGACCCTGAAACCGCTCGCCCTGAAACCGCTCGCCCTGCGCGAGTTCGACTACTGGATGCTGCACTACCGCCGCAACTGGCGGGCCACGATCGTCATCAGTGTCCTCAACCCGCTGCTGTTCCTGCTGGCCATGGGCGCCGGCCTCGGCCGCCTCGTCGACGACAACGCCGCGCCCGGCGCCCTGCACGGCGCCGCGTTCCTGGCCTTCGTCGCCCCCGGCCTGCTCGCCGCCGCCACCATGCAGACCGCCATCACCGAGGCGGGCCGGCCCGTGTTCATGGCGGTGAGCCCCGGCGGCAGCTACCGCAGCGCCACCGCCGGACCGCTCGGCCCCGACGATGTCCTCGCCGGGCACATGCTGTTCATGGCGTTCCGGATCGTCTCCTCGGCGGCGTGCTTCGTCGCCGCGCTGCTGTGCTTCCCGAGCCTGCGCACCGCCGGGCTGCTGTGGCTGACCCCGGCCGCGCTGCTGACCGGGCTGGCGTTCGCCGCGCCGATGGCCGCGTGGGTCGCCACCCTGGAGACCGGCGCGCCGATGATGCGCCTCTTCCGGTTCGTGATCATGCCGATGTATGTGTTCTCCGGCGTGTTCTTCCCCGCCGACCAGGTGCCGGTCGCGCTGCGCTACCTCATCTACGGCACCCCGCTGTGGCACGGCACCGAGCTGTGCCGCGGCCTGTTCCTCGGCGACGCAAGCCGGCCCGCACTGCTGGGCCACACGGCATACCTCGCCGCGCTCACCGTCCTGGGCCTGCTGCTGGCCCGCCGCACCTACCGACGGCGGTTGTTCGCATGACCCGCGCCCTGCTCCTCGTCGAACGCAACCTCATGATCTCGCGGTACACCTGGGCGATGATCGCCGCCGAGGTCCTCGAGCCGCTGCTGTACCTGCTGTCGATCGGCGTCGGCGTCGGCGCCCTCGTCGGCCACGTGCCCGGCCTCGACGACCCCGACGTCACCTACGCCCAGTTCGTCGCGCCCGCGCTCCTCGCCACGGCGGCGATGAACGGCGCGATGAACGAGACCTCGTTCGGCACCTTCTTCAAGCTGCGCTTCGAGCGCACCTACGACACGATGGTCACCACCCCGCTGACCGTGCGCGACATCGCGTTCGGCGAGACCGCCTGGGCGCTGCTGCGCGGCGCGGTCGCCAGCAGCGGGTTCCTCGCCATCGTGGCCGTGCTCGGCTACGCCCGCTCGCCGTGGGTGCTGCTGGCCGTCCCCGGCGCCGCGCTCATCGGGTTCGCGTTCGCCGCCGTCGGCCTCGCCGTGGCCACGTTCCTGCGCAGCACCCACGACTTCCAGCTCATCCAGCTGGTCATGCTGCCGATGTTCCTGTTCGCCACGACGTTCTTCCCGGTCACCGTCTACCCGCGCCCGGTGCAGCTGTTCGTCGAGTGCCTGCCGCTGTACCACGCCATCCAGCTGCTGCGCGAGCCGGCGCTCGGCCACGTCTCGCCCGCGCTGCTGCCGTCCGCCGCGTACCTGGTGGCGCTCGGCGCGCTCGGCCTGGCGATCGCCCTGCCGAGGATGCGCCGCGCCCTACTCGCCTGACAGCCGGATCACCGGCAGCGCCCGGCTGGTCTTGCGCTGGTACGCCCCGTAGCGCGGCTGCGCGGCCACGATCCGCTCGAGGGCCGCGCTGCGACGCTCGCCTTCGAGCTGCTCGACGCGCGCGTGGACGCGCCGCCCGCCCACCTCGATCCACACCCGGTCGGGGTGGGCGCGCAGGTTGTGGTACCAGCTGGGATTGCGACGCGCGCCGGCGTTGGACGCCACCACGAGCCAGGCACCGTCCCCGTCGTCGAACCGGGCCAGCGGCGACACCCGCTCCTGCCCGCTCTTCGCCCCGACGGTCGTGAGATAGAGCAGGTCCATCCCCTGGAAGCGGTCCCCGCTACGCTTGTGCACCCGGATCATCAGGTTCTTCATCATCCCCATGCACAGCATTCTGTCCCCGCCCGGGCGCGCCCGCCCGAGCGAAGCATCCACGAACACCACTGACATTTGTCACGGCCGCGTCGGTCACGGCGCCGCCGGAGGAATGCGGGCGCACATCGGCGAGGCACCGCTCGACCAGCCCCCGCCAGGCCCGCCACCCCCGGCCCGCCGGCGGTCCTGCGCAGCGCCTTCCCCGGCTCCTCCCACGCCTGCACCGTCGCCGTGACCTCATCGAGGAACGCGCGAGCCAGCCCGTCGACGACGGCCTGGCCGGCGGTTGCGGGCCTCATGACGTACACCAGGAGCAGCCCCAACGTCAGGAACGGCAACGCCTCGGGCGCGCCGCGCCACACCCCGGGCTCGTCCCGCCGGCACCACGCGAGATACCGCACGGCGGGCTCGATCGCCTCGTCGCCGAGCTCGAGCACCGCATCGACCAGCCCGGCGAGCGTCTCGGCCGGCATGACCGTCCCGTCAGCGCGCACCAGCACCATGCAGGCGAACAACCGCGCGGCGGCCGGCCCCGAGTAGCGCGCCAGCTCGAGCACCTCGCGCGGGTTCCACTCGATCTCCGCCGGCAGCCGCCGCGTGTTGAGCAGGCCCTCGATCCCACGCAGGTGTTCGTCGATCTGCATGCCGTAGTCGAGCGCCGCCATCTCCCGCAGGGTCCCGGCGTCGAGCCTGGGCCGCACCCAGTCGCGCAGCGCGACCTCGTCCGGCCGCAGCGCCTCGACGATCCGGTCGAGCTCGGGCGTCGCCATGCCCCCGGACGCTAATCGTCGAGGGCCCCAGCCTTCCGAGCGCACCCGGCCGCCGGCGGGCAAACCACTGCGGAACGCCGCGAACTGCCCCGCTGCGCCGCCTGCGCACCACCGCTCGGCACGCCGGGACAGGGGGATCGGCGGCAAGTCACCGGGAGGGCCGGGCCGTCCGCGGGATGCTGGTCGACGTGGACGCGGTCAGCGCCGCTTCGGGTAGTTCGGCCGGGATGTGCGTGCGGACCAGAACTGCGGCCGCGATCAGGAGGCCGGACAGGCCGCCCGCGATGGCGCCGATGCCGTGGGCTACCTGGGTGACGCCGATGAACTGCGGAGCACGGTGCAGACCCTGGCTGATGACGGCATAGCTGGTTGCGTCGCCGGCGCCGACGGCGAAGGCGGCGATGGCGCTGGCGAACGTCACGCGGCGCAGCGCCGGAATGCCGGCGAGGAACCGGAAGCCGGCACCGACCTGGCCGGCGGCGCGGCGCAGTGGATGTATCAGGCGTTCGTGCCGGGCGGCGGCGTCGGCCACGTGTGTTTCGGTGATCCGGATTCTCGCGGTGAGGGCGGCTGCGGCGAGGAAGCTGACCATGGAAGTCTGTCGAGAGAGTTGGCGCGAAAGTGGTGATCATTCCTGTTCACGCTGCGGTACCGGCCCGGCTTCAGCCCCGGTAACGGGAAGGCGGCCGGGCCGGATCATCGATGTTGTTTAGATTTCCGCGGGGTCGGTCACGTCGGTTCGACGGGCAGCCACAGCTCGCAGGTCGCGGTGCTGAAGTCGTCCGCGCGCTCCAGGACCGAAACGATCGACGGGCCTGGCCGCAGACGCCACGGGTTGGAGGGGAACCACTCCGTCGCGGTCGCGGCCCAGGTCTCCTGCAGAGTCTGCGGGAAAGGTCCGGCGGTGCGGAAGATCGCCCACCTGCCGGCCGGTACCTCGATGGCGTGCAGGTCGTCGGGGGCCGGCGTGTCCCGAGAGACGGCGGCCCCGTGCAGGTAGGTGAGTGCGCTGCCCTCGGTGGCGTCGGGGTCGAGGTCGTCGCTGACTTGCAGCAGGCCCGCCGGCTCGGTATTGCTGAGGGTCTTCAGCCGGGCATGCTCCTCCTGCGGCAGTGCGGCGATGAGGTGCTGGATGTGCGGGTTGATGCCGCGGTGGATCAGCGGAACCCGGGCCGCGTGTCCGACGAGCCGGAACGCGGGGCGGTCGACGATGCGGGTGTCCATGGGGATGCTCCCTTCGACGGTCAGGCGGAACCTGACCTGTGGTTGTGTGCGAAGAGGGCCTCCGTCGCGGCGTACGTCACCGGGACTGGCGCCGTGGACCGCGCGGAACGCACGTCCGAACGCCTCGGTTGAGCCGTATCCGTGCCGGACGGCGATGCTCAGCAGGTCGTCCTCACCCCGCACGACGGCGGCGGCCGCGACGGTCATGCGACGTCGGCGCACGTACTCCGACAGCGGCATGCCGGCCAGCGACGAGAACATCCGGCGCAGGTGGTACTCGGTCGTGCCGAGCGCCCTGGCCAGTCCGTTGACGTCGAGCTCCTCGGTGAGGTGCTCCTCGACAAGGTCGACGAGCCGGTTGAGTGCCGAGATCACGAGGCCCTCCTTTCACCGTCAACCCTGGCCGAACGCACCCCGCCCGCGCCCGACCGCTGTGGCCCGATCCGATCATGTGCCTGGACCGTCGCGGCGCTCACGCACGCAAGCCGCTGGTGGGCGTGCATCTTGCCGCAATGGTCCCGGTGATCGAGCGCGACTGCCGCGACGACATCGGCGGCGACGAGCAGCGCATCGACCGCATGCACACCCAGTACAACGACGTCACGTTCAAGCTCATGCTGCTGCCGGTGTGGATCGCGTGCTACCTCTACGCCGGCAAGACGTACAACATCCAGGTCAACGGCATCACCGGCGAGGTCGCGGGCGAGCGCCCGTACAGCGCCCTGAAGATCGCCATGGCCATCCTCGCCGCACTGGCGGTCATCGCCGTGATCATCGGCGTGTACGCCTTGAGCAAGCACTGAGCTAGTCACCGCTGCGACCGCGGTCCGGCCTGTTCCGGACCGCGGTCACAGTTTCCGGCCGCCAGGCAAGCCGCCATCTCATCGTCCGCGGCTTGCCTGGCGACCGGAAACCACGACCGCACGTCACCACGACTCGGACCAGCGCCGTAATCGAAACGCGTGGCGAATTGACGCCGGCGGACCGTTCGAATAATGGCCGCTCGACGTTGCGCGCGCCATTTTTGGAGAACATCTGCCAATTTTCGTCGGCCGCGCATTCCCGCGGCCGGCAGGTCCGCGCGGCGCCACGCGGCCGGGTCGATCGGAGCCCTGCGTCTGCTGTGGCGCGACATCGCCCTCACCCGGACCGGATTCGCTCGGGCTGGTGTCGCTCGCGAGCGGTTCGGCCTGTTCAGCAGCGATGGCTGGTGGCGGCGGGCACGGCACCGTTTCGGGCGCTGAGCCTGCCGGGCGATCGTCGGCCAGGGCGGCGGCATGCAGGCGGCGCAGCTTCTCGGCGTGCCGTCTGGCCAGCCCCCAGGCGCAATGCCACGTAGCCTAGTTTGATCTTGGTGGTTGTTCGGCGTGGTGGGGTGACATTGACAGCGATGGCGGTTTGGATCGCGGGTCATGACGTCGGTGGTGGTGCGTCCTGATCAGGTCACGCTGG
>NZ_BAABAT010000029.1:0-151161 GCF_039537565.1 Dactylosporangium darangshiense
GGTCAGACAACCGCCGAACACGCACAGGTTCTGCCACCCCGACAGCCTGGCCGCGACAACGCCGTCCAGCGTGGAGGCCGAGCGGCGTGTCAACCAACACCGTGAACGTTCGTGGTCAGAGCACTAGCCCTTGAGGAGCTGCCGGGCCATGACGATGCGCTGGACCTGGTTGGTGCCCTCGTAGATCTGCGTGATCTTGGCGTCGCGCATCATGCGCTCCAGTGGGAAGTCCCGCGTGTAGCCGTAGCCGCCGAGCAGTTGGACGGCGTCGGTGGTGATCGACATCGCGGCGTCAGAGGCGAAGCACTTCGCGGCGGCGCCGAAGTACGTCAGGTCGTCGTCGCCCCGCTCGGACTTCGCCGCCGCGGCGTAGGTCAGCTGGCGGGCCGCCTCGAGCTTCATGCCCATCTCGGCCAGCATGAACTGGATGCCCTGGAAGTCGGCGATCGGCTTGCCGAACTGCTTGCGCTCCTGCACGTAGCCCAGGGCGAAGTCCAGCGCGCCCTGCGCGATGCCCAGGGCCTGGGCCGCGATCGTGACCCGCGTGTGGTCCAGCGTGCGCATCGCGGTGCCGAAGCCGGTGCCGGGCTCGCCGATGATGCGGTCGGCGGGGATGCGGACGTTGTCGAGGTACACCTCGCGGGTCGGGCTGCCCTTGATGCCGAGCTTCTTCTCGGGCGCGCCGAAGCTCACGCCCGGGTCCGACTTCTCGACCACGAACGCCGAGATGCCGCGGGAGCGCGCGGCCGGGTCGGTGACGGCGAACACGGTGTAGTACTCGCTCACACCCGCATTGGTGATCCATCGCTTGACGCCGTTGAGCACCCACGAGTCGCCGTCGCGCTCGGCGCGGGTCTTCATGCCGGCCGCGTCGCTGCCGGCGTCGGGCTCGGACAGGCAGTAGGAGAACATCGCCTCGCCGCGGGCGACGGGGGGCAGGTAGCGCTGCTTGAGCTCCTCCGAGGCGGCCAGCAGCAGCGGCATGGTGCCGAGCTTGTTCACCGCCGGGATGAGCGAGGACGACGCGCAGGCGCGGGCGACCTCCTCGATGACGATGGCGGTCGCGAGGGCGTCGGCGCCGGCGCCGCCGTAGGCGGCCGGAATGTGCGGAGCGTGGAAGTCCGATGCACGCAGCGCGTCGTAGGAGGCCTGGGGAAACTCGCCGGTCTCGTCGGCCGCGGCGGCGTTCGGTGCCACCTTGCCGTCACATACCGCACGCACTGCCTCACGTACCGCTTCGTGCTCCTCGGGCAGCTGGTAGACCTCGAACACGGCAAACCCCCTCGTCGCAGCACTCCTGAACCGCCGTTCAGCGGCCCGCCGAGTGTGAGCATACCGACGAGTAATGAAGCGGCCGGAGGCGCACGGGCGACCAAGGGACTATCCTCGCCGTGGCGACGTCAGCCCGACCCCACCAGGGGGAGGCCACGGCGCGGACCTCGAACGAGCGGAGACAAGGCGTGACCATCGCGTACCCGAGCACCCCACCCGTCGTAGCCCCGCCGTCCGGGTCGGCGCGGCCCCGGCTGACCTTCCTGGGCACCGGATACCTTGGCGCGACCTATGCGATCTGCTTCGCCGAGCTCGGTTATGAGGTTATCGGCTTCGACATCGACGAGGCGAAGATCGCCAAGCTCGCGGGCGGCGACGTGCCGTTCCACGAGCCCGGCCTCGACGAGCTGCTCCGCAAGAACCTGTCGGCCGGTCGGCTGCGCTTCAGCACCTCCTACGAGGAGGTCGCCGAGTTCGGCGACATTCACTTCATCTGCGTCGGCACCCCGCAGCGGCCCGACGGCATGGCCGCCGACCTGTCGCACGTCGAGAGCGCCGTGACCAACCTGGCGCCGCGCCTGACCCGCAAGGCCCTCATCGTCGGCAAGTCCACCGTCCCGGTCGGCACCGCCGAGTGGATCGAGCAGATCGTCGAGCGCCACACCCCGGCCGACCTGGGCGTCGAGGTGGCCTGGAGCCCCGAGTTCCTGCAGGAGGGCGTCGCCGTCGAGGACGTGCTGCGGCCCAACCGGGTGATCTTCGGGGTCAAGTCCGAGTGGTCGATCGGCATGCTCTACTCCGCGCACAAGGGCGTGTTCGACCTGGCGCTCACCGAGGACCGCGAGGTCCCGGTCGTCGTCACCGACTTCGCCACCGCCGAGCTGGTGAAGGTCGCCGCCAACGCGTTCCTGGCCACCAAGATCTCCTTCATCAACGCGATGGCCGAGGTCTGCGAGGCCGCCGGCGCCGACGTCACGCAGCTGGCCCGCTCGATCGGCTACGACGCCCGCATCGGCAACAAGTTCCTGCGCGCCGGCGTCGGCTTCGGCGGCGGCTGCCTGCCCAAGGACATCCGCGCGTTCCAGGCCCGCGCGCAGGAGCTCGGCGTCGGCGAGGCGCTGCGCTTCCTGCACGAGGTCGACCTGATCAACCAGCGCCGCCGCCAGAAGATCGTCCAGCTCTCCGCCGAGCTGCTCGGCCGCGGCTACGGCCCGGCCGGTCCGGACCTGGCCGGCACCCGCATCACGGTGCTGGGCGCCACGTTCAAGCCCAACTCCGACGACGTGCGCGACTCGCCCGCCCTGTCGGTGGTGCGCAAGCTGTCCCGCTCGGGCGCCGAGGTCACCGTCTACGACCCGGAGGGCATGGACAGCGCCCGCGCCGACGTGCCGGACGTGTCCTACGCCAAGACCCTCACCGACGCCGTCACCGGCGCCGACCTGGTCTGCGTGCTGACGGAGTGGGAGGAGTTCCGCTACGCGGACCCGAACGCGCTCGCACCGCTCGTCGCCGCCAAGAAGGTCATCGACGGCCGTAACTGCCTCGACCAGGCCGTCTGGGCGGCCGCCGGGTGGGAGTACCGCGGCATGGGGCGCCCGGTCGTTTCATAGAGAAACTCCCGAACGAGCGCTTCGCTTTCGTAGCACGGCGAAACAAGGCATTCTTCCCAGTAGGGCGTGAACGGCCGGGGAACCGCACCGCGGGACCCCGGCCGACAGCACCGGGGGAGGAGTGGCGTGGACACGTATCCGTGCCCGGCGTGCCATGGGCCGGCCACAGAGGCGACCGGCTGCCGTAACTGCGGCCGGCCGCACGATCCGGATGCGGCGGCGCTCGCCCTGTTCCAGCGCACGGTCGCGGCGCTCGAGCAGAAGAAGCGCGACCTCACCGACGACACACAGGCCCTGCGCAAGCAGTTGGCGCACACCAGCGCACAGCGCGACAGCCTGCGGCGCAAGGTCCGGGCCTCGCTGGAGGCCGAGCGGGCGGCGCAGGCCAAGCGGCCGCTGCTGGGCCGCTCGCGGGAGACGCCGCCGCCCGCGGTCGTCGCGCCGACGAGCAACCCCCAGCAGCGGTACTCCCCGAGGGCTCCGCACGCCATCGAGAGCGGTCACGCACCGGGTGAGCCGGAGGGCGGGACGTCCCATCCGGTCATCGCGCCGGAGCGCCCGCCGGGGGCCCGCCTGCCGCAGATGCGCCGCCCGCCGGGGGCCGGCGGCGGTGGCGGCGCCGACAAGCCCGAGGCCACCCAGAGCAGCATGCAGGCGTCGGTCCTGGCGCTCGGCGGCCTGCTGCTGGCCGGCGCGGCGATCGTGCTCACCCTCGACGCGTTCGGCACCGTCGGCACCTTCGGCCGGATCGTCTCCCTGGCCGCCATCACCGCCATTGCGCTCGCCCTGCCGCTGGTGCTCGTCCGGCGCGGGCTGAGCGCCACCGCCGAGACCGTCGCCTCGGTCGCGCTGCTGCTGGTGCTGCTCGACGGCTACGTCGTGCGCTCGGAGAAGCTGCTCGGCTCCGACCGGCCCCAGTTCAGCACCTACCTGGGCATAGTCTGCCTGCTCACCGCGGGCGTCGCGGCCCTGTACAGCCTGCAGAGCCACCTCATCGCCTCCCGATATGCGACCCTGCTCGCCCTGCAGCCGGTCCTGCCGCTGCTCGCCCTGGACGCGATCCACGGCCCGACCGGCTGGGCGATCGCCCTGTCCGGTGTGGCGCTCATCGACCTCGGCTTCGCCATCGCGCTCAAGCAGTCCGTGCAGCGGCGCATCGACGCGCACCACGAGAACGCCGAGGCCGAGGACCAACCGGCGCACACCGGCCGCACCAACCGCATCGCCGACGGGCTCATGCGCGACCTCGCCTGGGGCCTGTTCGCCCTGGCCTGCGGCCTCGCCCTGCTCTGCGCCGCGGTCGGGCTGGCCACCACCGGCGAGCGCCTGGCGACGCTGCAGGCAGCCGTCGCGATGCTCATCGCCGCGTTCCTCAGCGTCGGCGGCTCGCTCGCGTGGCGCCGCGGCGCCCTGCCCGACGTCGCCGCCGGCGTGGCCACCGCCGCGGTCATCGTGGCGATCGCCCGCGTCGGCGCCGTCTGGCTGCCCGGCTCAACGCCGCTGTTCCTGGCCCTCGCCGTCACCGTCGCGGCCGCCGGTGTGCCGTTCCTGCCCGCCGACGCCCGCCGCGGGCCCCGATACGCGGTGTCCGTGTCCGCCGCCGGCGCCATGCTGCTGGTGCTGGTCAAGGCGCTCCCGGGCATCATCGCCCCGCTGCGGGCGGCCTGGCCGGTGTGGAACGCGGACCTGGGGCGGTATTCGGCCCGCGTGCACGAGGCGGTCGGCCCGAACGGATGGCAGTACGTCATCGCCGTGCTCCTGCTGACCGGCGCCGGCGTGCTGATGCTCAGCGGCCGCAGCGAGCCCGTCTCGATGCCGCTGAACGTCGGCTGGAGCCCGTCGGCGCCGCCCGACGAGCTGCGCGCCGACGTCGCCATCGTCGGTGCCGCACTCACCCTGCTCGTCACGCCGGCCGCGCTGGGCCTCAGCTGGCTCGCCGTGCCGGCGCTGACGGTGAGCGCCGCGGTCGCCGCCGGCGCGCTCGCCCTGCGGGTCCGCGCCGCGCACACCGCGTGGGCCTGCCTCGGCGCCGGGCTCGGCCTGGGCCTGTACGCGGCCGCGGCCAGCCTGACCCGCCCCGCGGCCACCTCGATCACCCTGACCGCGATCACCGTCGCCGGCGCCGCCATCGCGCTGCTGCCCAGCCCGCACCAGACCGACGGCAACCGGCTGGCGGCCTCCCGCCGGGTCACCGACGCCGCGGCCGGCGGCGCGATCTTCGCCCTGCCCGGCGCGGCCGCGGCCGGCGCTGCGATCGTCTTCGGCGACCTGCCCGGCGGGGCCACCGTCGTGCTGGTGCTGAGCTTCCTCGCCCTCGCCGTGGGCCTCGGCGTCGCCGCGCTCACCCAGGTCGCCCGGGGCGAGCAGAGCCCGCCGCTGCTGGCCGGGGCCACCGCCGGCGCGGTCGCGGTCGGCGTCGCCACCGTCGTCGCGCGCGGCGCCACCACGATCGACCTGGTCATCGGCCTGCTCATGCTGATCGCCGCGATCATGTTGTGGGTCGCGCCGCGGATGGACGACCGGCAGACCTTCGGCATGGACTTCTCCGGCGCCGACGCCGCCGCGGCGGCCGTGACGATCGCCGCCATCGGCGCCATCGCCCGCGCCGTGTCGCTGGCCGCTTCCGGCATCGAGGTGGTCACGCTCGCGCTGCTGGTCTTCATCGCCGCGGTCGGCGCCCGGACGTTGCCCGAGGAGTGGCGCCGCGGCCCGGTCGCCGGCGCCGCCATGGTCGGCTTCGGCACCGGCCTCTACGCCGGCGCGCTGTCGGTCATCGGCGCCGTGGGCGTCATCCGGGCCGCGAGCCCGCCCTGGCGCGCGCCGCTGGACTCGCACTGGACCGCGACCACGCACGGCCTGGTCCAGTTCGGCTGGCAGGTCCCGATCGCCCTGCTGCTGCTCGCCGGCGCCGCCGCGATCGCGCTGCCGCAGCCCTACGGCGACGACACCGCGGCCACCGCCGTCGTGCTCGCGACGCTCGGGGCGCCGGTCGGCCTCGGCCTCGGCTGGCAGGCCCCGATGATCATCGGCTGGGCCGCGGCCACCGGCGTCGGCATCTGGGCGGCCTTCGCGCGCAGCTGGCGCGGCGCCTACACGAGGCTCGGCGCGGCGCTCGTCGCCGGGGCGTTCGCGGCCGGGGCGAGCCTGGTGCGGCCGGGCGCGACCGCGGGCACGCTGGCGGCGCTCGGGGTCAGCGGCGCGCTCGTGGCCGGCCTCGCCCGCACCGTGGCGCTGCGCCGCGGCGAGGGCGACGGCCCGGACGACTCCGGCGAGTTCGCCGGCGGCACGCTCACCGTCGTCGGCGGCGTGGGCGTTGCCGGCTCGCTGTTCGCCTTCACCGGCGCGGCCGCGGCCATGGTCGGCGGGCTGTACCCGGAGCGGGCCAGCACCATCCTCATCGCCGCGCTCGCCACCGCCGCGCTCGGGCTCGCCGTCGCGGCCGCCGGTGCGCAACAGGCGCCCGGCTACCTGCCGTACGTGAGCGGCGGCGTCGCCGTGTCCACCACCACGACCGCGGTCGCCGCGCTCCTCGTGCAGCGCGACGGCGCGGTCGTGTACGCCGCCGCGGCCGCCCTACTCGGCGTGCTCGCGGAGCTGCTGCGCGCCAACTGGTACCGCCCGTCGGCGCCCGAGCCGGCCCGCGGCTTCCGCCCCGACCGCACCAACCGCCCGGTGACCCGCTGGCAGCAGTCGCGCATCCCGCGCAACTTCGCCCTCGGTGTGGCCGCGGCCGCCGGTGTGCCGGCCGGGATCGTCGTGGTGTTCCTCGCGCCCGCGCTGCTGGCCGCGCTCGCCGGGCCGTACCGCTGGATCCAGCAACCCTGGACCGGCACCCCGGCGACGGCCGCCGACCTCGGCCCGCTCGGGCACTACGCCGGCAACAGCACCCACGTCCTCGGCGCGTTCCTGCTCACCGTCGCCGGCGCGCTGATGGCCGTCGGCCTCGGCGGCAGCGGCCAGGCGGTGGCCAACCGGGCCGTGGCGATCGTGGTGCCCGGCGCCGCGCTCACCCTGCTCATCGCGCCGGCCGCGCTGGGCGCGCCCTGGCCCGTGCAGCCGACCCTGGCGCTGATCGTGGCCACCATCGCCGGGCTCGGCCTCGCGCTCACCTTCCCGCCGACCGCGGACGGCCCCGACGGCCGGCTGATGATCCAGGCCCGGCGGCTGGTGTTCGTGATCGCCGTGCTGGCCGCGGGCGCCGGCGGCGCGGGCAGCCTCGCCACCCGGTCGCAGACCCTCACCTGGCTCGCCGGGTCGGTCGTGGTCGGCGCGATCGGCGGCATCTGGGGCAAGACCGTCAACGGGCGGATGCTCGGCTGGCACGTGGCCGCCTCGACCGCCGAGGGCTTCGCGGTCGCGGCCGGGCTGGCCGCCGGGCTGGGTCTTCGCCAGTGCGCGTTCCCGCTGCTCATCGTGGCCACCGGGCTGCTGGTGCTGGGCGCCGCGATGCCTCGGCTGCGCCCCAGCGAGACCATCAACCGGGAGGCGCTGACGATCGAGGCCGCCGGGTACGCGGGCGCGGGCATCGCGGTCCTGCTCACCCTCGGCTCGCCCGCGCACACCGCGGCCGCGCTGACCGCCGTCGGCGCCGTGCTCGGCCTGTCCGCGGCGCGCAAGGGCCGCAGCGCCCGGCACCGCACGATGCTCATCATCGCCGCGTCGGTCGCCGAGCTGATCGCGATCTGGCTGCTGCTGATCACCGTGCGGGTGGCGCTGCCGGAGGCCTACACGCTGCCCTTCGCCGCGCTCGCCCTCATCACCGGCCTGATCGAGATCCGCAACCGCCCGGAGCTGGGCAGCTGGGTCGCCTACGGCCCGGCGCTGGTCGCCGGGTTCGCGCCCAGCCTGGCCATCGCCGTCGCCCAGCCGGACTCCCCGGAGCTGCGGCGGGTCCTGCTGATCCTGGCCGGCGTCATCACCGTGGCGGTGGGTGCGGTACGCCAGCAGAAGGCCCCGGTCGCCGTCGGCGCCGCCGTGACGGTGATCGCCACCGTCAACGAGCTGTTCCGCATCGGGCTGCCGCTGTGGATGATGCTGCTGCTCTTCACCGGGACGGGCGTGCTGCTGGTGAGCCTCGGCGCCACCTACGAACAGCGCCAGCGCCTCGACCGGCTGCGCGGGGTGTACCGCGGCATGCGCTGACCCCGGCGCCGACCCTCCGGCCGGGGTGTGACCGCCGCCACTGCGGCGCCGGCTCACGCCCCGTGTCTCGGCCTCGTCCTGGTGGGCGAAGGCAGAGACCATTGCTGAAGGAGCGGTCATGAAGACCACCGAAATCGTCGTCCTGGGCGCCGGCTACACCGGCCTGATGGCGGCCCTCGGCACCGCCCGGCGCACCCGCCGGCTCGGTGGCAGGGTCACCCTGGTCAACCCGTCCGGCCGGTTCACCGAGCGGCTGCGCATGCACCAGATCGCCAGCGGCCAGGACCTCGCCGAGCACCGCATCCCCGACCTCATCGCCGGCTCCGGCATCGAGTTCGTGCAGGGCTGGGCCAGGGGGCTCGATCCCGAGCGGCGCACCGTGCTCGTGGACGTCGACGGCGCCGAGCGCGAGATCCGCTACGACATCGCCGTCATCGCCCTCGGCAGCGTCGCCGACACCGTCACCGTGCCCGGCGTCGACGCGCACGCGTTCACGCTGGACAGCCCGGACACCGCGGCCCGCCTCGCCGAGCGCCTGGCGGCCGAGCCCGACGGCACCGTCGCCGTCGTCGGCGGCGGCCTGACCGGCATCGAGGCGGCGGCCGAGATCGCCGAGCGCCACCCCGGCGGCGAGGTCCTGCTGCTCGGCCGCGACGAGCCCGGCTCGATGATGTCGGCGCCGGCGCGGGAGTACCTCGGCAAGTCCCTGCACCGCCTGGGCGTGCGCGTCCGCGCGGGCGTCGAGGTCGCGGAGGTCCGGCCCGGCGCCGTGGAGCTGGCCGGCGGCGAGGTCGTGCCGGCGGCGGCCGTGCTGTGGACCACCGGCTTCTCGGCCCGCCCGCTGGCCCGCGAGGCCGGCCTGGCCGTCGACGAGCGCGGCCGGGTGCTGGTCGACGCGACGCTGCGCTCGGTGTCGCACCCGGAGATCTACGCGGTCGGCGACTCCGCCGCGGTCCGCCAGGCCTGGGGCGTCATCCACGGCACCTGCCAGAGCGGCATGCCGACCGGCGCCTACGCGGGCCAGGCCATCGCCCGGCGCCTGCGCGGGCGGCCGGTGAAGCCGTTCCGCTTCGGCTACATCCACCAGCCGGTGTCGCTGGGCCGCCGCGACGCGGTCATCCAGTTCACCCACCCCGACGACTCGCCGCGCAAGTTCTTCCTGACGGGCCGGGCGGCCGTGTTCTACAAGGAGATGGTGACCAGCAGCCCGCCGCCGGTGTACCGGATGTCGCGCCGCGTCGCCCTGCCCGCCTCGGCCTTCGTGGTCGCGGCCGGCCGGTCCAACCGGGGCGCGCCTAGCCCTGCGTGACGCTGAACGGCTGCAGATAGATGTGTTGCGCCGCCGGCACGAAGTCCTGGATGTGCCGGCGGGCGCTCATCAGCGCGCCCGCGACGTCGGCGCCGTCGGGCAGGCCGACCAGGGCGGTGACCAGCAGCTCGTCGTGCGCGACCCGCAGCACGCGCAGCTGCGCGACCGAGCGCACGTCGGCGGCGACCAGCGCGAGCTGGACGCCGGTCGCGTCCTCGGCCGACGCCGGGCTCAGGGTCAGCAGCCCCACCAGGCGTACCGCGAGGACGACCGCCACCGCGCCGACCCCGGCCGCGACCGCGCCCGCGGCGACGGCGTCGATCAGCCGGGCCCCGGCGGCGTGGCAGGCGGCGACCGCGGTCAGGGCGGCCGCGGTCGAGCCGAGGGCGGTGAGGTGCAGCACGACGGCGAGCGGGGTCCGCAACTGCGGCGCGTGGCGCACGAACCGCCACCACGACGTGCCGCCGCGGGCCCCGTTGGCGCCGGCCAGCACGCTGACGGCGGCGGCGAGCTCGGCGAGCAGGGCGCCCGGCAGCTCGAGCTGGCCGGCCGTGCCGTCGCCGAGGCAGGCGGGAGCACCCAGCGGTACCACTGGAGCCACGAACGCCACCCAAAGCGCCGCGACGGCGGCGAGGGCCACCCCGCACACCAGCGGCAGCAGCGCCCGCTCGCGGCGGGCCTCCCGCGTGCCGACCTGGGTCAGCGCGCCGGCGCCGGCGAGCGCCGCGGCGGCGACCCGGGGCCCGGAGGCGCCGGCCGCGCACGCCCCGGCCAGCAGCGCGACGGCGAGAGCGCCGCAAGGGGCGGCCACCCGGCGGAGGACTGCGGCGTCGGCCACGGGCACATGGTGGCGCACGCGCGCCACCCCGCCCGCGCTCAGTCCGCCCGGGGCGCCTGCTCGAGCTGCTCGAGGACCCAGCGGGCCCAGTCGCGCTGCAGCTCGAACCAGCGCCGGCCGAACTCCGCGGCGAAGCGGGCGTAGCCGTGCGGCTGGTCCGGCGGCACCGAGTCCTCGATCATCTTGATGGTGTCCGCGAGCTCGACCGCCTCCCGGTCGCTGGCGTCGGCCATCTGCTCGGCCAGCACGCGAACGTCGGGGAGGTCGAGCGAGGAGAGCATGAACAGGCGGAGCACGAACTCGTTGCGCGCGGGCGCCTCGCTGAGCGGGCTGAACATCCAGCGGCGCAGCTCCGCGCGGCCGGCGTCGGTCACGCCGTACACCTTGCTGCCGCGCGACCCCTCGTCGACGACCTCCGCGAGGCCGTCCGCCGCCATGCGCTTGAGCTCCGGATAGATCTGGCTGTGGCCGGCGCTCCAGGCGTAGCCGGACAGCGTCTCCTCGACGCGCCTTGTCAGGTCGTAGCCGTTCTGCGGGGAGTCGGCGAGCAGACCCAGCAGGGCGTGACGAAGGGACATGCCAGAAGTCTAACCTGTCGTAACTGACATGTCGAGATCGTCATGACGGCGTTGACATGTCGAGAATGACATGTCAGGCTTTGCATATGGATGACGACAAGCCCGGCTACACCGCCCCGGTGCCGGACGAGATCGACGCCCGGGACCTGGAGGTCGACGGCGCGCTGCCGTTCGAGCTCACCGGGCGGTACTTCCGCAACGGGCCCAACCCGCGCCCGGGCGACCTTGCCCCGCACTGGTTCACCGGGTTCCACGGCCGCTGGATCGGAGACGCGCGATGAACGAGAAGACCCCCGGCTTCGTGGCCATCCTCTCCTCCCTGTTGTGGGACGTCGGCCTCTCCCTCGCCGCCTACTTCGTCGCGCACTGGCTCGGCGCGAGCGACTACGTCGCGCTGCTGGCCGGCTCGGTCGTCGCGCTCGCCCGCGTGCTGTGGGTGGCCGCCCGGGCCCGCAAGTTCGACATGTTCGCCGCCGTGATGCTCGGCGTGTTCCTGGTCGGCCTGGGCCTGTCGTTCCTGACCGGCAGCCCCAAGTTCCTGCTCGTCAAGGAGTCCTTCGGCACCGGCATCGCCGGCCTGGCCTTCGTCGTCTCCTGCTTCGTCGGCCGCCCGCTGATCTACCACGCCGCCCTGCGCATGCAGGAGGGCGACCCGGACCGCGTCGCCGACTTCGAGCGGAAGTGGACCGAGGTGCCGCAGTTCCGCCGCAACTTCCGCATCATGTCCGCGGCGTGGGGCGCCGGCCTGCTCTTCGACGCGATCGTGCGGGTGCCGCTGGTGCTGTCGCTGTCCACCTCGGCCGCGGTCACCGCCTCGACGGTGCTGTTCGTCGCCACGATGGTGCTGCTCGCGCTGTGGAACGTCCGCTTCGTCAAGGCGATCCAGGCCCGTGCCGCGCAGCTCGAGGCCCAGACGGCCTGAGCGGCCTCGAGTTTTACACCGGCTCGGAAGCCAGCTGCGGCTCCCGAGCCGGTTCCGTCTCCGGCCGCGGGACCGTGCGCAGCAGCAGGGCCGGGATCAGCGCGAGGGCGGCGGCGCCGGCGGCCCACCAGAATGTCGTACCGAATGCGCGGCCCAGTTCCGCGACCGAGCGCGCGGCCGAGGCGTCGTGCTGCAGCGACACCGCGAGGATTGCGACCCCGAACGAGCCGCCGACCTGCTGGAACACCCGCACCGCGGTGGTCGCGTGCGGCACGGCGGCGGCGGGCAGGCCCCCGTAGACGGCGGACTGGGCCGGCACCAGTACCGCGCCGAAGCCGAGGCCCGCGCCGGCGATCAGCGGGACCAGCACCCACTGGCTCGTGCCCGCCGACAGCTGCGTGAGCGCGAGGGTCACGCCCACCAGCAGCGCGGCGCCACCGACCGCCACCGGGCGCACGCCGACCCGGCCGGTGAGGCGGCCGGCGAGCGTCAGCGAGATCGCCGAGCCGATGCCGTGCGGCGCCAGCAGCAGCCCGGCGTGCAACGGGCTGTAGCCGTGGACCTGCTGGTAGTACAGCGGGATCAGCAGCAGCGTGCCGAGCAGCGCGACCATCGCGAGGAACATCATCACGGTCGCGGCGGTGAAGTTGCGGCTGCGGAACAGGCGCAGGTCGACCACCGGCTCGCCGGTGCGCAGCGCGTGCGCGACGAACCAGCCCAGCAGCGCGACGCCGGCGCACAGCGACAGCAGGGTCGCGGCCGAGCCGAAGCCGCCGTGCGCGCCCGCGCGCGACAGGCCCCAGACGATGCCGACGATCGCGGGGGAGAGCAGCGCCAGGCCGAGTGCGTCCAGCCGGGCCGGCCGCTCGATGCGCTCGGCCGGCATGATCCGCGCCGCCGCCCACGCCGCGGCGATGCAGATCGGCAGGTTGATGAGGAAGATCCAGCGCCAGCCGGGCCCGTCGACGAGCACGCCGCCGATCACCGGGCCGAGGACCGGGCCGAGCAGCAGCGGGGCGCCGACCATCGCCATCACCGTGCCGAGCTGCCGCCCGGCGGCCCGGCGGGCGAGGATCGTCTGGAACAGCGGCATCAGCATGCCGCCGCCGAGGCCCTGCACCACCCGCATCGCGATGAGGCTGCCGGCCGACCAGGCGATCCCACACAGCAGCGAACCCGCCGTGAACAGCGCGAGCGAGGCGAGCCACGCGGCCCGGGCGCCGAAGCGGTCGATCGCCCAGCCGGCGACCGGGATCACCGCCGACATCGCCAGCAGGTACGCGGCGCTGACCCACTGCACGGTGCCGAGGCCCGCGCCGAAGTCGCGCCGGAAGCTCTCCAGCGCGATGTTGACCATCGTCGAGTCCATCTGGACCAGGAACACGCCCAGCAGGATCGCGCCGACGAGCGCGAGCAGATCCCTGGGCAGCTTCTCCGCCATGCCCGATCCCTCCGTACGACTATTTCCGATACAACGTATCGCAGCTCGATACAATGTATCGGCATTCCGTACGTCGTACAATGGCCGGCGTGACGGAAGCCCGTGGACCGCTCTGGACTCGTCCGGCCGCGGCCAAGCCGGAGCGCCTGACGCGCGAGGTGGTCGTCGCGACCGCGGTGGGCATCGCCGACCGGGAGGGGCTCGACGCGGTCACGGTCCGGCGCATCGCCGCCGAGCTGCAGGCCCGGCCGATGAGCCTCTACTCGTTCTTCAAGCGCAAGGACGACCTGATCGACCTGATGGTCGACCACGTCCTCGGCGAGATGCTGGTGGACGAGATCCCCGCGGACTGGCGCACCGCCCTGCGGGCCGTCCTGCACCGCCAGCTCGAGGTGGGCGGGGCGCACCTCTGGGTGATGAGCGTGTTCGGCGCGCGGGCGCCGATCGGCCCGAATGCCGCGCGCCACGCCGAGCAGTCGCACGCCGCCATCGCCGGGCTGGGCCTGCCGCCGGAGCGCGCCGTCCGCCTGCTGCGGGTCGTCGACACCTACCTGTGGGGCTTCGCCACCCTCGCCGGCCAGGAGCTCGCCGCCCGGCAGCGCGACGGCATCAGCGAGGAGGAGTGGAGCGCCTCGACCGAGGCCTACTTCGCCGAGCTCACCGCCGGCGGCGACCTGCCCCGCCTGGCCGCGGCCGGGCGCCAGGGCCTGCTGCGCGGCGAGGTGGATGCCTGGATCGCCGACTTCGACGAGGGCCTGGACTGGCTGCTCGACGGCTTCGAGCGGACGCTGCCCGGGTGAACGTCCGGCCGTGGGCCCCCGCCCACGGCCGCCCCCGTCCCCACTTGTACGACGAACGGCCGGCCTTCGATTCGACCGCCGCGGCGTAGTTGCGAAAAAGAAGGGGCCGGGCGATGCGCCCGGCCCCTCTCGCGGTGGTGCTGTTTGTCTAGCGGCCCTGCAGCGACTTCACGTTGTCGCCGAAGGTCCAGCCCTTCGAGCCGTCCCAGTTGATCGACCAGTCCATCAGGCCCTTGAGCTGGCTGTTCCAGGCCTGCGAGACCAGCGACGGGGTCATGTAGCCGCCGCCGGCGCCGGACTGTGCGGGCAGGCCCGGGACCTGCTTGTCATAGGGGACGCGGATCGTGGTGCCCTGGATCGTCAGGCCGGAGTTGAGGCAGTTGGTCTGGACCGTGAAGCCCTGGACCGTGCCGGCCGAGTACGAGTCGCCGGAGCAGCCGTACATGCTGCCGTTGTAGTACTGCATGTTGAGCCACCAGAGGCGGCCGTTGTCGACGTACTTCTTGATGATCGGCAGGTAGGCGCCCCAGATCGACCCGTAGGTCACGCTGCCGCCGGTCACGTACGCCGTCTCCGGTGCCATGGTGAGGCCGAAGTTCGACGGCATCTGCGCGAGCACGCCGTCGATGATGCGGATGAGGTTCGCCTGCGACGTCGAGAGCGTCCCGATGCTGCCGCTGCCGGTCAGCCCGGTCTCGATGTCGATGTCGATGCCGTCGAAGTTGTTGGCCTTCAGGATCGGCACGATCGTGGCGACGAAGCGGTCGGCGACCGCCGACGAGCTCAGGTCGATGCCGGCGGCGGCGCCGCCGATCGACATCAGCAGTGTCTGGCCGCTCGCCTTGGCCTGGCACATCTCCGCCGGGGTCGGCACCTTCACGCCCGCGTCCATGCCGTTCTCCCACAGCACCGTGCCGTCGGAACGGATGACCGGGAACGCCAGGTTGATGACGTTGTACCCGTGCTGCGCCATGCGCGAGTCGGTGATGGGGATCCAGCCGAGGCCCGGGTGCACGCCGTTGGAGGCGCCGTCCCAGTTCTCCCAATAGCCCTGCAGAACCTTGCCTGCCGGGCGGGACTTCACGCCGCACGTGCCGCCGGTCGGCGACGTCGTAGGCGAGGTCGACGGCGAGGAAGACGGCGAGCGGCTAGCCGACGGCGACGGCGACGGCGAGGACGTGCGCGAGGGCGAGGGCGACGCGGTCGGCGAGGTGCCGCCGCCGGTGCACGCGCCGAGGTCCTTCCACAGCGACGGCGTTGCCGCCGGGTTCCAGCCGGCGCCCACATAGGCGGTGTGGGTCACCAGCGCCTGGTACGTGTGCCCGTTGTAGGTCACCTGTTGCCCGGCCGTGTACGTGTTGCCCTCGGCCCAGTTCGGCGCCGAACAGGCGGCCGCGGCCGCGCTGCTCACGGCCTGTGCCTGGATCGTGGGCGCGAGGGCCAGCGCCGTCACGACGGCCGCGGCCGCGCCGATAACCAGGGCGAACTTGCGACGACGAGATCTCACGGGACCTCCAGCCCATCGATGGATCGATGAGCACGGACGCTATCAGTTAACACTATTAAATGTAAGGGTCGGAATCCTTAAAGAGGCGCCAGCTCGATCCGCAGCCGCGCGAGGGCGCCCGGGTCGCCGACGATGTCGATCGCCGCGATCCGCCCATCGACGACGGTGAACAGGAATGCACCCTTGACGTCGCCGCCGGGCGCCCAGGCCCAACCGGCCAGCCCGTCGATGCGCGCCGGCGTGACACCGCGGGCCCGCCCCGTGAACGCCCGCGCCACCCGCGGCGCCCCCGCTTCCGCCGCGAACACGCCCGTGCCGAGCGTTACGGCGTCGGGCCGCAGCGCCACGCCGGGCGCCAGCAGCTCGAGCAGCCCGTCGAAGTCCCCGGCCCGCGCCGCCGCAAGGAAGGCGGCGACCACTTCGTTGTGCTGCGGCGCCTGGTTGTCGGGCACGTCCGAGGCCCGCACCCGCCGCCGCGCCCGGCTGGCCAGCATCTTCGTCGCCGCCGGCGAGCGCCCGACGATCGTCGCGATCTCGTCGAACGGCACCCCGAACACGTCGTGCAGCACGAACGCGAGCCGCTCGGCCGGCGAGAGCGCGTCGAGCACGATGTCCAGCGCCGCGCCGACCGACTCGGCGAGCAGCACGTCCAGCTCCGGATCGCCGTCGTCGCCCCCGCGCGGCTCGAGCTCGCCGAGCTCGTCCTCCCGCCGCGTCCGCCGCGCGCGCAGCATGTCCAGGCAGATCCGCCCGACGACGGTGGTCAGCCACCCGCCGAGGTTGCGCACTTCGGACGCGTCGCTACGGGCGAGCCGCAGCCACGTTTCCTGCACCGCGTCGTCCGCTTCGTCCGGGGACCCCAGCAGCCGGTACGCCACCGCGCGCAGATGCGCCCGATGCCCTTCGAACCGCCGCGCCAGCTCGTCGTCGTGCTCGCACACCCGCGTTACCTTTCCCTGCCTTGGTACGTCACCCGTTCTGACGAAGCAGCCACCCCCGATGTAACAGGGAGCCCCTCTGCCATGACGAACCTCGTGCTGGTCACCGGCGGCACCGGCCGCCTGGTGACCGCCCGCCCCCACTTCGCCTACACAGTTAGGCGAAATGAACCAAATGGGCGAAACGAACTAATAGACGGAATGACCAGGTAGGCGGGATGAGCGGATAGGCGGAATGAGCGGTCAGCCGTCGCACGCCGACAGCCCGCGCCGCGGAGCCGAACCGGGGCCACACAGCGGTTTCGTGCGCCGGAGTGCAGGCGGCCCCCGTCGCCCAGTTGGGCAACGGGGGCCGAAGATGCTGCTCGGCTCAGCTCCGATCGCGCGGAGGCTGGGACCACGGCGAGTTCGACGGACCGTCGGTTCGCGGTCGGGCGTCCAGCGGCCGAGTGGCGTCGGGGTCGGGAGCCGGCTCGTCGTTCGGAGCGCCGCCCTCGGCCGAACCGCCGGCGCTCGAGTCGGCCGGGGCCGCGGGGGCTGAGCTTGAAGGAACCGGGGCCGCGGGGGCCGTTGCGGCTCGCTCGGCGGCCAGGCGGTCCAGCTCCGACGGGGTCGCGGCGGCGCGGCGTTCGGCCTCGCCGCGGGCGAAGGCGGCACGGCGCTCGGCGGCCTCGGCCGGGCTGGGCGCGGCGCCGCCGAAGCCGAAATTCGCCGTCTCCTCCGGATCGGGGGCCGGCGCCTGGAAACGGGTGGTCGCCTCGTCCCCGCCGACCGGGCCCGTCACGTCGACGCCGAAGGCCGGTGCCGGCTTGAATGCGGCGTTCGAGTCCTGAGGGCCGGGCTGGGTCGGCAGTACCGTGGTCGCCTCGACGGGCGGCTGCGGCGCCATCGGCTGGAAGCGGCTCGCCGGCCGCTCGCCCTCCGGTCCGCTCGGCGAGGCGTCGGGCGCGACGACCGGGTGCTGGCCGGAATCCGCGGCGTGGCGCGGGTGTGAAGGCACAGGAGACTGCCGCCCCGGGTGGAACGCCTCCGTCTCCTCGTCCTGCCCCGGCCGGATCTCCTCCCGCCCGGTGCGCGACGGCACCGCGAAGCCGTCGAACGACGGTCCGTCCAGGAGCGACTGCTCCCCGGGGACGGGGCCCCGGGCCGCCCGCGAGGGCAGCCCGCTCGGCATCTCCGCCGGGGGCTCGGCGGCCGGACCGGCGGCCGCATGCAGCGGCCGGGTGACTTCTTCGTCGGCCCCGCGGCTACTGCCGGGCGCCGGAATCACCGGCCAGGACCCGGATGGCCCGAGCTCGGCCGCACCCGGCGCGGGCGGCGCAGAGGACGCGAACGGCGTGGAAACCGGCGGCGTCGCCCCAAAAGGCGCGGACACCGGAGGCGCAGCGACCGGCGGCGTGCTGACCGGCGGCACCGAAACGGGAGGCACCGAAACGGGAGGCACCGAAACGGGCGGCGTCGGAACGGGAGGCACCGAAACGGGCGGCGTCGAAACCGGGGGAGCCGAAACCGGAGGCGGCGACACCGGCGGAGTGGAAACGGGAGGCGTCGTGACCGGAGGTGGCGAAGCGGACTGCGCACCACGGCTGTAAGCGGTGGCCCCCTCGACCGGCGCCCCAGGAGCGGCGCTGATCGGCGGCTGCCCACCCCCGTACGGCGGAGGCGGCGTAACCGGCGCGGTCTGCGGCCGAACGGGCAGATCCCCGGAGCCACCGACCGCGGGCGCACCCCCACCCGGTGCCCCACCCCAAGGCATCGCGACGGGCGCGGCGGGCGCGGCAGGCTCCGGCGTCAACCAGTTCGGCGCACTGACGGGCCCCGCCGACCCGGCCGGCGCAGGCGGGAACGGCCCCGGCGGCGGCCCGGACACCGGCGGCCCGGAAACGGGCGGGCCCGACATGGGCGACGCAGACATGGGCGACGCAGACATGGGCGACGCAGACATGGGTGGTCCCGACATAGGAGGTCCGGACATAGGAGATCCGGACATAGGAGGCGCGGAGACGGGCGGTCCAGGAATCACGGGAGCGGGCGGCCCGGAGACGACCGGCCGCCCGGGAACGACCGGCGGCGCGAACGACGGATACCCGCCGCCAACGGGCGAACCGGGCGGCGGCGGCACCGGCTGCGTCTCGTCGGAGGGCTGCGGGTAACCCCCGGGCTGCGGCAGCACCGAAGTGGCCGCGGCCGGGAACACCGTGGTCGGGCTGGGCGGCATCGCGCCGTAAGGGGGCCGCGCGGCCACCGGACGCGGGGGCGTCGGGCCGTGGCCCAGCGGGTACTCGTGGACGTCCGACGTCTCGGGACCCCCGGCGGCCGGCAGCGCCACCGCCGTGGGCCAGGGCCGCCAGCGCTTCACGCTCGCGGCGGCCACGAGCAGCGCGAGGCCCAGCACGGCCGTCGTGCCGTTGGTGACCGGGACGCGCAGGTCGGCCGTGGCGAAGCCCATGTCGATCGGGTCCAGGCTGTTGAACACCGAGATCGGGTCGATGAAGAGGCTGACGTAGGTGCCCAGCAGGGCCAGGCCGGCGACGATCGGGCCGACGGGGGAGATGCGCAGTGTGGCGATCAGGCCGATGATCAGGCCGGCGCCCAGCAGGTAAGCCGCGGGCAGCAACAGGTCGACGGAGTCGAAAGCGCCGCTTCCGACCCAGTCGACGACGGTTGCCGAAGACTTCTGCTGGCCGATGGCGATCAGCAGCCACGCGAGGGGGGCGATCAACATCCCCGCGATCAGGCTTCCGACGTGTCGCATGGGTCGCACCGTACCGTCTTTGGCATGACCGAGCACACCGGCCGACCGACCAGCCGTCCCAGTGGTTACTCGCGGGTCACGCTGAGCCGGATCATGACCGCCGTCGACGTGAACCTGTACGGAACGGTGCACGGCGGTGTGATCATGAAGTTCATCGACGATGTTGCCGGTGCGGCGGCGGCGCGGCACAGCGGCGGGATCGCGGTGACCGCCTCGATCGACGAGATCGTGTTCGTCGAGCCGCTGCGGGTCGGCGATCTGGTGCACGCATATGCCCAGGTCAACTGGACCGGCACCACGTCGATGGAGGTCGGCGTGCGCCTCGACGCCGAGCGGTGGGACGAGGTGAGCGAGTCCGCGCCGCTGGTCGTCGCCACCGCTTACCTCGTGTTCGTGGCGGTCGACGCCGACGGCAAGCCGCGCACCGTGCCCGCGGTGGTGCCCGACTCGCCCGCCAACGAGGGGCGCTGGCGAGAGGCGGAAATCCGACGCGAGCACCGTCTCGCACGTCGGGAAGCCATCCAGCGTCATCGCAGTACCAAATAGATCGTAAACCGCGGGGAACACGCCGGCGCGCAGCGGACAAGAACAAGGCGTGGACCCGGAAGGCAACCTCTTGATCGCGGATGGCTTCACCGCCCTCTACGACCGGCACGCAAGGGCGCTGTACCGCTACTGCGCGCGCCGCGTGGGGCCAGATCTCGCCGAGGACGCGGTGGCGCAGACGTTCCTCGTCGCGTACGAGAAGCGCCACACCATCGCCGACGGCGCCGACCCGCTGCCGTGGCTGTTCGGCATCGCCACCAATGTGCTGTTCCGCCATCGCCGCGACGAGGTGCGCGGCTACCGGGCGCTCGCCCGGACCGGCGCGGACCCGCTGCTGGCGCCGCTGTCGACGGAGAGCCACGCGGCGCGGTCGGACGAACGGGTGGACGCCGGCCAGCGGGCGCGCCTCATCGCGCGGGTGCTCGCCAAGCTGCCGGCCCGCCAGCGCGACGTTCTGCTGCTGTTCGCGGTGGCCGATCTGTCCTACGCCGAGATCGCCGAGGCTCTGGACCTGCCGTTGGGCACGGTCCAGTCGGCGCTGCACCGGGCCCGCACCAAGTTGCGAACAGCGCTGAATGAGGCGGAATGATGGATGAAGAACGTGATTTGACGGCGCTGCGGGAGTTCCGCAGCGCGCTCGACGAGCCGCCGGAGGGCGTGCTCGTCAAGGGCCGCTACCGCCTCGCGAGCAGCGAGTACCGTCCGCCGCGGCGCCGGCGGCAGTGGTTGCTGACCGGCGCCGGCGCGGCCGCGGCGGTGGCCGTGGTCGTCGGCGCGGTGGCCGTCGCGGGCGGCGGTGCCGGTGGCGGCGACGGCGGCGGGGAGCAGGCGGCGACGAAACCGGCCGTGGCGCCGGTGACCGACAAGGCCGACAAGGACCTGCCGGTGACGCCGGGCACCCGGGCGCCCGCGGGCGCGGCGATCGTCAACGAGGCCGGCGCGACGCACGCGAAGGCGGTCGCCGCGATGGACCGCCTGGCCTCCGCCGCCGCGGGCGCGTCGCCGCTGGAGATCGGCGAGGGCAAGGTGTTGTACATCAAGTCGTACAACCTCGCGTTTGGCCCGAACGCGAACATCCACGAGGTCTGGATGGACCCGAAAGCGATGGTGCCGCTGCGCATTCGGAGCACCGACGGGGGCGCGACGAACACCGACGTGGTCTCGGCGCAGGAGGAGATCGACGCGGCGGCGACCCAGCCGGCGAACATGCACCGGCCGACGACGCAGTACGTGGCGAGCCTGCCGGCGGACCCGGCGCAGCTGCTGGGGGCGTGGCGGCAGTGGGCGCAGGCCGTGTACCCGGGCCGGGGCGCCGACGGCATGATCTGGAAGGACGCCTACGAGCTGCTGCACTACTCGGAGCCGTTCTGGACCCCGGCGCAGCGGGCAGCGATCTACAAGGCGCTCGCGAAGATGCCCGACGTCAAGGGCGCGGGCATGCAGATCGATGGCAAGGCGTATGACCTTGTGTGCATGTTCCGCGCGGACGCCGGGCCGTCGGGCAACCCCGACTGCGTGCTCTTCGACTCGGTCACCGGCCGGTTCGCCGGCAACGTCACGCTGGGCGAGGGCCTGGCGCCGGGCGAGAACGTCACGCTGGTCGACTACGGCACCCAGCCGCGGCCGATCCCGGGGGTCAAGCCCTCCCTAGCGCCGTCGGGGAAGGCCAAAAAGTAAAAAGAAGACAAGGAAGTAAAAGATGATAAATCCGGATAAGTCGTGACCGCGGAGCTGTCATGACTTATCCGGATCATCAGCGTGTGTCGGCCACACCGAAACGAGGGATCGCGTAGGGGCGGGCCACACTGAGCGATCGTTCGGGCGTACCGCAAGATGGTCCAATGGCAAAGGTGCTCTGGCGACCCCCGGCGGACGTGCTCGACCACACCCGGATCGGGGCGTTCATGCGCTGGCTGGGTGCCGAGCGGGGCAAGGCGTTCGGCGACTACCAGGCGCTGTGGCAGTGGTCGGTCGACGAGCCGGCCGAGTTCTGGGGCGCGATCTGGGACTACTTCGAGGTCGTCACGCACGCCGAGCCCACCGCCACCCTCGCCGACGCGCGGATGCCCGGCGCCCGCTGGTTCCCCGGCGCCCGGATCAACTACGCCGAGCACGTGCTGCGCATGCCCGGGGTCGCCGACGACGAGCCGATCGTGATCGCCCGGTCGCAGACCCGCGGCCCGGTCGACCTGACCGCCGTGGAGCTGCGCGATCAGGTGCGCCGGGCGCGGGCGGGGCTGCGCCGGCTGGGAGTCGGGCCCGGCGACCTGGTCGCCGCATACGCCCCGAACATCCCCGAGACGTTCGTGCTGCTGCTCGCCGCGGCCAGCCTGGGCGCGATCTTCTCCAGCTGCGCGCCCGAGTTCGGCACCCGCTCGGTGGTCGACCGCTGGCAGCAGATCGAGCCCAAGGTCCTGGTGGCCGTCGACGGGTACCGCTACGGCGACAAGGCCATCGACCGCGCCGGCGAGGTCGAGGCGATCCGGCAGGCGCTGCCCTCGCTCGAGCACGTCGTGCGCATCGGGTACCTCGACCCCGCCGCCAACGGGGAATGGGCCGAGCTCACCGCCGACACCGACGAGCCGCTCGCGTTCGAGGCGGTGCCGTTCGAGCACCCGCTCTACGTCCTGTACTCCTCCGGCACGACCGGCCTGCCCAAGCCCATCGTCCACGGACACGGCGGCATCCTGCTCGAGCACCTCAAGATGCTCGCCCTGCACCACGACCTCGGGCCCGGCGACCGGTTCTTCTGGTTCACCACGACCGGCTGGATGATGTGGAACTACCTGGTCTCCGGCCCCGCGGTGGGCTCGGCGATCGTGCTCGTCGACGGCAACCCCGCGCACCCCGACCTCGGCTGGCTGTGGCGTGTGGCGCAGGAGACCGGCACCACGTACTTCGGCACGTCCGCGCCGTTCCTGCTGTCCTGCCGCAAGGCCGGCCTGGTGCCGCGCGAGCTGGCGGACCTGAGCCGGCTGCGCGGGGTCGGCTCCACCGGCGCACCCTTGCCGCCGGAGGGCTTCGAGTGGGTGTACGAGGCCGTGTCCGAGAACGTGCTGCTGGCGTCGGCGTCCGGGGGTACCGACGTGTGCACCGCCTTTGTCGGCGGCGTGCCGTTGCTGCCGGTGCGGGCCGGCGAGATCGCGTGCCGGGCCTTGGGCGCGCGCATCGAGGCCTTCGCGGCCGACGCGACCCCGGTCGTCGGCGAGCTCGGCGAGCTGGTGATCACCGCGCCGATGCCGAGCATGCCGGTCGGCTTCTGGGGCGACGAGGACGGCTCCCGCTACGCCGAGGCCTACTTCGGCGTCTACCCGGGCGTCTGGCGGCACGGCGACTGGATCACGATCGACGAGTCCGGCGCCTGCGTGATCACCGGCCGGTCCGACGCCACCCTCAACCGGGGCGGCGTGCGGCTGGGCACGAGCGAGTTCTACTCCGTGGTCGAGGGGTTGGACGAGGTCGTGGATTCCGTGGTGGTACACCTGGAGGACCCCGAAGGCGGCGCGGGCGAGCTGCTGCTGTTCGTGGTCCTGCGCGAGGGCGTGGCGCTGGACGACGCCATGCGCGCCCGCATCGCCCGGGAGCTGCGCACCGCGCTCTCCCCGCGGCACGTGCCCGACCAGGTGTTCCAGGTCGACGCGGTGCCGCGGACGCTGTCGGGCAAGAAGCTCGAGGTGCCCGTGAAGCGGATCCTCACGGGCACGCCGATCGACCGGGCGGCGGCCAAGGGCGCCCTGGCCAACCCCGAGTCGCTGCGCTACTTCGCCGACATCCGCGCCGCCCGGGGCTGAGCCTCAGGGCGTCGCGGACGGCGTCGGCGACGCCGCGGGCGGCCCGCAGCCGCTGGTGGCGCGCACCTCGGCGGTGCTCTTGAAGGTCCAGTGGCTGAAGGCCGCGTAGGCGTGCTTCTGCAGCACGTTCAGGTATGCACCCGGGGAGTCCTGGACCGAGTTGGAGATGCTGGTCGGGATCGGCTTCGTGGTCTGCAGCGCCACGAGGCCCTCCCCGCACGGGTCGGGCGCCTTGAAGACGGGCGCCGGATACGTCGGCGACGCCTTCGTCAGGAAGGCCTCGGTGCTGGAGGTGAGCACGATCATCTGACGGTCGCGGTTCCACGCGTAGCGCGCCTGGACGAAGCGCAGCCGGTACGCCGGGCACTTGTCGAAGAAGTCGGTCGGTCGGACCGCGTAGGGCCCGCCGTTGTACACGTCGTTGCCCCACACGTAGGGATCGCCGACGGCGTTGCCGTCCGCGGGCGTCGAGCAGCTCGACGGCTTCGCGGTCGCGCTGCCGGCGGGCGCGCCGGCCTGGACCCCCGGCGAGCCGCTGCCGGGCGGCGCCGAGGTCGGAGCCGGCTCGTGGCCGGTCGGGCTCGCGGTCGGCGAGTCGGAGATGGCCGGGTCGGGCGGGTGCGGCGCGGGGCCGAGCGTCGGCACCACGGCCAGGGCGAGCACGGCGATGGCGGCGGCGGCCGCGGCGGTCCACGCCTTGCGGCGCCGGCGGCGGCGCAGCACGCCCGGGATCGACTCCGGGCCGGGCGGGCGCGCGGTGCGGACGGACCGGTCCCGGAACGCCTCGAAGCGCTCCCGCAGCGGATCGAGGTCAGTCATTGTGTGACCGCCCGTCGTCCAGGCTGAGCAGCTCGTTCAGCATCGTTCGCGCGCGGTGCAGGCGGGCCTTCACGGTGCCCTCCGCGGCGCCGGTGAATGTCGCGATGTCGCGCACCGGCAGATCCGCAACATAGTGCAGGATCACGGCCTGCCGGTAGGTCGGCGGCAGCTTGGCCAGGGCGCGGGTGAGGTCCAGCGCCAGCCCGTCCGGGCCGTCGACGTCGGCGGGCGCGAGATCGCGGCGGAAGTGCAGCAACCGCTTGGCCCGCCGCCAGCGGCTGATCGCGAGGTTCCAGGCGACGCGACGGACCCAGCCGGTGGGGTCCTCGAAGCGCGAGATCGCCTCCCAGCGGGCGAAGGCGCGCGTGTACGCCTCCTGGACCAAGTCCTGCGCCTCGGCCCGGTCACCGACGAACGCGTGGAGCTGTGTCAGGAGTTGCGGGAATGTCGCCGAGTAGAAGTCGGCGAACTCGGGCGCAACGGCCAACGGTGCGGAACTCCGGTCGGGAACGAGACCCATGCAGCCTAGATCGACTTCGTTGGCCGCGGAGCCCCGTGCCGCCGCGACCATCGAAGCCGTCCCTTGCCCGAGGAGGTGGAGACGTCCGCCGGTTGGCGGTGTCATCCATCGACACGCCGGCGCGCACGAAAGGTTGCAAAGAATTTCTCAGATCGCCGTCGCACCCTCGGCGGCGGCGCGACCAGGCAGTTTCTCCGGGTCGCTGTTGACGCTCAGCACGATGCTCGCCCCGGCCGCGAGCGGGCCGACGAGCCATTCGACCGGGTCGGGGTGCGCGACCGCGTCGACGAGCAGCCGTCCGCCCGGCAGCCCCAGCGCGCGGGCGCGCGCGACGAGGTCCTCGGTGCCCGCGCCGCCGGGCGGGCCGGGGTAGTGGTCGCCGTACTGGCGCACCTCGGCGACGTAGTCGGCCCAGCCGGCCGGCACCCCGCCGCGCATCGGCAGGCCCATCGGGGCGAGGCCGAGCACGTAGCGGTCGGCGGGCCCCGGCGCGCCGGTCTCGGCCGCGGCCAGCGACGCGAACTCCACGTCGGACCCGGCCGCAGTCGGCTCGCCGTATGTAACGTTCAGCCCGGCCGTCCAGGCGCCCAGCAGGATCGCCGCGGTCTGCCAGTGCGGCGGCAGGCGCACCGCGGCCACATCGCCCGGCCCGAGCCCGCACCCGTCGACGAGCAGGTTGGCGGTCTTGGACACCCAGTTCGCCAGCGTCGCGCCGGACAGCTCGGTTCGCTCGCCCGTGGCGTCGTCGTAGTACGTCAGGAACGGAAGCGACGGGTCCCGGCCGACAACCCCCGCGAAGAGTGAAGGAATTGTATTCCCCATATGTCCAGAAAATCCCTTCCATAGCGACTCACCCGCATCACCAGCGAGATGGGGCAAGCGAGATGGCGTCGACTGCTCTTGTTCTGACCCTAACGTTTGCTTACCCAGCGTCATGATCCAGCACGCACTGACACCGCCGCTCACGCGCTGTCGATGAACTGAACACGTGAGTTGATTCAGGCTGAATCCTGGGTGGAACTCACGTCGCTAGTCGCGTCGTGGACATCGATCATCGGGGGATCGGGCGTAGGCTTTGGCCGAGAAGTCGCATCGAGTCCAGAAGGAGTCGCCAAGTGACCCCCGGCCGTCCGCCACGCGTGCTTGTTGACGCCACGAGTGTCCCAGCCGACCGAGGCGGTGTCGGGCGCTACGTAGACGGCCTGTTAGGCGCACTCGGCGCCCTCGAGGCCGACTTGGCCGTCGTCTGCCAGCGCACCGACGCCGAGCGCTACAGCAGGCTCCTGCCGAACGCACGGATCATGTCCGCGCCCGCCGCTGCGGCGCACCGCCCGGCGCGCCTGGCCTGGGAGCAGACCGGCCTGCCGATGCTCGCCCAGCAGGTCGGCGCGCAGGTGCTGCACTCGCCCTTCTACACGTGCCCGCTGCGGGCCGGCTGCCCGGTGACCGTGACCGTCCACGACGCTACGTTCTTCACCGAGCCGGAGCACTACGACAAGTCCCGCCGCACCTTCTTCCGTTCCGCGATCAAGACGTCGCTGCGGCGCGCCAGCCGGGTCATCGTGCCCAGCAAGGCGACCCGCGACGAGCTGATCCGGCTGCTCGACGCCGATCCGACGCGCATCGACGTGGCGTATCACGGCGTGGACCCGATGGCCTTCCACGCGCCCAGCGAGGACGAGAAGGCCCGCGTGCGCGCCCGGCTGGGCCTCGGCACCACGGAGTACATCGCCTTCCTGGGCGCCAAGGAGCCCCGCAAGAACGTGCCGAGCCTGGTGCGCGGCTGGATCTCCGCCGTGCGCGACCGGGCCGACCCGCCCGCCCTCGTGGTGGCCGGCGGCCAGGGCCACGACGACGAGATCGACGCCGCCATCGCCGAGGTGCCCAGCCACCTGCGCCTGCTGCGCCCCGGGTATCTGCGCTACGCCGACCTGCCCGGCTTTCTCGGCGGCGCGATCGTGGCCGCCTACCCGTCCTTCGGTGAGGGTTTCGGCCTGCCGATCCTGGAGGCCATGGCCTGCGGAGCGCCGGTCCTCACCACGCCCCGCCTCTCACTGCCCGAGGTCGGCGGCGACGCCGTCGCCTACACCGGCCCGAGCCCCGACGAGATCGCCCGTGACCTGGCGGCGCTGCTCGACGACACCGAGCGACGTAACGCTTTGGCCAAGGCCGGCGCCGCTCGCGCCAAGGAGTTCACCTGGGAGTCCAGCGCCGAGGTTCACCTCGCCGCCTGGGCCAGAGCCGCGGGCCCGCGAGGGTACTAGCCCAGGGTGACCTCGAACGTCACCTTCCGAAACCGGGTTAGGCGATTCTAGTAATGAACGCGACACCCACGAGTTGTGGAAGGGTGCCCTCGACTGGGCATGATGTGCCCGTGTTCTACGCGGTGATTCCTGCAGGTGGCAGCGGCACGCGGCTCTGGCCGCTGTCGCGAGCCGGCCATCCGAAGTTTCTCCATGCCCTCACCGGCACCCCGCTGTCGCTGCTCCAGGCGACCTACGGGCGGCTGGAAGGCCTGGCGACGCACGAGTCCACGTTCGTGGTGACCGGCGTGGCACACGCGGCCGCCGTCGCTCGGCAGCTGCCGAGCCTGCCGGAGGGCAACATCCTCGTCGAGCCGACCCCGCGCGATTCCTGCGCCGCGATCGGCCTCGCCGCGGCGGTGATCGCCCGCCGTGACCCGCGCGCCCTCATGGGCGCGTTCGCCGCGGACCAGCTGGTCCGCGACGTGCCGGCGTTCACGGACACGCTCACGCGAGCGATCCAGGGCGCCGAGGACGGGCTGCTGATGACCATCGGCATCACGCCCACCCACCCGGAGACCGGCTACGGCTACCTCCACGTCGGCGAGCCCACCGGCACCGCCGACGTGTGCAAGGTCGCCGAGTTCGCCGAGAAGCCGAAGCTGGACCTCGCACAGCGTTACGTCGAGTCCGGCGAGTACCTGTGGAACGCCGGCATGTTCGTCTGGCGCGTGGACGTCTTCCTCGACGAGCTGGCCCGCCAGCAGCCCGCGCTGCACGACGGCCTGCGCCGCATCGCCGAGGCCTGGGACACCCGCGACCGCGAGGAGGTCCTGGCCGAGCTGTGGCCCGGCCTCACGAAGATCTCGGTCGACTTCGGGGTCATGGAGGGCGCCGGCCGCGCCGGCCTGGTCGGCACGGTCCCCGGCAACTTCGGCTGGAACGACGTCGGCGACTTCCACACCCTGGGCGAGCTGCTGGAGACCGACACCGCCGGCAACGTGGTCGTCGAGCTCGGCCCCGACGTGACGGTCGACCCCGGCAACCCGGCCAAGCCCACGGTCCTCATGCAGGACTCGGAGCGCGTGGTCGTGGTGCCGCGCTCGGGCCGGCTGGTGGCCGCGGTGGGCGTCAGCGACCTCATCATCGTCGACACCCCGGACGCCCTGCTGATCTGCCCGCGCGCCCGTGCCCAGGACGTCAAGAAGCTGGTCGACTCGCTGAAGGAGCGCGGCTCGATCGAGCTGCTCTGACCGGACCTTCGTCCCGACCCCTACCGTCGCACGGGCCGTCGCTGACCGCGCCGGCCCGTGCTCATTTTCCCGGCGAGGTCAGGAGCGCTTTGCCCAGGCCAGGGCCGGTGCCACCAGGGATTCCGTCGCGTCCGCCAACGGGTCGGGCAACGCGTCCGGTGCGAACCAGCCCAGGGCCGCCGACTCCGCGCTGACGAACTCGACGGCGCCGGGCGGGGCGATCGCCGCGTATCGGACGTCGTAGTGCAGCGACGGCCCGCCCGAGCAGTACACGTGGTGCACGTCCAGGCCGATCGGGGCCTCGCTGATGCGCAGCCCGACGATGCCCGACTCCTCCGTCGCCTCGCGCAGGGCCGCGCCCGCGATGGTGGCGTCGCCGGGCTCACAGTGCCCGCCCAGCTGGACCCAGCGCTTGATCCGGCCGTGCAGGCACAGCAGCACCCGCTCGGCGGCGGCGTCGACGACCAGCGTGCTCGCCGTGACGTGGCCGCCGTTGTGCTCGCGCCAGACGGTGGCCGGGTCCGGTCGTACGAACTCCAGGAAACGCTGGCGGGTGGCCTCGGCCTCCGGGGTCGGAGCCGACCAGTCCGACAGTACGGCGAGAGCGTCCTCGTGCAGCATCATAGTGACGGCAGGCTACCGCGCCCGATCGCGAGCACGCCGAGGGGCACGCCGCCGTGTGGCAGATCGCCGACCAGCACGGCCGGGTCCTCGATCTCGAGCCATGCCGTCGCGAGGCCGTCAGCTGCGAGAACGGCGCGCAGGCGCTCGGCGCGTCGGCCCGCCTCGGCCGCGGCGCGCAAGTCCCCGGCGGGGGACCAGACGACGACGGCCGCCACAGTGTTGGGCGGAACGGTCACGCTCCGTGTTGTCGGGAACGGGAGGTCGGGGAGCCGGACGGGCTCGCCGGCGGGTGCGAACGCGGGCGCGTCCGGGAGGTCGGCGGCGGCGCGCAGGCCCCGGGCGACCGCCTCGGCGGTGCCGAGCGAGAAGAGGTCGGCGTCGGCGCCGCGGATGAGCTCGGCGGCGCCGCTGCCGTGCTCACGCGGGAAGCGGACCGCGAAGCCGCGCACCACGGCCACCGGCACCTGCGCCGTCTTGCCCTTCACCAGCTCGGCGGCGGAGGCCAGCTGGTCGATCTGGGCCATCTGGGTGAGCTGGAGCTCGTTGCCGTACGTGTCCCGGAGGCCCCGGTAGTCCACGAGCGCGTCGACGCCGGCCGCGCCGATGGCCACGTCGGTGAGGCCCAGCCGCCACGGGCGGCCCATCGTGTCGGTGATGACGACGGCGACGTCGAGCGAGAAGCGCTCGCGCAGCTCCTCGCGCAGCCAGCGCGCCGACGCGTCCGGGTCCTTCGGCAGCAGCACCAAATGGGTCGGGTCGACGTTGGACGCGTCGATGCCGCCCGCGGCGAGCACGAACCCGTGGTGCGTCTGCACGATCCGGGTCGCGCCGCGCCGAGCCACCACGCGGGCCGTCTCGGCGCGCAGCGCGGCCTCGCGGGCGGCCTCCCGGGCCGGCTCGTCGAGCGGGATCTCGACCAGCTGCCCCTCGGCCTTGCTCACGATCTTGCTGGTCACGACGAGCACGTCGCCGTCGGCGAGCCACGGCGCGGCGGTGGTGATGAGCGCGGCCAGGTCGTCGCCCGGCCGGACGTCGCCGATGCCGGTGACCGGGCGGATCTCCAGCGACGGGGTCATGCGACGCCGACCGTGGACAGCGCGTTGCGGACCATCGCGGCGGTCGTGGCCTCGTCGGTCATCCACAGCGGCACGGCGCGCACGGTGAGCCCGGGCACCTCGACGCCGGCGTCGGTCTCGTCCACCAGCCAGGCGTCGAGCACGCCGCCGTCGGCGCGGGCGCCGAGCAGGCCGCCGACGCCGGCCGGTGAGCACTCGACGCCCATCACGGCGAGGCACTTGTCGGCCATGCCGCGCACCGGTGCGGTGCCGATGATGGGGGAGACGCCGACGACCGGGGCGCGGCCGGTCGCCACGGCGTCGCGCACGGCCGGGACGGCCAGGATCGGGGCGATGGAGACGATGGGGTTGCTCGGCGCCAGGAGTACCACATCGGCCTGAGCAATGGCGTCCAGCACGCCCGCGGGCGGCTTGGCCGTCTCGGCGCCCACGAACACGAAGCGCTGCGTCGGCACGTCGGCGCGGTGGCGGATCCACCACTCCTGGAAGTGGATCGCCTTGGTCGCCCCGTCGATCTCGACGACGGCGTGCGTCTCCACGCGGTCGTCGCTGGCCGGCAGCATGCGGATCCCGGGCTGCCAGCGGTCGCAGAGCGCCTCGGTGACCGCGGAGAGCGGATACCCGGCGTCAAGCATCCGCGTGCGCACGAGGTGGGTGGCGATGTCCTTGTCGCCGAGGCCGAACCAGGTGGGCTCCGCGCCGTACGCGGCGAGCTCCTCCTTGACGGTCCAGCTCTCCCCGACCCTGCCCCAGCCCCGCTCCGGGTCGGCGCCGCCGCCGAGCGTGTACATCACGCTGTCGAGGTCCGGGCAGATCCGCAGCCCGTGCAGCGTCACGTCGTCGCCGACGTTGACCACCGCCGTCACCTCGGCGCCCGTCTCCCGCGCATATGCGCGCACGCCGAGCAGGAAGCGCGCGCCACCGATCCCACCGGCCAGAACCACGATCCGCATGCCTTCAATCCTGCCCCACCGCCGTTACCGCGCTGTGCGGGGTCTCTTGCGCACGCAGGAATCGCCGCCGGGGGCTAGGCTGCTGGCGACCTCTTACACGGACCTTCGACTCGACAGCAACTCGGACCGTTCACTTCGGGAGAGCCAGTGAGCACCCAGCCACCCGATCAGACCCCCACGGGGGCGTTCACGCCGCCGCCGGCCGCGGCCGCGTACCAGACCCCCGCCGCCGGCCCGGCGACCCAGGCCGTGCCCGTCGTGGGCGCCGTGCCGCAGCACGTGCAGGCGATGCCGGCCGCTCCCGTGCCGTCGCTGGACGCCAAGAAGGCCCGCGGGCTGCTCGAGCCCTACCGCGAGCTGGCCGCCTTCGGTCTGCTCGGCGCCGCCGGGCTCTTCCTGCTGGGCGGCTTCATCGAGCTGCTCACCGCCATGTTCAACTCGTTCCTCGACACGGCGAGCGTTCATTTCACCAACATCCTGGGCTTCCAGGTGATCCTGCTGCCGATCATCGCGGTCCTGCTGGTCACGCACGTGGAGCCGGTCAGCCGCCGGGCGAAGACCGTCGTCATCGGCGCGCTCGTGGAGTACGCGATCGGCTCCCTCTTCGGCGTCGTGTTGCTGTTCGCCGGCGTGATCGGCGACCTGCAGAGCGAGTACGTTGCCAAGGGCTACGGCGTCTCCTATTTCCTGGAGCACCTGGCCACGCTCGGGCTCGTCGCGCTCGGGCTGTTCCTGACCGCGCGCATCTACCTCGGCGCGTTCACCGCGCCGAAGCCGGTCGCGCCCGTCTACGGCCAGCCCGGTTACCAGTACCCGCCGGCCGGCTACGCCTACCCGCAGCAGCAGTACGCCCAGCAGACCGGCTACGTCACCGGCGCGCAGCCCGCGGCAGCGGCGGCGCAGCAGCAGGCCTACGCGGCGGCGTACGCGCAGCAACAGCACCAGCAGCAGCCGGCCACCGCCGGCTGGGCACAGCCGACCGGCGCCACGCCGGTCAACCCGGCCGCGCCCGGCGTCGTCGCCGGCGCTGCGCCCGGCTACCCGGCGCAGGCGCAGGCCACGGCCGCGTTCACCCCGCCCGGCTACGCCACCCCGGCGGCCACGGCCGGCGTGCAGCCCGGCGCCGCGCCCGCCAGCGGCGCACCGGCCGCCGCGCCGACGTCGGGCGGCTACGCCCAGCCCGGGTACGCGGCGCCCGGCTACACCGCCCCGCCCGCCGCCGCGCCCAGCTTCGGCGCGCCGGCGACCCCGGCCCCGCCGGCCGCCGAGGCGCAGCCCGTCTCCGCGTCGCCGTCGTCCGCGCCGCCGCTCAGCTCGCCGTTCGCGGCGTACACCGCGCCCGCGCCGACCCCGGTCGCCGACGAGCCGGTCTCGGCGTCGCCCGCGGACAGCGGCCCGTCCACCCCGCCCGGCGGGTTCGCCTCAGCCGGCTGGCCCGGCGGCACCTCCACCTACCCGCCGGCCGAGACCACCCAGGACGCCACCGGCACCGCGGGCCTGTCCCCGGCGCCGAGCGACGAGCCGACCGGCACCGCGGGCTTGTCTCCGGCTCAGTCGGACGAGGAGGGCACCGCGGTGCTTTCCCCGGCGTCCAGCAGCGACGAGCCGACCGGCACGGCGGGGCTGTCCCCGGCCCAGCCCGACGCCGCGCCGCAGCCCGATGAGGAGGGCACGGCGGTCCTCTCGCCGGCGCCGCAGGCCGACCCCGACGCCACGACGGTGCTGCAGCCCGGCACCGGGAAGAAGGGCGACGACGGCGAGGAGACGCAGCGCACCCAGGCGATCCCGCCGACCAGCTAGCGAATCCGGCGCGTTCCCCGTGGTCGCGGCACCGAGAGCGGCCACGGGGAACAAGTCACACGCCGGGCGCGCGTGGATCGGCGATCCGGCGGCATACGCTGCAAAGCGTGACGTCTGAAGGCAGAGGTACCGAAAGCAACGCGATGCGGCGGGCGCTACGGCGGGCGGCGGACGGCCGCGCGCTGGACCCCACCGAGGCGGCCGTGCTCCTGACCGCCCGGGACGCATCCCTCGACGACCTGCTCGCGATCGCGGGCGCGGTGCGCGACGCGGGCCTCGCCGACGCCGGACGCCCGGGCGTCATCACCTTCTCGAAGAAGGTGTTCATCCCGCTCACCCGGCTGTGCCGGGACCGCTGCCACTACTGCACGTTCGCGACCGTGCCGCACCGGCTGCCCGCCGAGTACCTCGAGATCGACGAGGTCCTCGAGATCGCCCGCGAGGGCGCACGGCAGGGCTGCAAGGAGGCGCTGTTCACCCTCGGCGACCGGCCCGAGGAGCGCTGGCCGCAGGCGAAGCGCTGGCTGGACGAGCGCGGCTACGACTCGACCCTGTCCTACCTGCGGGCCTGCGCCATCGCCGTGCTCGAGGAGACCGGCCTGCTGCCGCACCTCAACCCGGGCGTGCTGTCGTGGGCGGAGCTGCAGCGGCTCAAGCCGGTCGCGCCGAGCATGGGCATGATGCTCGAGACGACCGCGACCCGCCTGTGGTCGGAGCCGGGCGGCCCGCACTACGGCTCGCCGGACAAGGAGCCGGCCGTGCGCCTGCGGGTGCTCGAGGACGCCGGCCGGGTCGGCGTGCCGTTCACCACCGGCATCCTCATCGGCATCGGCGAGACGCTCGACGAGCGCGCCGACTCGCTGTTCGCGATGCGCCGGGCGATGCGGGAGTACGGGCACATCCAGGAGGTCATCGTCCAGAACTTCCGCGCCAAGCCGGACACGGCGATGCGCGGGATGCCCGACGCCGAGCTGCACGACCTCGCGGCCACCATCGCCGTGGCCCGGCTGGTGCTCGGCCCGAAGGCGCGCATCCAGGCGCCGCCCAACCTCATCGACGAGGAGTACGCGCTGCTGATCCGCGCCGGCATCGACGACTGGGGCGGCGTGTCCCCGGTGACGCCGGACCACGTGAACCCGGAACGGCCCTGGCCGGCCCTCGACGAGCTCGCGGAAAGGACAAAGGCGGCCGGTTTCGTACTGCGGGAGCGCCTGACGATCTACCCGGAGTACGCCCGCCGCGGCGTGCCCTGGCTCGACGCCCGGCTGACCGCGCACGTCGAGGCCCTCATGGAGCGCGACACCGGCCTCGCGGATGAGGGCGCGCTCCCGGCCGGGCTGCCCTGGCAGGAGCCGGACGGCGGGCACGAGGACAGCGGCCGCACCGACCTCTTCGCCGCGATCGACGCCGAGGGGCGAAGCGCGGACCGGCGGGGAGACTTCGACACCGTCTACGGCGACTGGAACGAGGTCGCCACGCGCGTGCCCCGGTCCGCGCCCGAGCGCCTCGACACCGACGTCCACAGTGGACTCGCGCGCGCCGAGAGTGACCCGGGCAGCCTGCTGCTGCCCGAGCACGAGTCGGCCGCCCTGGCACTGTTCAATGTGGACGGCCCGGGCCTGGAGGAGCTCGTGCGCATCGCCGACGACCTGCGCCGCCAGGCGGTCGGCGACGACATCACCTACGTGATCAACCGGAACATCAACTTCTCCAACGTCTGCTACGTCGGCTGCCGCTTCTGCGCCTTCGCACAGCGCGAGCGCGACGCCGACGCCTACCGCCTCTCCTACGAGCAGGTCGCCGACCGTGCCGAGGAGGCGTGGCGGGCCGGCGCCTCCGAGGTCTGCATGCAGGGCGGCATCGACCCGAAGCTGCCGGTCGGCGCCTACGCGGAGCTGGTCCGCGCCGTCAAGAACCGCGTGCCCGGCATGCACGTGCACGCCTTCAGCCCGATGGAGGTCGTCACCGCCGCGGCGAAGGCCGGCGTGCCGATCCGCGACTGGCTGACCCAGCTCAAGGAGGCCGGCCTCGACACGATCCCCGGCACCGCCGCCGAGATCCTCGACGACGAGGTCCGCTGGGTGCTCACCAAGGGCAAGCTGCCGACGTCCGCGTGGGTCGAGGTGGTGAGCACCGCGCACGAGCTGGGCATCCGGTCGAGCTCCACGATGATGTACGGCCACGTCGACCACCCCGGCCACTGGCTCGGCCACTTCCGCGTCCTCGCCGGCATCCAGGACCGCACGGGCGGCTTCACCGAGTTCGTGGCGCTGCCGTTCGTGCACCACAGCGCGCCCATCTACCTCGCCGGCATCGCGCGCCCGGGCCCGACCTTGCGCGACAACCGCGCCGTGCACGCCATGGCCCGCGTCCTGCTGCACGGCCGGATCGACAACATCCAGTGCTCGTGGGTGAAGCTGGGCGACGAGGGCACGGTGGCGATGCTGCGCGGCGGCGCCAACGACCTCGGCGGCACGCTCATGGAGGAGACCATCTCCCGGATGGCCGGCTCGGAGCACGGCTCGGCCCGCACCCGCGAGGAGCTGGAGGCGATCGCCGCCGCGGCCGGCCGCCCGGTCCGCCAGCGAACGACGGTCTACGGCCGGGTGGGCGCCGACGCCTGATCCGCCATCAACGGTGCGAATCCGGATATGTCCGCCACTCCGTGACGGACATATCCGACATTTCGGTTATGCGCCGTACAAGGCGGTGCGCGGCTTTTTCCCGGGGTGAATTCGGCGGCGCCCAAGGTGAACTTCAGGGGTGACGGCCCGCGACCCGCCGTAGTACGGCCAAGGGTGAAAACGTCGGCGTCGGCAGCGCCGCGCAGGTCGTCGGGACCATCGCGATCACAGTCCCCAGGCCCGCGAGGAGCCCAGTTCGCGATCACGGATGCGGCGGTGCCCAGGAGCGGACGGCGGATCATGGGCGGGCCGTGGCGTCGGATCTCGGCGTTTTGCCGCACATCGGCGCAGTTCGGCCGCTTGCCGCGGCGGCTCGAGCAAGGTTGCCGAGGCTCTTCCGGCGCGTCCGGCGTGTTGCCCGTTACCTCCGGCGGGGCTGCGTCGGTATGGGTAGGACAGGGGGGTGCAAGCCATCGCCCGGCCGGGCCTATTTAGCAGGTTCGGCTTGACGACGCACGCATTACACGCGTGTAATTTCACGGGGGATGTTCGTTGGGTTGGTAGCAAGTCGCCACCAAGCGGGCATATGGGAACACCGCGCCGAGGTACAGCAACCTTGTAGGACATGCGCCTTCCGCGTGGGGGGTTGCGCCGGCATTGACGCCGGTGCGCAAGAAGGAGGCACGCTGATGGACGGCCGACCAGTCGTGGCCGACCTGCTGGGTAACGCTCCGGAGTGGCAAGAGCGCGCTCTGTGTTCGCAGACCGACCCGGAGGCTTTCTTCCCGGAGAAGGGCGGGTCGACGCGCGAGGCCAAGCGCATCTGCTCGCGCTGCGAGGTGCGGGCGGACTGCCTGGAGTATGCGCTGGGGCACGACGAGCGCTTCGGGATTTGGGGTGGGCTCTCGGAACGCGAGCGCCGCAAGCTCAAGCGACGGGCTGCTTAGCAGATCGGGATTTCGAAATTGGGCGCCGACATCCGAATTTGGGGTCGGCGCCCTTTTCGTGGGTAAATGCGCCGGTAATTAATATTTATGCGTCCGGAGGAATGACGCGCAGGTGCCCACGCCGGCCGAGCGGATGCTGCTGATCCGGTTCCTCGCGACGCGGTGCGGGACGGGCGGCTTCGCGCACGGCCTCGGCGAGCGCGACGAGATCGTCGTTCGTCGGTGGGGGCGGCCCGTACTCGCCCTCGTGCCGTACCAGGTCCCAACCCCGCGGCGCCGTCAGCCCGCGGGCGTGTGATTCGCACAGGTCGTAGGAGTGCGGCTCGGCGAATGCGGCCAACGGACCGACAACTGCGGTCGATTCGGCATAAACATACGTCAACGTCGCAACGGGGGGTCGGGGGCAACCGTTGCGCGAGCATCGACGTGGGGTCCTCACGGCCGAACCGTATCTCCCCCGGGCCATCGCGCTGTACCGGTAGCCCCGCGACACGCCGGGGGTGACTACGGCGACACGCTCGCTCGGGCGATAGGGTCGGCTGGCGCTACTCTGACATCGTGGCGAGCCCAGACCGACGACGCAGTGGACCGGGACGGCGCGGTCGCGATCGGCATGGCCGGGGTTTGCGCGGCCGCCTGGTCCCCGCATCCCTGCCGATGTCCCGCACGCGCGCCGAGATGTTCGACGATCTGGTGCTCGACTCCGTCGAACAGCTCGAGCAGCGCTTCTCCCAGGAGCTCGCCGGCGTCGAGTTCGCGGTCGAGGACGTGCCGCCCGACCTCAACGTCTACGACTCCGACGTCCTCGAGGACGGCGAGGTCCCGCTGGCGCGCCTGCTGCCCGGCCGCCCCGGCCGCCACGGCGTGCCGCCGCGCATCGTGCTCTACCGCCGGCCGCTGGAGTTCCGCGCCGCCGACCACGACGACCTGGCCGACCTCGTGCACGACGTGATCATCGAGCAGGTCGCCAACCTGCTGGGCGTCTCGCCCGACGACCTCGAGGGCTGAGCCCGGCCGGCCGTCAGAGCGCCGCCGAGGAAGTCGCTGGTGTCGCCGGCCGGCGTGAGCGATCGCCGCGCTCCGCGCCGGCCCGGGCGACTGGCCGGTCCTACGCGCCGATCAGACGGCCCAGCAGGGCGGCGCGGCGGGAGGGGCGGCCGGTGCGGGCCTCCGCCGTGTCCGCGGCCGTCATCAGCCGCAGGCTGGCGTTGACGCCCAGCCAGCGCAGCGGCTCCGGCTCCCAGTTCGGCGAGCGGTGGCCGACCCACGGCAGCGTGACCAGGTCGCTGTCGACGCGGCGGATCAGGTCCGCCAGCGTCCGGCCGGCCAGGTTGGTGGTGCCGACGCCGTCGCCGACGTAGCCGCCGGCCCAGGCCAGTCCCGTCGCCGGGTCGAGGCCCACCGAGGCCATCCAGTCGCGGGCGATGCCGAGCGGGCCGCCCCAGGCGTGCGCCACCGGCACGTCGCCCAGTGCCGGGAAGAGCTCGCCGAGCACCCGGCGCAGCTCGGCGAAGACCCGCGGCTCGAGGTCGAAGGACTCCTCGACGGCCGAGCCGTAGTGGTACGGCGCGCCGCGGCCGCCGAACGCCAGGCGGTCATCGGCGGTGCGCTGGCCGTAGATGATGAGGTGGCGGTGATCGGTGAAGGTCTCGCGATCGGACAGGCCGGCCTCGGACCAGAACGACGCCGGCAACGGGTCGGTGGCGATCATCAGGGAGTACACCGGCGCGATCGCCCGGCGCAGGCCCGGCAGGCGCGGCGTGAAGCCCTCGGTGGCGCGCACGACGATCGGGGCCCGCACGGTGCCGTGCGGCGTCTCGGCACGGCCCGGCGCAATGCGGGTGACCGGGGTTTGCTCGTGGATGCGCACGCCCCGGCGCTCGCACGCCTCGGCGAGGCCGCGCACGAGCTTCGCCGGCTGGATCGCGGCGCAGTGCGGCGTGTAGGTGCCGCCGAGCACGCCCGTCGCGCCGACCCGCTCGCGGGCCTCGCCGGCCGAGAGCAGGCGCAGGTCGAGGCCGTAGCCGGCGGCCTCGTCGGCCTCGTGCCGGGCCCGCTCGAGCTGCAGCGGGGTGCGGGCCAGCACCACGGTGCCGCCCTTGGCGAAGTCGCAGTCGATGCCCTCCGCGGCGGCGACCCGGCCGACCTCGTCGACGGTGGCCTCCATCGCGGCGTTGAGCGCGAGGGCGCGCTCGCGGCCGTATGCGCGGTCGAGGGCCGGCACCGACTTGGGGAACAGCGCCGAGCACCAGCCGCCGTTGCGCCCGCTCGCGCCGAAGCCCGCGGTGCGGGCCTCCAGCACGACGATGCGCAGGGAGGGGTCGGCGACGGCGAGGTAGTAGGCGGTCCACAGGCCCGTGTATCCGGCGCCGACGATGCACACGTCGGCCTCCGCGTCACCGGGGAGCGGCGGGCGGGGCGGCGTCTGTGGCAGTACCGACATCCAGAAGCTCATCGCGCACCTCGCGGATCGGAATGACGCCGGTGGGCGGGTCCCACCCCTCGTCCTCGGGCGTGTCCTCGGGCCAGCCGTCGCTCACCTTCACCGACCACTCGGCCAGCGGAAGCGCCAGCACGAGGGTCTGGGCGAGCTCCTTCTTCGACGGCGGGCGGACGACCGCCCACCGCCCCGGCAGGATGCGCTCGCTGATCGTGCGCAGCGCCGGCACCTGGTCCTCGACCACCGTGCAGGCGCCGAGGACCATCGCCGAGCGGTACCGCATCGACGTCTCGAAGGCGCTGCGGGCCAGCACGATCCCGTCGAGCAGCGTCACGGTCAGGCAGCACGGCGCGCCCGCCGCGAGGAGCCGGAACAGCCGGCTGCCCGTGGAGCCGTGGATGAGCACGGTGTCGCCTTCGCGGCCGTACGCAACGGGTACCGCGTACGGCTGTCCATCGTGGACGAACGCCACGTGCGCGACCGTGCCGGCGTCGAGCACGGCGTGCAGCGTCGAGCGCTCGCGGACCGCCTTGTCGGGCAGGCGGCGGATCCGCGTGCGCTCTACAGGCGCGCCCATGCCTCGGTCAGCACCGCGCGCAGGATCTGCTCCATCTCGGCGAAGTGGCTCTCGTCGCAGATCAGCGGCGGCGCCAGCTGGATCACCGGGTCGCCGCGGTCGTCGGCGCGGCAGTACAGGCCCGCGTCGAAGAGCGCCTTGGACAGGAAGCCGCGCAGCAGCGCCTCGCTCTCGGCGTCGTCGAACGTCGCCTTCGTGGCCTTGTCCTTGACCAGCTCGATGCCGAAGAAGTACCCGTCGCCGCGCACGTCGCCGACGATCGGCAGGTCGTAGAGGCGCTCCAGGTAGGAGCGGAACAGCGGCGAGTTGTCGCGCACGTGCTCGTTGAGGCCCTCGCGCTCGAAGATGTCGAGGTTGGCCAGCGCCACGGCGGAGCCGACCGGGTGCCCGCCGTAGGTGATGCCGTGCGCGAACCAGTTCTTGCCCTCCAGGAACGGCTCGGCGAGCCGGTCGGAGGCGAGCATCGCGCCCAGCGGCACATACCCGCTGGTCAGGCCCTTCGCGCAGGTGATGATGTCGGGCTGGTAGCCATAGCGCGTGGAGCCGAAGTACTCACCGAGCCGGCCGAACGCGCAGATCACCTCGTCGGAGACGAGCAGCACGTCGTAGCGGTCGCAGATCTCCCGGACGCGCTGGAAGTACCCGGGCGGCGGCGGGAAGCAGCCGCCGGCGTTCTGCACCGGCTCGAGGTACACCGCCGCCACCGTGTCCGGCCCCTCGAACTCGATCGCCTCGGCGATGCGGTCCGCGGCCCACACACCGAACTGCTCCGGCGTCATCGACTCGTCCGGACGGCGGTAGTAGTTGGTGTTGGGCACCCGGAACGCGCCGGGCACCAGCGGCTCGAAGTCCTGCTTGAGCACCGGGATGCCGGTGATCGACAGGGCGCCCATCGACGTGCCGTGGTAGGCGATCGAGCGGGACAGCACCTTGGTCTTGAGCGGCTTGCCGGTGCGCTTGAAGTAGGACCGGGCGAGCTTCCACGCGCTCTCGACGGCCTCGGAGCCGCCGGTGGTGAAGAAGACCCGGTTCAGGTCGCCGGGCGTGATGTCCGCCAGGCGATCGGCCAGCTCGATCGCCTTGGGGTGGGCGTACGACCACAGTGGGAAGTACGCGAGCTCGGCGGCCTGCTTGGCGGCGGCGTCGGCGAGCTCCTGCCGGCCGTGGCCGGTCTGCACGACGAAGAGCCCGGACAGGCCGTCGAGGTAGCGGCGGCCGTTGCTGTCGTAGATGTACGGGCCGTCACCGCGCACGATCACGGGAACCGGTGACTCGGCGTAGGCCGACAGCCGCGTGAAGTGCATCCAGAGGTGCTCGCGGGCGGCGGCGTCGAGGTTGGCGGCGTCGGGTTGCTGGTCGGTGTTCATCGGGTCCCCCACGCATAGGTCTGCTTGGCGAGCTTGAGATAGACGAAGGTCTCCGTGGCCGTCACGCCCGGGACGCTCCGCACGGTGTCGTTGATGAGGTCGAGCAGGTGCTCGTCGTCCGTGCACACCAGCTCGACGAGCAGGTCGTAGCCGCCGGCGCAGATGACCACGTAATCGATCTCCGGCACAGCGGCGAGCGCCTTCGCGACCGGCCGAAGGTCTCCCTCGACCTTGACCCCGATCATCACCTGCCGGGCGAAGCCCAGTGTCAGGGGATCGGTGACGGCCACGATCTGCATGACGCCGGTGTCCAGCAGGCGCTGCACCCGCTGGCGGACGGCGGCCTCGGAGAGGCCGACGACCTTGGCAAGGGCGGCGTAGGACATGCGACCATCTCGCTGCAGCTGCTCGATGATCCGCTTGTTGACGTCGTCGAGGACGGGCTCGGTCACGTGTGGATTCTTACCTAGGACCCGGCCGTTGGCAACTAATTCCACGGCCGGTAAACGGTAGATCTGCGGATTCGTTAGGGATGCCATCGAACACGGAACCGTGGCACACTGTCCCTCCTCGTTTCCGGGAGGTGAAGCGAGGTTACGACCGTAACCCTGGTTTGATTCCATAGCGCTTTTCGTTGTGCGGCCCGATCGTGACAACGGAATCCCTTGTGAGAGATGGCACCTCGTGTCAGGATCAGTCGTCGGTCACCGCCCCCCAAGTACATCCCCCCGAAGTGCCGACCGGCAACCGAGATCCGTAGGAGCCCCCGTGCGAAACCCCTCTCGCCCGCCGCTCTCGCCAGAAGCACAGGCGGTCATCAATGCCACCGGCCTGTCGCGCCGGACCCTCATGCGTGGCCTGCTCGCCGGAGGTGCCTTCGTCGCCGGTGGCGGCGTCCTGGCGGCCTGCGGCACGAAGCCCGCGAAGAAGTCGGACGCTGAGAAGGCGGCCTGCGTCGGAACCGATGCCTCGGCGACCGAGAAGAAGATCAACTTCTCGAACTGGCCGCTGTACATCGACGTCGATGCGAACGACGACAAGAAGCGCCCCTCGCTGGACGCGTTCACCGCGAAGACCAGCATCGCGGTGACCTACACCGAGGACATCAACGACAACAACGAGTTCTTCGGCAAGGTCCGCAACCAGCTCCAGCAGTGCCAGTCCATCGACCGGGACGTCATGGTCCTGACGGACTGGATGGCCTCGCGCGTGGTCGGCCTGGGCTGGGTGCAGCCCTTCGACCCGGCCAAGACCCCGAACTTCACCAAGAACGTCCTGGCCACGCTGCGCAACCGGCCGTGGGACAAGGACATGAACCACGCCGCACCGTGGCAGTCCGGCCTGACCGGCATCGCCTTCAACGGCAAGGTCACCAAGGAGGTCCGCACGATCGACGAGCTGCTGACCCGCTCGGATCTCAAGGGCAAGATCGCGGTGCTCACCGAGATGCGCGACACGGTCGGCCTGGTGCTGCTGTCGATGGGCAAGGACCCCGCCAAGGTGACCGACGCCGAGTACGACGCGGCGCTGGAGAAGCTCAAGAAGGCCGTCGACTCCGGCCAGATCCGCAAGTTCACCGGCAACGACTACAAGGAAGACCTCGCCAAGGGCGACCTGGCGGCCTGCATCGCCTGGTCCGGCGACGTCATCCAGCTCGCCGCCGAGGAGGGCTCGCAGGTCAAGTTCGTCACGCCGGAAGAGGGCCTCATGCTCTGGTCCGACAACATGATGATCCCGGCTCCGGCCACCCACAAGGCCAACGTCGAGCAGCTCATCGACTACTTCTACGACCCCGCGGTGGCCGCGCAGGTCGCCGCGTCGGTGAACTACATCTGCCCGGTCCAGGGCGCGCAGGACGCGATGACGAAGATCGACCCGGACCTGGCGACCAACCCGCTGATCTTCCCGGACGCCGCGACGCTCGCGAAGGCGCACTCGTTCAAGGCGCTCACCGAGGACGAGGACAAGAAGTACGCCGCGAAGTTCGAGTCGGTTCGAGGGGCCTGATACATGACCGAGCAGCACGACATGGCCAGCGGCGCCGACCTCAGGCTGGTCGGCGTGACGAAGCGGTTCGGGGCCTTCACCGCGGTCGACGACCTGACCCTCACGGTGCCCCGGGGGTCGTTCTTCGCCCTGCTGGGCGCCTCCGGGTGCGGCAAGACGACCACTCTGCGGATGATCGCGGGCCTCGAGGAACCGACGGCCGGCCAGGTGCTGCTCGGCGACCGGGACGTGACGCCGTTGCGGCCGTACAAGCGCCCGGTCAACACGGTGTTCCAGAGCTACGCGCTCTTCCCCCACCTGTCCATCTCCGACAACGTCGCGTTCGGCCTGCGCCGGCGCGGCGTGAAGCAGCACGCCGACCAGGTGGAGCAGATGCTCCGCCTGGTCGAGATGGAGGGCTTCGGCCGGCGCAAGCCCTCGCAGCTCTCCGGCGGCCAGCAGCAGCGCGTGGCGCTCGCCCGGGCCCTGATCAACCGGCCGCAGGTGCTGCTGCTCGACGAGCCGCTCGGCGCGCTCGACCTCAAGCTGCGCCGGCAGATGCAGGTCGAGCTCAAGCGCATCCAGACCGAGGTCGGCATCACCTTCGTGCACGTCACGCACGACCAGGAGGAGGCCATGACGATGGCCGACACGGTCGCGGTGATGAACGCCGGGCGCATCGAGCAGCTCGGCGCGCCGGTGGACATGTACGACTTCCCCGGTACGGCGTTCGTGGCCAACTTCCTCGGCCAGTCCAACCTGTTCGCCGCCGAGGTGCGCGGGCGCAACGGCGGCGACGTGCTCGTCGAGGCGTACGGCACCCGCTACACCGTCCCGTCCGCGCGCGCCCGCGCCGAGGACGGCACCGTCTGGCTCGGCGTGCGCCCGGAGAAGATGCACCTGAGCACCGGCGAGGTGCCCAGCGGCCACCAGAGCGTCTCCGGCCTGGTCACCGACTCCTCCTACATGGGCGTGAGCACGCAGTACCTGGTCCGGGCGCCATGGGGCGAGGAGCTGACCGTCTTCGTGCCCAACTCCGGCGTCGCCGCGCCGCTCGCGGTGGCCAGCGAGGTCACCGTGCACTGGCGCCCCGAGCACGCTTTCCTGCTGCCGCGCCCGGCCGGGGAGACCCACGCTCCAGTGGCGGATTCGGAGGAAGTGGCCGCATGAGCGCCCTGGGGCAACTAGGGGCCGGGGCGCCGGTCAAGCTGGAAAAACCCCGTCGGCGCTGGCTGCCGTACCTCCTGCTGCTGCCCGGCGGGCTCTGGCTGATCCTGTTCTTCGCGGTGCCGTGCGTGCAGCTGCTGGCCACGAGCCTCTACGACCCGTCCGGGTCGCTGGAGGACGGCTACGCGATGACCTGGCAGTTCAGCAACTACTCCGACGCCGTCGACGCCTACCTGCCCCAGTTCGGCCGCTCGATCGGCTACGCCGCGCTGACCACCGCGTTCTGCCTCCTGCTGGGCTACCCGCTGGCCTACGCCATCGCGCAGAAGGCCGGTCGCTGGAAGAACGTGCTGCTCATCTGCGTCATCGCGCCGTTCTTCACCAGCTTCCTGATCCGCACGCTGGCCTGGAAGGTCATCCTGTCCGACAACGGCACGGTCGTGTCGGTGCTCAACGCGCTGCACGTCCCGCTGCCCGACGGCCGGCTGCTGGCCACGACGCCGGCGGTGATCGCCGGCCTGGTGTACAACTTCCTGCCCTTCATGGTCCTGCCGCTCTACGCCAGCCTGGAGAAGCTCGACCCGCGGCTGATCGAGGCCGCCGGGGACCTCTACGCCCGGCCGGTCGCGCGGTTCACCCGCGTGGTGCTGCCGCTGTCCATGCCCGGCGTGGTGGCCGGCACGCTGCTCACGTTCATCCCGGCGGCCGGCGACTACATCAACGCCGAGCTGCTGGGCACGAGCCGGCAGTACATGATCGGCAACGTCATCCAGTCGAAGTTCCTGAAGGTCGGCGACTACCCCGCCGCCGCGGCGCTGTCGTTCACGCTGATGGCGGCGATCCTCGTGCTGGTCTTCGTCTACGTCAAGCGCGCCGGAACGGACGAGGTGCTCTGATGGTCCACCGCCTCCGCCGGTTCGTCGCCGATCACTGGGTCCTCGCCATCGGGCTCATCGTCCTGCTGTACCTCTTCGTGCCCATCGCCGTCGTGGCCGCGATGTCGTTCCGCGACGCCGGCCACAACGCGCCCTACACGCTCGACAACTTCAAGTTCACCTGGGACAACTGGGCGCACCCCTTCGGCGTGGCCGGCATCCAGGACGCGTTCCTGCTGAGCATCGGCATCGCGCTGGTCGCCACGGTCGGCGCGACGATCCTCGGCACGCTCATGTCCTTCGCGCTGGCCCGGCACACCTTCCGCGGCCGCGGCGCGACCAACACGCTCATCTTCCTGCCGATGGCCACGCCCGAGATCGTGATGGGCTCGTCGCTGCTGGCGCTGTTCGTCGCCTCCGGCGTGCCGCTGGGCTTCTGGACCGTCGTCATCGCGCACGTCATGTTCTGCCTGTCGTTCGTGGTCGTCACGGTCAAGGCCCGCCTCGCCGGGCTCGACCCGCGGCTGCAGGAGGCCGCCATGGACCTCTACGCCGACGAGCGGCAGACGTTCATGCGGGTGACGCTGCCGCTGGTGATGCCGGGCATCGTCGCGGCCGCCCTGCTGTCGTTCTCGCTCTCGTTCGACGACTTCATCGTCACCAACTTCAACTCCGGCACCGTCGTCACGTTCCCGATGTTCGTCTGGGGCGCCTCCCAGCGCGGCATCCCCGCGCAGATCAACGTGATCGGCACCGCCATGTTCCTCATCTCGTTCCTGATCGTCCTGATCGGACAGCTACCGCGCCTGCGCCGGAAGGCCTGATAACCCATGCGACTGCTCATTGTCGGCGCCGGTGGCGTCGGCTCCGCCGCCGTGCGCATCGCCGCCCGGCGATCCTTCTTCGACCATTGCGTCGTGGCCGACTACGACGTGGCGCGCGCCGAGGCCGCGGTGTCCTCGGTGGACGATCCGCGGTTCGCCTCGGCCGCGCTGGACGCCTCCGACGCCGGCGCCGTGGAGCAGTTGTGCCGCAGCCTGCGCATCAGCCACGTGCTCAACGCCGTCGATCCGCGCTTCGTCATGCCGGTCTTCACCGGCGCGTTCGCGGCCGGCGCGCACTACCTCGACATGGCCATGTCCCTGTCGCATCCGCACCCCGAGCGGCCGTACGACAAGATCGGCGTCATGCTCGGCGACGAGCAGTTCGCCGAGCAGGACCGATGGGCGGACGCGAACCGGCTGGCGCTGGTCGGGATGGGCGTGGAGCCGGGCCTGTCCGACGTCTTCGCGCGGTACGCCGCCGACGACCTCTTCGCCGAGGTGCACGACGTCGGCATCCGCGACGGCTCCGACCTCGTCGTGGACGGCTACGAGTTCGCGCCCTCCTTCTCGATCTGGACCACGATCGAGGAGTGCCTCAACCCGCCGGTCGTCTACGAGAAGAACCGCGGCTGGTACGTCACCCGCCCCTTCTCCGAGCCGGAGACCTTCAACTTCCCGGCCGGCATCGGCCCCGTCGAGTGCGTCAACGTGGAGCACGAGGAGGTGCTGCTCATCCCGCGCTGGATCGACGCGCGGCGGGTCACCTTCAAGTACGGCCTGGGCAACGAGTTCATCGAGGTCCTCAAGACCCTGCACAAGCTCGGGCTGGACTCGACGAAGAAGGTGCGCGTCGGCGGCGTCGAGGTCTCGCCGCGCGACGTGGTGGCCGCCTGCCTGCCCGACCCGGCGACGCTCGGCGAGCGCATGCACGGGCGCACCTGCGCCGGCACCTACGTCACCGGCCTGGGCAAGGACGGCCGGCCGCGCGCGACGTACCTGTACCACGTCGTGGACAACGCGTGGACGATGGCCGAGTACGGCTCTCAGGCCGTCGTCTGGCAGACCGCCATCAACCCGGTCGTGGCGCTGGAGCTCATCGCGGCCGGCACGTGGACGGGCGCGGGCGTGCTCGGCCCCGAGGCGCTGCCGCCGCGGCCGTTCCTCGATCTGCTCACCGAGTACGGCTCCCCCTGGGGTATCCAGGAACTATGACCCTGGCCGAACAAATGACGAGATAACAATGACGAGATACGGCCCGATGTTCGGACCCGACATCACCTTCCTCGGCGTGCCGGCGTGCGATCTTGCCGCCCTGCCCGAGGCCGACATCGTGATCGTCGGGGCGCCGTTCGACGGCGGGACGTCGCACCGGCCCGGCACCCGGTTCGGGCCGCAGGCCATCCGGCAAGCCTGCTACCTGCCCCAGGACGGGTCCCGCCCGTCGCTGGCCCTCGGCGTCGACGCGCTGCGCGACCTGAGGGTCTTCGACGCCGGGGACGTGGAGATGTACGCCGGTGACGCCGCCGCGGCCATCCGCCGGCTCGAGGACGCCGTGTTCGCCGTCGCCGACTCGGGCGCGATCCCGATCGTGCTCGGCGGCGACCACACCATCGCCTGGCCCGACGCCACCGGCGTGGCCCGCAAGCTCGGCTACGGCCGTGTGTCGATGGTCCACTTCGACGCGCACGCCGACACCGGCGACGTCGAGTTCGGCTCCCTGATCGGCCACGGCCAGCCGATGCGCCGCCTGATCGAGTCCGGCGCCCTGCGCGGGGACCGGTTCCTGCAGATCGGCCTGCGCGGCTACTGGCCGGGCCCGGAGACCCTCGACTGGATGGCCGCGCAGGGCATGCGCTCCTACGAGATGACCGAGATCGTCGCCCGCGGTCTCGACGAGTGCCTGACCGAGGCCTTCGCCACCGCGACCGACGAGTGCGAGGGCGTGTTCCTGTCCGTGGACGTCGACGTCGTCGACCCGGGCATGGCGCCCGGCACCGGCACGCCCGAGCCGGGCGGGCTGACCGCGCGGCAGCTGCTGGACGCCGTGCGCCGCTGCTGCTACGAGCTGCCGATCGTCGGCGTCGACGTGGTCGAGGTGAGCCCGCCGTACGACCACGCGGAGATCACCGCGTATCTGGCCAACCGCGTCGTGCTCGAGGCGCTGTCGGCGATCGCCCGGCGCCGCCGCGGCGACCCGTGGGATCCGCGCCGCCCCCTGTTGCAGGGCCGGTAGCACTCAACCTTTCGCACCTGCGGACCCGTCGGTTGGGTGACGGCAGCTAGCGAGAGGAAGCGGATGGGCGAAAACAGCACCGAGGCCGCCTACGTCGACTATGTCGCCGCGCGGCTGCCGGCGCTGCACCGTGCCGCCTACCTGCTGTGCGCGGGCGACGCGCACCGCGCCGACGACATCGTGCAGACCACCATCACCAAGCTGTACCAGCACTGGAAGCGCGTCGCGCGTACCGACAACATCGACGCCTACGTGCACCGCATGCTCGTGCACGCCGTCATCGACGAGAAGCGGGCGTCGTGGTCGCGCGTGACGCTGGTCGCCTCCGCCGAGGACGTGCGCTCGGCCGACCCCCACGCCGGCGTCGACGAGCGCAGCCGCCTCGTCGACGCCCTGCGCCGGCTGCCGCCACGACAGCGGGCCGTGCTCGTGATGCGGTTCCTGCTCGACCGCCCGATCGAAGAGGTGGCCGAGGCGCTGAACTGCTCGATCGGCACCGTCAAGAGCCAGTCCTCGCGGGGCCTCGAGGCGCTGCGGGGCCTGTTGGCCAACAACCACTGAGGAGATCACCATGACCCCCTTCGACGAGGACGACGCCGGCGGCGACCTGCGGGCGCTGATGCTCGCGGTCGAGGTGCCCGACAGCGGCGCCGACGTGCAACGCGCCATCACGACCGGCCGCCGCGCCCGCCGGCGCACCGCCGTGATGAGCGCGGCCACCGCCGTGGTGGTGCTCGCAGCGGTCGGCACCTTCGTGGCCTTCGGCCCGATGCGTGCCGGGCCGCCCAACGCACCGGCCGCCTCGGCCACGCCCGCGGCGCCGCTCGCCGCCGCGATCTGTTCACCGACGGCGCTCGACCTGCCGCCCGGCAGCGCCGACGCCTCGACGACGACGATCGACCCGGCCGGCCGGATCGTCGGCGGCTACGTCGACGAGCAGCAGCCCAAGCCGATCGTCTGGCGCGACGGCCGGCCCGAGCTGGTGCCGGGCGTCACCGGCGTGGTCACAGACGTGGCGAGCGACGGTACCGCGGTCGGCTACGCCGTGAGCGACCAGCACAACGCCGTCGGCTGGGTCGTGCGCGGCGGCAAGGCGACCAACCTCGCCGTCCCGCCGGGCTACCAGTTCGCCACCCCGTTGGCGATCAACGCCAACGGCATGATCGTCGGCGCGGCGAGCACCGCCGCCGCCGCGTCCTCCGTGCCCGCGGCCTGGTCGGTCGACGGCACCGTGCACCTGCTCACGGTCCCGTCCGGCGTCGGCGACGCGTCGAAGGCCTCCACCGCGCGGGACGTCGCCGACGACGGCACCGTGGTCGGCGAGGCGCGCGGCGTCGCGATGATGTGGAGGCCGGACGGCACGCCGCACGTCCTGCCGGCGGCCCCTCACGGGTACGACGGCCAGGCGATGGGGATCGCCGGCCACTACGCCTACGGCGTGTCCAGCTACGCCGCGGTCCGCTGGGACCTGCGGACCGACGCGGTCGCGGTGATGCGCCTGGAAGGCGTGACCAACGTCCGGGCCGGCACGGCGAGCGGCCTCGCCCTCATCACCGGCGACGGCCTCGGCCGGACCGTCCTGCAGGCCGAGGACGGCAACTCGATCCACCTGAACGGGCCCAACAACGAGTTCGCCTCGGCCGCCGCGGTGAGCTCGGACGGGTCGACGATCGCCGGCACCTTCGTGGTAGGCGACGTCAACCATCCGGTCGTCTGGCACTGCGGCTGATCACCGTGCCGGGTCCCGGGCGTGCACCGCACGCCCGGGACCCGTGGATCACGCCGGCTGCCCGTCGAGCTCCTCGAGCTCCTGCGGGGTGAGCAGGCGGGAGCGGATCAGGAAGCGCACGCCCTCGGGGGCCTCGAGCGAGAAGCCGCTGCCGCGGCCCGGCACGACGTCGACCGTCAGGTGCGTGTGCCGCCACCGCTCGAACTGCGCGCGCGACATCCAGAACCGCACCGGCTCGTCGACGCCGTCGACGGCCAGCGATGTCAGCAGCACGTCGGCCGAGCCGGTGCGAAACTCGCCCTCGAGGTAGCACATCGGGGAGCTGCCGTCGCAGCACCCGCCGGACTGGTGGAACATCAGCGGCCCGTGCGCGCCCCGCAGCGACCGGATCAGCTCGGCCGCCGCGGGGCTCAGCGCCACCCGGTCCATGACTAGAAGAACCCGAGCTTGTTGGGGGAGTAGCTGACCAGCAGGTTCTTGGTCTGCTGGTAGTGCTCCAGCATCATCTTGTGGTTCTCCCGGCCGATGCCGGACTGCTTGTAGCCGCCGAAGGCCGCGTGCGCGGGGTACGCGTGGTAGCAGTTCGTCCACACCCGGCCGGCCTGGATGGCCCGGCCCGCGCGGTAGGCCGTGTTCGTGTCGCGGGTCCACACGCCGGCGCCGAGGCCGTAGAGCGTGTCGTTGGCGATCTTGACGGCGTCGGCGAAGTCGGTGAACGAGGTCACCGAGACCACCGGCCCGAAGATCTCCTCCTGGAAGATCCGCATCGAGTTGTCGCCCTCGAAGACCGTCGGCTGGACGTAGTAGCCACCCGACAGCTCGCCGCCGAGGTCGGCCCGCTCGCCCCCGATGCGCACCTTGGCGCCCTCCTGGCGGCCGATGTCGAGGTACGACAGGATCTTCTCCAGCTGGTCGTTGGAGGCCTGCGCGCCGATCATGGTGTCGGTGTCGAGCGGGTGGCCCTGGCGGATCGCGCGGACGCGGTCGGTCGCGGCGTCCATGAACTCGCCGTAGTGCCCCTGCTGGATGAGCGCGCGCGACGGGCAGGTGCAGACCTCGCCCTGGTTGAGCGCGAACATCGCGAAGCCCTCGAGCGCCTTGTCGTAGAAGGCGTCCCGGGCGGAGGAGACGTCGTCGAAGAAGATGTTCGGGCTCTTGCCGCCGAGCTCCAGCGTCACCGGTTGATGTTCTCGCTGGCGTACTGCATGATCAGCCGCCCGGTCGTGGTCTCGCCCGTGAAGGCGACCTTCGCCACGCGCGCGCTGCTGGCCAGCGGCTTGCCGGCCTCGACGCCGAAGCCGTTGACGATGTTCACCACGCCCGGCGGCAGCAGGTCGGCGATCAGGGCCATGAGCACGTGGATCGAGGCGGGGGTCTGCTCGGCGGGCTTGAGCACGACGGCGTTGCCGGCGGCGAGGGCGGGCGCGAGCTTCCACGTGGCCATGAGGAGCGGGAAGTTCCACGGGATGATCTGGGCGACGACGCCGAGCGGCTCGTGGAAGTGGTAGGCGACGGTGTCGTCGTCGAGCTCGCCGAGGCTGCCCTCCTGCGCGCGGATGGCGCCGGCGAAGTACCGGAAGTGATCCACCGCCAGCGGCAGGTCGGCGGCCATGGTCTCCCGGATCGGCTTGCCGTTCTCCCAGGTCTCGGCGACGGCGAGGGCCTCCAGGTTGGCCTCGATCCGGTCGGCGATCTTGTTGAGGATGTTCGCGCGCTCGGCGACGGGGGTGCGGCCCCACGCGTCGGCGGCGCCGTGCGCGGCGTCGAGGGCGAGCTCGACGTCCTCGGCCGTGCCCCGGGCGATCTCGCAGAACGGCTGCCCGGTGACCGGCGTCGGGTTCTCGAAGTACTGGCCGCGGACCGGCTTGACGTACTGGCCGCCGATCCAGTGGTCGTAGCGGGGCTCGTATCCGACCAGGGCGCCGTCCTGGCCGGGGGCTGCATAGCGGGTCATGCCCCGGAAGCTAGTGACGGCGACGTTGCAACCACGTTGCGTCGGGCGGCGCGTACTCCTCCGACAGCCGCGCCACCCGCTCCAGCGCGAGGGCCTGCCGCGGTGAGCCGGCGGGCAGCACCGCGGCGAGCGCCTCCCACATCCACAGGTCCTCGGCGCCCCAGCTCGCCTCGGTCCACGCCGCGAGCAGCGCCGGGTCGGCGCTGGCCCGCACGCCGGCGCGCAGCTGCCCCTCGATGAGCCGGCGCAGCCGCACGACGCCGGGGGCGTCCGAGCGCGGCAGCAGTGGCCCGCGATAGGTCCGCAGCGCGGCCGTGACGTCGCCGCGGCCGAGGTGCTCGGCGATCTCGGCGAAGTCCGAGTGCACGGCGTCGCGCAGCCGGTAGGGGCGCGAGAGCAGCAGCGGGCCGAGCGCGTGGCGCAGCCGGGAGAGCTCGGCCCGCAGCGTCACCGGGTTGACCAGGTCGTCGCCGTAGAGCTCGATCGCCAGCTGGTCGCCGGTCAGCCCCTCGGGGTGCGCGCACAGCAGCGCGACGATCTCGCTGTGCCGCCGGCTCAGCGGCAGGGAACGGCCGCCGGCCGACAGGACCGCCGCGTCGCGCCCGAGCGCGCTGAGGGAGGCGCCGGCCGCGCGCGGGCCCGGCAGCGTGGCCAGGAACGCCTCGGCGGCGCGGGCTGTGGCGAGTACCAATGCCAAGGAATGCGGATTCGCGAGGTGGTCTCCGCCCGTGATGTCGATCGCGCCGAGCAGCCGGCCGGTGCGCGGGTCATGGATGGCGCGGCCGAGCAGGTCCACCGCTGCACGCGCCGGCTGAAGTGCTCGGTGGCGAAGATCTGCACCTCGTGGTCGACGGCGACCGCGGTACCGGGCGCGTTGGTGCCGGCGTGGGCCTCGTCCCAGTGCGCGCCGGCGACGAAGTTCATGCCCTCGGCCCGGCGCACGACGGTCGGGTGCCCCTCGACCCACAGCAGCCGGCCCTGCGCGTCGCAGACCGCCATCAGGTGGTCGCCGTCCTCGGCGAAGCCGCCGAGCAGGTCGCGGAACAGCGGCAGCACGTGGCGCAGCGGGTGCGCGCCGCGGTAGTCCTCCAGCTCATCGTCGTCCAGGCCGATCGGGACCGCGGCGTCGGGGTCGAGGCCGCCGGCGGCGCTGCGCCGCCACGAGTCGGCGACCACCTCGCGCACCTGCCCGCCGACGCGGCCGCCGCCGAGGAACGCGTCCCAGGCGCGGCCGTTCTGGCCGATCCGCTCGCGCGGATCGGCCCCCGCGGGCAGCGCTAACCACGGGTTTGCATGGCCCCATAGTGACCCGCGTCACCCATGATTTACAACGACGACTCCAGCAGACCCAGCGCGCGATCCAGGGTGGCGTCGTCCATGACCAGCGGCGGGAGGAAGCGGATCACGTTGCCGTACGTGCCGCAGGTGAGCAGCAGCAGGCCCGCCTGGTGCGCCAGGCGCTGGATCTCCGCCGTCTTCGCCGGGTCCGGGGTGGCGCCGAGCGGCGCGCCCCGGGCGTAGCCGCGCTCGGCGGTGATGGTGCCGGGTGCGGCCGAGTCGGGTACCACGATCTCGATCGCGAGCATCGCGCCACGGCCGCGGACGTCGCCGATGAACGCGTGCCGCTGCTGCAGCTCGCGCAGGCGCGGGAGCATCACCGACTCGATCCGGCGGGCAGCGGCGGCGAGTTCGAGCTCGCGCATGGTCTCGATCGAGGCCAGCGCCGCGGCGCAGGCGATCGGGTTGCCGCCGTAGGTGCCGCCGAGGCCGCCGACGTGCACGGCGTCCATCACCTCGGCGCGGCCGGTCACCGCCGCGAGCGGCAGGCCGCCGGCGATGCCCTTCGCGGTGGTGACGATGTCCGGCTCGACGCCCTCGTGTGTCGAGGCGAACCAGTCGCCGGTGCGGCAGAAGCCGGTCTGGATCTCGTCGGCCACGAACATCGCGCCGTTCGCCTTCGCCCAGGCGGCCAGGGCGGGCAGGAACCCCGGCGCCGGTACGACGAAGCCGCCCTCGCCCTGGATCGGCTCGATGAGCACTGCGGCGACCTGGTCGGCGCCCACCTGCTTCTCGATCGTGTTGATGGCCAGGGCTGCGGCGTCGGGCCCGGCCAGGCCGTCGCGGAACGGGTAGGACATCGGCACGCGGTAGATCTCGCCGGCGAACGGGCCGAAGCCGTGCTTGTACGGCATGTCCTTCGCCGTCAGCGCCATCGTGAGGTTGGTGCGGCCGTGGTAGGCGTGGTCGAACACGACGACCGCCCGGCGGCCCGTGGCGTGCCGGGCGATCTTCACCGCGTTCTCGACGGCCTCGGCGCCGGAGTTGAACAGGGCCGAGCGCTTCTCGAACGAGCCCGGCGTGAGCGCGTTGAGCTGCTCGCACACGGCGACGTAGCTCTCGTAGGGCGCGATCATGAAGCAGGTGTGCGTGAAGCGCTCGACCTGGGCCTGCACCGCCGCCACCACGCGCGGGCTCGCGTTGCCCACGTTGGTGACGGCGATGCCGGCGGCCATGTCGATCCACTCGCGGCCGTCCACGTCGGACAGCGTGCCGCCGGAGGCGTGGTCGACGTACGACTGGATCATGCTGCTGACGCCGCGCGCGACGGCGGCGCTGCGGCGCTTGTGGATATCCGCGGACCTGTGCATTTCGGAGGAGATCGACATCACAGCTCGATGTTGTGCATGACGTGCTTGATCCGGGTGTAGTCCTCCAGGCCGTAGACTGAGAGGTCCTTGCCGTAGCCGGACTGCTTGAACCCGCCGTGCGGCATCTCGGCGACGATCGGGATGTGCGCGTTGACCCAGACGCAGCCGAAGTCCAGGCGGCGGGTCATGCGCATCGCGCGGCCGTGGTCGCGGGTCCACACCGACGACGACAGCCCGTACTCCACGCCGTTGGCCCAGCGCACCGCCTCGTCCTCGTCGGTGAAGCGCTGCACGGTGATCACCGGCCCGAAGACCTCGTCCTGGATGATCTCGTCGTCCTGGCGCAGGCCGGAGACCACGGTCGGGGAGTAGAAGTAGCCGCGCTCGCCGACCCGGGAGCCGCCCGCGTCGAGCTTGGCGTGGTCGGGCAGCCGGTCGATGAAGCCGCCGACCCGGGCCAGCTGGTTGGCGTTGTTGAGCGGGCCGTAGAGCACGTCCTCGTCGTCCGGCGCGCCGGTCTTCGTCCCGGCGGCCTGCTCGGCCAGCGCCGCCACGAAGTCGTCGTAGATGCCGGGGCCGGCCAGCACCCGGGTGGCCGCGGTGCAGTCCTGGCCCGCGTTGAAGTAGCCGGCGACGGCGATCGCCTCGGCGGCCGCGGCCAGGTCGGCGTCGTCGAAGACCACGACCGGGGCCTTCCCGCCGAGCTCCAAATGGGTCCGCTTGAGCGAGGGCGCCGCGCCGGAGGCGACCTCGCGCCCGGCGCGCACCGAGCCGGTGATCGACACGAACTGCGGCGTCGGGTGTGCCACCAGCGCCCGGCCCGTCTCCCGGTCGCCCGTGACGACGTTGAGCACGCCCGGGGGCAGGAACTCGGCGGCCAGCTCGGCCAGCAGCAGCGTGGAGACCGGCGTGGTGTCGGAGGGCTTGAGCACGACCGTGTTGCCCGCGGCGAGCGCCGGCGCGATCTTCCACACCGCCATCATCATCGGGTAGTTCCAGGGCGTGACCTGCGCGCAGACGCCAATCGGCTCGCGGCGCACGTAGCTGGTGTGGCCCTTCATGTACTCCCCGGCGGAACGGCCCTCGAGCAGCCGCGCGGCGCCGGCGAAGAAGCGGATCTGGTCCACCGACGGGGGCAGTTCCTCGCTCGCCGTCATCCCGCGCGGCTTGCCGGTGTTGCGGACCTCGGCGTCGATGAGCTCGCCGGCCCGCTCCTCCATCGCGTCGGCGAGCTTGAGCAGCGCCTTCTGCCGCTCCGAGGGCGTCGCGTCCCGCCACGTCTCGAACGCCTTCGACGCGGCCCGCATGGCGCGGTCCACGTCCTGCGCGCCGGACACCGGTGCGGAGGCGAACACCTCACCGGTGGTGGGGTCGATGAGGTCCGAATACTGGCCGTCGACGGGCTCGACGTGCGCGCCGTCGATGAAATTCTGCAGTTGCTTGGTCATGTCCACTCCTTTGAGTGCCGGCAGCCACATCCTTCCATCGAATCCGCGGCACACAACCCCTTGCGCAACTGTTTCCGCGCTGTGAACGGGCCGGGGCAGGGTTTAGGGTGGGAATCGTGACCCCGTTCTACATCGCCGGCCGCCCGGCGACCAGCGACGACGCCGTCGAGATCCGCCACCCCTTCGACGGGCGCCCGGTCGGCACTACTGCCAACGCTACGCCCGAGCAGGTGGAGGAGGCCGTCGCGGCGGCCGCCGCCGTCGCCGCCGAGGCCGCCGCACTGCCCGCGAGCGCCCGGGCCGGAGCCCTCGACCACGTCAGCGCCCGGCTCAAGGAGCGCGCCGACGAGGTCGCCCGGCTGATCACCGCCGAGAACGGCAAGCCGCTGAAGTGGGCCCGCGGCGAGGTGGCCCGCGCGGTGTCGACGTTCCGCTGGGCGGCCGAGGAGGCGCGCCGCTTCTCCGGCGCGGTGCAGCGCCTCGACACCGACCCGGCCGCCACCGGCCGCATCGCGCTGGTCAAGCGGGTGCCGCGGGGCCCGGTGCTGGGTATCTCGCCGTTCAACTTCCCGCTCAACCTGGTCGCGCACAAGGTCGCGCCGGCGATCGCGGTCGGCGCGCCGATCGTGCTCAAGCCGGCGCCGGCGACCCCGCTCAGTGCGCTGCTGCTCGGCGAGATCCTCGCCGAGACCGACCTGCCCGCCGGCATGTGGTCGGTCGTCCCCATCCCGAACGACCGCGCGCCCGCCCTGGTCGCCGACCCGCGCCTGCCGGTCGTGTCGTTCACCGGGTCCGGGCCGGTCGGCTGGCAGATCCGCGACGCCGTGCCGCGCAAGCACGTCACCCTGGAACTCGGAGGCAACGCCGCCGTGGTGGTGTGCGAGGACTACGACGACCTGGACTGGGCCGCGTCGCGCATCGCCACGTTCTCCAACTACCAGGCCGGGCAGAGCTGCATCGCGGTTCAGCGGGTGTACGTCCACGAACGCCACTACGACGCCCTCGCCGACCGGCTCGTCGCCGCGGTCGAGGCGCAGCGCACCGGCGACCCCAACGACGAGCGGACCGACGTCGGCCCCCTGATCAGCGAGGCCGCCGCCAAGCGGGTCGAGGCGTGGGTCGGCGAGGCGGTCGCAGCCGGCGCCAAGCTGCTCGCCGGCGGCGCCCGCGACGGCGCCGCCTACGCACCGACGGTCCTCGCCGGCGTGCCCGCCGACGCCAAGGTCGTCGCCGAGGAGGTCTTCGGCCCCGTGCTCGTGCTGGCCCGGGTCGGCTCCGACGCCGAGGGCCTCGCGGCCGTGAACGCCTCGCAGTACGGGCTGCAGGCCGGCGTCTTCACCCGCCGCCTGGACCGGGCCTTCGAGGCGCACCGCGTGCTCGACGTCGGCGGGGTGATCGTCGGCGACGTGCCGAGCTACCGGGCCGACCAGATGCCCTACGGCGGCGCCAAGGCCAGCGGCGTCGGCCGCGAGGGCCTGGCCAGCGCGATGGCGGACTACACCGAGGAGCGGGTGATGGTCCTGACCGGGCTGCAGCTGTAGGTCACTCCCAGGCCTCGCGCGGTTCGATCGAGGAGGAGCCCGGCGGCCGCTCGGCCGACTCGTACAGCTTCGCGTCGAAGACGTCGGGCTCCAGGAAGATGAAGCACTCGTAGGTCAGCGCGTCGCGCACCTGCTTCTCGGCCCGGTTGATCGCGGCCGCCACGTGCGCCATCGTCTCGTTGGCCCGGACCGCCACCTTGGCCGCGATCAGCAGCTGGTCGGGGCCGAGGTGCATGGTGCGCAGGTGGATCATCCGCTCGATCAGCGGCTCCCGCTCGATGGCGGCCTCGATCGTCAGCAGCGTGCCGTTGTCGGCCGACTCGCCGATCAGCAGGCTGCGCATCCGCTGCGAGAGGGTGATCGAGATGACCACCAGCAGCGCGCCGATGGCGATGGTGCCGGCCGCGTCCCAGCGCCCGTCGCCGGTGATGACGGCCAGCCCGATCCCGGCGAAGGCGAAGGTGAGGCCGGTCAGGGCGCCGAAGTCCTCGGCCAGTACGACCGGCAGCTCGGGGGAGCGGGTGGTGCGGATGAAGCGCAGCCAGGGCGCGCCGCGGCGGGACGGCTCGGCCTCGTGCACGGCGGTACGCAGCGAGAACGACTCCAGCACGACCGATACGCCGAGCACGACGAACGCCCAGATCGGGTCCTCGACCGGCTTCGGGTTGTGCAGCTTCTCGTACCCTTCGTAGAGGGCGAACACACCGCCGACGAGAAAGATCACGAGGGTGACGAGGAAGCCGTAGAAGTACCGGAAGCGTGCATAGCCGAACGGGTGCAGCTGGCTCGCCCGTTGCCGCGCCCGGCGCCCGCCGACGAGCAGCAGCACCTGGTTGGCGGTGTCGGCTACGGAGTGCACGGCCTCCGCGAGCAGGGCGGACGATCCAGTGAACACGAACGCGACGAACTTGCTGAGCGCGATGCCGAGATTGGCAGCCAGTGCCGCGACGATCGCCCGCAGGGAGTTACCTTCCTCGGCCATGCCTCATCCTGTATCACAATGCTTGCCCGGATCTGACATCGGCAACTCGCGACTGACACGTGTACGGAACGCAACCGCACTAGGCTCCGTCGTAGGAACAGCGACCACGACTAGGGGTGCGAGACTGTGATCGACCTGAGCCGGATCGTCAAGGCCTACGACGTGCGGGGCACGGTGCCAGACCAGCTCAACGAGCCGGTGGCGGAGGCGCTCGGACGCGCCTTCGTCCAGACGCTGCGCTCGCGCGGAGAGTACGCCGAGAAGATCGTCACAGCGCATGACATGCGGGCCTCCGGCCCGGCGCTCGCGGCCGCCTTCGCCGCCGGTGCGCGCGCCGAGGGCGCCGACATCCTGGAGGCCGGGCTGGGCTCCACCGACCTGCTCTACTACGCCTCCGGCGCGCTCGACCTTCCCGGCGCGATGTTCACCGCCAGTCACAATCCCGCGCAGTACAACGGGATCAAGCTCTGCAAGCAGGGCGCCAAGCCCGTCGGGCAGGACACCGGCCTCACCGAGATCCGCGAGCGCGCGCAGGCGATCCTCGACAGCGGCGCGCCGCGGGTGAGCGAGGCCGAGCTCAAGGGCGACGTGGAGCAGTACAGCCTGCTGGAGCGCTACGCGACCCACCTGCTCAAGCTCGTCGACCTCTCCGACATCCGGCCGCTGACCGTGGTCGTCGACGCCGGCAACGGCATGGGCGGCTACACGGTCCCGGCGGTGCTCGGCTCGGGGCTGCCGCTGACGATCATCCCGATGTACTTCGAGCTCGACGGGACGTTCCCCAACCACGAGGCCAACCCGCTGGAGCCGGCCAACCTCGTCGACCTGCAGGCCAGGGTCCGCGAGACCGGCGCCGACCTCGGGCTCGCGTTCGACGGCGATGCCGACCGCTGCTTCGTCATCGACGAGCGCGGCGAGGCCGTGTCGCCCTCGGTCATCACCGCGATGGTCGCCGTGCGCGAGCTGGCCAAGGAGCCGGGCGCCACGATCATCCACAATCTCATCACCTCGCACGTGGTTCCCGAGATCATCCAGGAACACGGCGGTGTGCCGGTGCGCACCCGGGTCGGGCACTCGTTCATCAAGGCCGAGATGGCGCGCACGGGCGCCGTCTTCGGCGGCGAGCACTCCGCGCACTACTACTTCCGCGACTTCTGGGGCGCCGACACCGGCATGCTGGCCGCGCTGCACACCCTCGCGCTGCTCGGCGGCCAGGCCGCACCGCTGTCGGCCCTGGCCAAGGACTACGAGCGGTACATGGCCTCGGGGGAGATCAACTCGACGGTGGCCGACCAGGCGGCGAAGATGGCCGAGATCGAGCAGGTCTTCGACGTGCCGGTCGACCGCCTCGACGGGATTACCCTCAGTTTCCCCGACGGCAGCTGGGCCAACGTCCGTCCGTCCAACACCGAGCCGCTCCTGCGGCTTAACGTTGAGGCGCCGACCGCGCAGCGGTTGGCCGCCCTGCGCGATGAGATGCTGGCCGTCATCCGACGCTGACGGCAGGCCCATAAAGGAGTTGGAACGCGTGTCCGTGGACCCCGCCCTGCTTGCGATCCTGCGCTGCCCCGACGACCACCACGCCGAGCTCACCCTCGACGCCGAAGGGCAGACGCTGACCTGCACCGAATGCGGGCGGATCTTCGAGATCCGCGACGGCATCCCGGTGCTGCTGCTCGACGAGGCGCGCCAGCCGTCCGCCGAGTCCGACCCGGCGGTTTCCGAGGGTCCGCGCGAGGGAACGGCCGAGGACAACGCCAACGCGAGCGATGAGGAGGGTGCGCAGTGAACCCGTTGGAGGGGACCGCGGGCGTCCGCGGACATCGCGAGGTCGACCTGGCGCTGCTCGACAATGCCGAGGCGCTCGAGAAGAACGACCCGGGCGGCATGCTGCGCGCGACCGCGTCGGCCGGCGCCCAGGTGCGGGAGGCGGCCGCCCTGGCCGCCGAGACCGACCTGAGCGCGCTGGCCGACGAGGGCCGGCCCCGCGCGGTCGTCGTCGCCGGCGTCGGCACGGCCGCACGCACCGGCGACATCCTGGAGACCGTCGCCGGGCCGCGCTGCCCGGTGCCGGTCCTGGCGCACCGCAGTGCCGGCATCCCCGGCTGGGTCGGCGCCGCCGACGTGGTCATCGCCGTCTCGGCGTCCGGCCGGTCCCCGGAGGCGCTCGCCGCCGCGGAGGCCGCCGGCCGCCGTGGCGCCCGGCTCGTGGCCATCGGTGCGCCGGACACCCAGCTGCACGCCCTCGCCGACCGCTTCCGTGCGCCGTTCATCCCGGTGCCGCGGCGCGCGCCGGCGCGCGCCAGCCTCTGGGGCCTGGCCGTCCCGGTGCTGCTGGCCGGCCGCCAGCTCGGCCTGGTCAAGGTCAACGAGGCCGACTTCGCCGAGACCGCCTCGCGCCTGGACGCCGACGCCGAGCGCTGCCGCACGGCGCTGGAGTCGTTCGTCAACCCGGGCAAGAGCCTCGCGCTCGACCTCGCGCACTCGGTGCCGATCGTCTGGGGCTCCTCGCCCCTGGCCACCGTCGCCGCACGGCGTTTCGGCGACACGCTGTCGGCCAACGCGCGCTACCCCGCAGTGGTCGGCGCGCTCGGCGAGGCCGGCCGCGGCCGGGTCGGCCTGCTCGACGGCGTCTACGGCGGGCTCGCCGAGGCCGACCGCGACATCTTCGCCGACCCCGAGGACACCGAGAGCTCGTCGACCCGGCTGCGCCTGGTGCTGCTGCGCGACGGCGGCCTGACCGCCGACGACGAGGAGGGCGACGAGCCGGTCGCCGTCGAGGAGCGCCGCGCCGAGGCCGTGCAGGAGCTGGCCGAACGGCGGGGCGTGCGGGTGAGCCTGATCACCGCGGAGGGTGGTTCGCCTCTGGAACGATTGGCTTCGCTCGTCGCCGTGCCGGACTTCGCCTCGATCTACCTTGGTCTCGCACACGGCTTCGACCCGATGGCCGTTCCCGCTGTGTCCGAGATGAAGGAGCTGGTTAGTCCGTGAGCACTGAGGGTGGGACGAAAGCGATCTTGGCGGCCCTGGCCGCCAACCTCGGCATCGCCGTCACCAAGTTCGTCGCGTTCGCGCTGACCGGCTCGTCGTCGATGCTCGCCGAGGCGATCCACTCGGTCGCCGACTCCGGCAACCAGGGCCTGCTGCTGCTCGGCGGCAAGCAGGCCCAGAAGCGGGCGACCGCGCGGCACCCGTTCGGCTACGGGCGGGAGCGCTATATCTACGCGTTCATCGTCGCCGTCGTGCTGTTCTTCGTCGGCGGCGTCTTCGCCATCTACGAGGCCTGGCACAAGATCGCCGAGCCCGAGCCGATCCACTCCTGGCAGTGGGTACCGGTCGTGGTGCTGGTCGCGGCGATCATCATGGAGGGCCTCTCCTTCCGCACCGCGATCGGCGAGACCCGCAAGATCAAGGGCAAGGCGACCTGGGTCCAGTTCATCCGCCGGGCCAAGGAGCCGGAGCTGCCGGTCATCCTGCTCGAGGACCTCGCCGCCCTGGTCGGCCTCGTGCTCGCGCTCTTCGGCGTCGGCCTGACCCTGATCACCGGCAACGGCATCTGGGACGGCGTCGGCACCGCCGCCATCGGCGTGCTGCTCATCGCCGTGGCCGCCGTCCTGGCGGTGGAGATGAAGAGCCTCCTCGTCGGCGAGTCGGCCACCCCCGAGCAGATCGACGCGATCGAGCGGGCGATCATCGACGGTCCCGAGGTCGAGCGCGTGATCCACATGCGCACTGTGCACCTCGGCCCGGACGAGCTGCTGGTGGCGGCCAAGATCGCGGTACGGCACAACGAGACCGCCGACGAGATCGCCCGCGGCATCGACGCGGCCGAGGCGCGCATCCGCGCCGCGGTCCCCATCGCTCGGGTGATCTACCTGGAGCCGGACATCTACCAGGCGAGCAGGGCCGCCGAGTCCGGCACCGCGGCCGTTTCGACGAGCGCGGAGGCGCACTGACCGTGGAGCTGCTCGACAGCCCGATCCGCAAGTACGCGTGGGGCTCGCACACGGCGATCGCGACGCTGCAGGGCCGGCCCTCGCCGACCACGGAGCCGGAGGCGGAGCTGTGGATGGGCGCACACCCGGCCAGCCCGTCCCGGCTCGCGGTGAGCGGCACGTCGCTGGTGGACGCCATCGCGGCCGACCCGGCGAAGACGCTCGGCGAGGCCAACGTCGAGCGCTTCGGCGCCCGGCTGCCGTTCCTGCTCAAGGTGCTCGCCGCCGCGCAGCCACTGTCCCTGCAGGCCCACCCGACCCTGGAGCAGGCCCGCGCCGCGCACGCGGCCGGCCACCCCTCCTACGTCGACGCCTGGCACAAGCCGGAGATGCTGGTCGCGCTGACCGAATTCGACGCCCTGTGCGGCTTCCGCGACCCGGCCGCGGCCGCGCGCGACCTGGCCGCACTGGGCGTGGCCCGGCTCAAGCCCACGATCGACGCGCTGTCCCAGCCCGACGTCGCCAAGGCCCTGCACGACGCCGTCCGCGGCCTGCTCTCCACCCCCGACGCCGAGCTGGTCGCCGACGTCGTGGCGGCCTGCCGGCCGCGGGCCGCCGAGCAGCCCGCATACGCCCTGGTCGTCTCGCTGGCCGAGCAGTACGCGGGCGACACCGGCGTCATCGTCGCCACCCTGCTCAACCGCCTTCGCCTGAGCCCGGCGGAGGCGGTGTGGATGCCGGCGGGCAACCTGCACGCCTACTTGCGGGGCGTCGGCGTGGAGATCATGGCGGCCTCCGACAACGTCCTGCGCGGCGGGCTGACCCCGAAGCACGTGGACGTCGAGGAGCTGCTGCGCGTGCTGCGCTTCGAGGTCCTCGATGACCCGGTCACGCGGCCGGAGTCGCTGAGCCCGGCGCTGTGGGCCTACCCGGTGCCCGTCCCCGACTTCGCCCTGCACCGGGCCGTTGTCGACGCATCCACCCCGGCGGTACGCCTGCCCGGCGGCGGCCCGCGCATCGTGCTCTGCACGCGCGGCTCGGTCCGCGTCGACGACGGCGTCGTGCCGGTGACCCTGACGCAGGGCCAGGCGGCCTTCGCGCCGGCGACCCGGCCGGAGCTGTCGGTGAGCGGCTCCGGAGAGGCGTTCCAGGCGGCCACCCCCTAGTTCATCTGGACATCCCAGTCGCAAGGGGTAGTGTTTTGACTACGCAAGGTATGAGACTCAACCGGGGGGAAGCGCGGGGCGGTGGGAGTGATCTCACCGCCCCGTGCGCTGTCCTGGGGCGGTTTGAGCGGCCTCTCGTCGCCGCGTAACGTGAAGGGTCGCCGTTCGCCTATGCAGACCAGGAGATCGCATTGACCAGCACGCCGCCGCCGAAGACCGTCGCCGATGGTGACTTCAAGGTGGCCGATCTGTCCCTCGCCGCCTTCGGGCGCAAGGAGATCCAGCTCGCCGAGCACGAGATGCCGGGCCTGATGGCCATCCGGCGCGAGTTCGCCGCCGCGCAGCCGCTCAAGGGCGCGCGGGTCACGGGCTCGCTGCACATGACGATCCAGACCGCGGTGCTGATCGAGACGCTCGTCGCGCTCGGCGCGCAGGTCCGCTGGGCCAGCTGCAACATCTTCTCGACCCAGGACCACGCCGCCGCGGCGATCGCGGTCGGGCCGGAGGGCACGCCGGAGAAGCCGTCCGGCGTCCCGGTCTTCGCCTGGAAGGGCGAGACCCTCGAAGAGTACTGGTGGTGCACCGAGCAGGTGCTGATCTGGCCCGACGGCCAGGGCCCGAACATGATCCTCGACGACGGCGGCGACGCCACGCTGCTCGTGCACAAGGGCGCCGAGTTCGAGGGCGCGGGCGCGGTCCCGTCGCCGGACACCGCCGACTCCGAGGAGTACGCGGTGATCCTCGGCGTCCTGCAGCGCTCGCTGCAGGAGGACAACCGCCGCTGGACCCGCATCGCGGCCGGCATCAAGGGCGTCACCGAGGAGACCACCACCGGCGTGCACCGCCTCTACGAGATGCAGCAGAACGGCACGCTGCTCTTCCCGGCGATCAACGTCAACGACTCGGTGACCAAGTCGAAGTTCGACAACAAGTACGGCTGCCGCCACTCGCTGATCGACGGCATCAACCGCGCCACCGACGTGCTCATCGGCGGCAAGGTCGCCGTGGTCTTCGGCTACGGCGACGTCGGCAAGGGCTGCGCCGAGTCGCTGCGCGGCCAGGGCGCCCGGGTCATCGTGACCGAGGTCGACCCGATCTGCGCGCTGCAGGCCGCCATGGACGGCTACCAGGTCGCCACGGTCGAGGACGTCGTCGAGACCGCCGACATCTTCATCACCGCGACGGGCTGCCTCGACGTCATCACCGCCGACCACATGTCGCGGATGAAGCACCAGGCGATCGTGGGCAACATCGGCCACTTCGACAACGAGATCGACATGGCCGGCCTGGCCCGCCGCTCCGATGTGACGCGGATCAACATCAAGCCGCAGGTCGACGAGTGGAAGTTCGACGACGGGCACTCGATCATCGTGCTGTCCGAGGGCCGCCTGCTGAACCTGGGCAACGCCACCGGTCACCCGTCGTTCGTCATGTCCAACAGCTTCGCGAACCAGTCGATCGCCCAGATCGAGCTGTTCACCAAGACCGACGAGTACCCGATCGGCGTGTACACGCTGCCCAAGCACCTCGACGAGAAGGTCGCGCGGCTGCACCTGGACGCCCTCGGCGTCAGGCTCACCGAGCTGACCAAGAAGCAGGCCGAGTACCTCGGCATCCCGGTCGAGGGCCCGTACAAGTCGGACCACTACCGCTACTGAGGTTCGTTGCGAAAGGCCCCGCCGGCGTAGCCGGCGGGGCTTTTGCTTTCGACGGCATGACCGAATTCACTCCGTCATCCATGTCTTGAAGGCTGAGGCGGGTGGGGTCTAAGGTAATGCTGACCTAAGTAAGTCAAGGCTAACCTGCGGAGCCCGTATGACCGCCATCTACCTGATCGGCCTGCGCGAGGGGCTCGAGATCACGCTCGTGGTTTCGATCCTCGTCGCATTTCTGGTCAAGAGCGACCGCAAGCACTTGCTGAAGTTCGTCTGGGCCGGCGTCGCCGCGGCCGCGGCGCTGTCCATCGGCATCGCCGCGATCCTGCAGGCCGGCACCGCCTACCTCTCCGGCCCGCGCCAGGAGCTGGTCGACGCGATCGCCTCGCTCATCGCCGTCGTCTTCGTGACGTTCATGATCTTCTGGATGCGCCGGATGGCCCGCCAGATGGCCAAGGAGCTGCGCGGCCGGCTCGAGGACGCGATCCAGGTCGGCCCCTTCGCCGTCGCCGGCATGGCCTTCCTGGCCGTCGCCCGCGAGGGCCTGGAGACCTCGATCCTCTTCTTCGCCGCGGCGCAGGGCTCCGACACCTGGCAGCCGCTGGTCGGCATCACGCTCGGCCTCGCCACCTCGGTCGTGCTCGGCTGGCTGCTCTACGCCAGCGCCATCCGCATCAACCTGACGAAGTTCTTCACCTGGACCGGCGCCCTGCTCGTGCTCGTCGCCGCCGGCATCTTCAAGTACGGGGTGCACGACCTGCAGGAGGCCAACGTCCTGCCGGGCCTGAACAACCACGCGTTCGATCTCGCCGGCGCGCTGCCGCCCACCTCGTGGTACGCGGAGCTGCTGCGCGGCATGTTCAACTTCACGCCCCAGCCGTCCGTGCTGGAGACCATCGCCTGGGTCGCCTACGGAGTTCCGGTCCTCGTCCTGTTCCTGCTGCCGCTGTTGCGCAAGCCGGCCGCGCCCGCGCCGGCACCGCAGCCGGCGAGCACCAACGCCTGAAGCCGCGCCAAAACCCCCTCTCGTAGGAGAACCATGCCTAATACACGCCTGCTCGCCCTCGGCGCCGTCCCGGTGCTCGCGCTCGGCCTGGCTGCCTGCGGCGACGACTCGTCCGGCGACAAGGCCGGCTCCGCCGCAGGCGGCAACGGCAAGATCGCCGTCACGGCCACCGACACCGAGTGCAAGGTCGAGCGGACCGAGGCGGTGTCCGGGCCGGTGACATTCACCGTCAGCAACAAGGGCGGCAAGGTCACCGAGTTCTACGTGTACGCCACCGGCGACCGCATCGTCGGCGAGGTCGAGAACGTGGCGCCCGGCCTGACCCGCGAGCTGATCGTGGAGCTGCCGGCCGGCACCTACGAGACCGCCTGCAAGCCCGGCATGGTCGGCAACGGCATCCGCGGCTCGTTCAAGGCCACCGGCGAGACCAAGCCGCTCACCGACGACGCCAAGCTCGCGCAGGCGACGAAGGACTACCAGACGTACGTCAAGAACAACACCGGCGCCCTGATCGACAAGACGACCGAGTTCGTCAACGCGGTCAAGGCCGGCGACGTCGAGAAGGCCAAGGCGCTCTTCCCGATCGCCCGCACCTACTGGGAGCGCATCGAGCCGGTCGCCGAGAGCTTCGGCGACCTCGACCCGGCGATCGACGCCCGCGAGGCGGACCTGGAGCCCGGCCAGGAGTGGACCGGCTTCCACAAGATCGAGAAGGACCTCTGGGTCACCAAGGACATCAGCAAGTCCGGCCCGACCGCCGACAAGCTGCTCGCCGACGTCAAGACCATCGTCGAGAAGGCCCAGTCGGTCCAGCTGTCGCCGCTGGAGCTCGCCAACGGCGCCAAGGAGCTGCTCGACGAGGTGGCCACCGGCAAGATCACCGGTGAGGAGGACACCTTCTCGCACACCGACCTGTGGGACTTCCAGGCCAACCTGGAGGGCTCGCGGGCCGCGATCGCCGCGCTGCGCCCGGTGATCGAGGAGAAGGACGCCGCCCTGGCCAAGACCCTCGACGAGAAGTTCGCCGCGGCGCAGGCCGAGCTCGACAAGTACCGCAACGGCGACGGCTGGAAGCTGCACAACGAGCTGTCGGAGGGCCAGCTGAAGAGCCTCGGCGACGCGATCAACGCGCTCGCCGAGCCGATCAGCAAGGTCGCCCCGCTGGTCGCCACCAAGTAGCTCACACGTGAGCGCGCTCGGCCGGGCCCCGGCCGGGCGCGCTGTGGGGAGAGGGACATGGACCGTCGAAAGATGATCGGCCTCGCGGGGGCCGGTGCCATCGGCGCCGCCGCCGCGGGCGTAGTCGGCTCGCAGGTCTTCGACCGCCCGGACCCGGCCCAGGCGTCGGATCCGGGCGCGGCGGTGCCCTTCTACGGAGCGCACCAGGCGGGCATCGTGACGCCGGCGCAGGATCGGCTGCATTTCGTCGCCTTCGACGTCATCACGGACAACCGTGACGCGCTGGTCGAGCTGCTGCAGAAGTGGACCGCGGCGGCGGCGCGCATGACGGCCGGCAAGGACGCAGGCGCCATCGGCGCGGTCAACGGCGCGCCGGAGGCGGCGCCCGACGACACCGGCGAGGCACTCGGCCTGCCGCCCTCCGGCCTCACCCTCACGATCGGTTTCGGGCCGACTCTGTTCCGTGACGCTCAGGGCAAGGACCGCTTCGGCATCGCCGCGAAGCGCCCGGCCGCGCTCGCCGACCTGCCCAAGTTCGCCAAGGACGCGCTCAAGCCCGAGATCTCCGGCGGCGACATCTGTGTGCAGGCGTGCGCACACGACCCGCAGATCGCCGTGCACGCGGTGCGCAACCTCGCCCGCATCGGCTTCGGCGTGGTCAGCGTGCGCTGGTCGCAGCTGGGCTTCGGGCGCACGTCCTCGACCTCGCGCAACCAGCAGACCGCGCGCAACCTGTTCGGCTTCAAGGACGGCACCGCCAACCTCAAGGCCGAGGACACCAAGCTGCTCGAGGACCAGCTGTGGGTGCAGCCCGGCGACGGCGAGGAGTGGATGGCCGGCGGCTCCTACATGGTCACCCGCAAGATCCGGATGCTGATCGAGACGTGGGACCGCACCTCGCTGTCCGAGCAGGAGGCGATCGTCGGGCGCAACAAGGGCGAGGGCGCCCCGCTGAGCGGCGCCAAAGAGTTCGACGAGCCGGTTTTCTCCGCCGTCGGTACCGACGGTCAGCCGGCCATCGCCGCGGACGCGCACGTGCGCCTCGCGCATCACGAGGTCAACGACGGCGCCCGGCTGCTGCGCCGCGGGTACAACTTCGTCGACGGCTCCGACGGCCTCGGCCGCCTCGCCGCCGGGCTGTTCTTCATCGCCTACCAGCGCGACCCGCGCAAGCAGTTCGTGCCCATCCAGACGCGGCTTTCGCGCCAGGACGCGCTGAACGAGTACATCCGCCACGAGTCGAGCGGTTTGTTCGCGTGCCCACCGGGCATCAGCGCTGCGGACGACTACTGGGGGCGTGGCCTGTTCACCTAGGCCCGCACCCTATGGTTGCCGGGTGGCGTTTGTAACTGGAAGGCAGATGCGGGCTTCGATTGTCGTTCTTGCGGCGGCCGGGCTGATGCTCGGCGCATGCACCGGCGGAGGGGCCAAGCCGTCGCCGACGGCCACGATCGGGTTCAACGACTGCGAGAAGAACCCGACCACCTGCAACGGCGGCGAGATCAAGCTGGGCGGGGCCTACACCTACGGCCTGGACCAGCCGGTCACCAACTGGAACGTCAACACCCGCGCGGGCGCCACGCCGGCGACCAAGCAGGCGTTGTCCGGGCTGCTGCCGCGCGTGTTCCAGGTCGACCCGCAGGGCCGCCTGCAGCCCAACTCCGACCTGGTGATCTCCGCCGACATCACCAACCAGACCCCCGAGACGATCGTCTACAAGATCCGTCCGGACGCGGTCTGGAGCGACGGCATCCCGATCACCGCCGACGACTTCATCCTGACGTGGAAGCAGAACTCGGGGAACCCGGCGCACTGCTCCGCGTGCACCCCGGCCGCCACGACGGGCTACGACGTGATCAAGAGCATCGTCGGCTCCGACGGCGGCAAGACGGTCACGATGACCCTCATCGACGGCAAGACCTTCGGCGACTGGAAGGGCGACTTCTCCAGCGACGGGCTGTACCCCTCGCATCTGGCCACCAAGCAGGGCTTCGACGTGGCCAAGCCCGAGGGCGTGGCCGGCGCCGCGGACTGGTTCGCCAAGACCGTCCCGACGTGGTCCGGCGGGCCGTACCAGATCGAGTCCTTCACCAAGGACCAGACGCTGGTGCTGAAGAAGAACGACAAGTGGTACGGCAAGACGAAGCCCTCGCTCGACCGGATCACGTTCAAGTTCGTCCTGGACCCCGCGGCCATCATCCCGGCCCTGCGCGCCAAGGAGCTCACCGGCATGGCGCCCTCGCCCAGCCAGGCGCTGCTCACCGGCGCCTCCGGCACGCCCGGGGTGATCTACGAGGTCGGCGAGAGCTACGCGTGGGAGCAGCTGACGCTCAACGTGAAGAACAAGTACCTGGCCGATCCGGTCCTGCGCCGCGCGCTGTTCACCGCCGTGAACGTCAAGACCGTCATCGACAAGACCTACGGCACGGTCGACAAGAACCTCAAGCCGCTGGGCAGCCACAACTTCGTGCCCGGCGACGCGGGGTACAAGGACGTCGTCACCGGCACCGGCCAGGGCTCCGGCGACGCGGACAAGGCCAAGAAGCTGCTCACCGACGCCGGCTACAAGGTTGAGAACGGCCGCCTGCTGACCCGCACCGCCGAGGTCGTGCCCGCGCTGCGGCTGCGCTACGACAAGGGCAACGCGATGCGTGCCGCGGCGGCCGAGCAGATCGCCGCCGGGCTGAAGGCCATTGGGCTGGACGCACGGCCGGAGACCACCGACGGGCTCGCGCAGACCCTCACCTCCGGCGACTTCGACCTCGTCCTTGCCGACTGGGTGAGCGGGCCGCTGTACCAGAGCGCGCCCGAGCAGCGCTGGGGGACCGGGGCGCCGGGCAACTACGGCGGGTACACCAACCCGGAGCTCGACCGGCTCGTGCACGCCGCGGCCTCGGACGTCGACCCGCGCCACGCCGCCGACGTGCTCAACCAGGCAGACGAGCTGCTGACCAAGGACGCCTATGTGTTGCCGCTGATGCAGCGGCCGACGCTGACCTTCACCTATCAGGAGTACGCGAACATTCGCGACAACCCCTCGGTGTGGGGACCGACGTACAACATCCAGGAGTGGGGTCAGCGCGAGGGCTCGTGAGGCTTTTGGGTTCTCGAGCCTTCCGTTGCGTTTTGTCGGTTTAGTTCCGATTTGGGTGCGGGCCCCTGGGGGTCAGCGCGGCGGTTGGATTCCGGCCATCGGGCGGCCCGGCTGGGGCATCGGGAGCGGCTGTCGCGGCGCCAGGGCGGCGGCCAGGCTCGGCCATACGCTCGCCGACGCCAGGCGCGCCCGGGCCAGCCGGTGGCTCGCCCGGCGGTGGCGCTCGGCCAGCACGGCGGCGAGGTAGGCCCAGCCCGGCGTGCCCGGCGGGGGCGGCGGGGTCGTGCAGGCGGCGACCTCGGTGGCCAGCGCCTGCCCCAGCGCGGTGCGGGCCGGCTCGCCGATCTGCCGGTTGCGGGCCAGGAAGTGCCGCACGGACAGCGCCAGGCTGTCGTCCAGCCCGGTCAGGTCCAGCAGTCGCGCCCATCCGGCCAGCGTGGGCGGCATCGCCGGCACCCAGCCCCAGGAGGCCGGGGTGCGCTCGTGGATGACGATCGTGCCGGCCACCAGGTCGCCGATGCGCTTGCCGTTCGGGTTGAGCATCAGCACGATGAGCCCGAACAGCCACGACACCACGGGGAACAGCAGGCCGGGCCACTCGATCGCGAGGCCGACGAGCGCGCGGGCCAGCGCCTGGCGCAGCCGGACCGGCCCGCCGTCGTCGCGCACCACCCGCAGGCCCATCGCGAGCTTGCCCGGGGTGCGCCCGCGCAGCAGCGTCTCCCAGAACACCGGGTAGACGACCAGCACGATCACGGTGTCGATCACGATCACGGCCTCGAGGAGCCCGCCGTCGGCGGCGCCGGCCTCGACGGCGATCGCCATGCCGATCAGCGACGCGAAGATCAGGGCGGTCAGCACGAAGCTCTGCAGGAAGATGTCGATCATCAGCGCGAGGACCCGCGACCCGGCCCGGGCCACGCGCACCTCGAGCTCCACGGCCTCGCCGCTGACGAGCCGATCCACGGTCGTGACCGGGGCCGTGACATCGTTCATGGCTGACAGTGTCCTACAACGGGACACCTCCGGGATGCCCCCTCCGTCTACGCTGCCGGGGTGGACCTGGATGCGTACGTCGCCGAGCACGGCGCCGAGTGGCGGCGCCTGGAGGACCTCTCCCGCCGACGGCGCCTGAACGCCGCCGAGGCGGACGAGCTCGTGGCGCTGTACCAGCGCGCGGCGACCCATCTGTCGCTCATCCGCAGCCGGTCGCCCGACCCGATCCTGGTCGCGCGGCTGTCCCGGCTCGTCCTGGCCGCGCGCAACGCGCTCACCGGCAGCCCGTCGTTCTCCTTCGCCGGCATCGGCCGGTTCTTCACCAAGACGTTCCCGCTGTCCGTCTACCGGGCGTGGCCGTGGTGGTGCGGGGTGGCGACCGTGTTCTCGCTGCTTTCGTTCGGGCTGATGGCGTACATCGTGGCCGAACCCTCCGCCGCGGGGTACTTCTTCACCGACGACGAGATCAACCAGCTCGTCAACCAGGACTTCGCCGGTTACTACAGCGAGTACCTCCCGCAGAACCAGTTCCTGCGTGTCTGGACCCACAACGCGCTGCTCACCGGCATGTGCCTGGCCTCGGGCGTGGCTTTCGCCCCGGTCGTCTACCTGCTGTTCTTCAACGCCCTCAACGTCGGCCTCATCGGCGGCGTGATGATCGCCTACGGCCACGCCGACGTGTTCTTCGGCCTGATCGTCCCGCACGGCCTGCTCGAGCTCACCGCCGTGTACATCGGCGCCGGCGTCGGCCTGCGCATCGGCTGGGCCTGGGTGGCGCCGGGCCCGCTGCGCACCCGGGGCCGGGCGCTCGCCGACACCGCGCTCGAGGGCATCCTCGTCGCCCTCGGACTGATCGCCGTGCTGTTCGTCAGCGGCCTGCTGGAGGCCTTCGTGACGCCCGCGCCGGTCCCGAACATCCTCAAGGATTTCGTCGGGTTCGTGGTGTGGGCGCTGTTCCTCGCCTACGTGTTCCTGTTCGGCCGCAAGGCCCACCTGGAGGGCGTCACCACCGAAACCCCCGGCGAGATCCGCGAGGCCGCCCTTCCGGCCGCCTGAGCCCCTCTGGCTATAGGCGGCCGGCGTGCTGCAGGTTTTCGCTTGTGGTGGCCGGCGTGCTGCAGGTTTTCGCTTGTGGTGGCCGGCGTGCTGCAGGTTTTCGCTTGTGGCGGCCGGCGTGCTGCAGGTTTTCGCTTGTTCGGTCGGCCGGCGTGCCCCAGCGCCACCGGCCGACCGGAGCGCTCGTGCCTACAGGCGGCCGGCGTGCTTCAGCGCCAGGTAGTGGTCGGTCAAGCGGGAGGCGAACTCGTCCGCCGGCGCGTCGACCACCTCGACACCGTGGTGACGTAGCGCGGCGGCCACGCGGTCGCGCTCGGCGAGGGCGCGCTGGGCGGCCGCCGCCGTGTACACGTCGGCGGCGCTCGCGTCCGGCCCCACCCGCGCCATCCGGGCCAGCTCCGGGTCGTGCACCGCGGCCACGATCACCTTGTGCCGCGCCGCCAGCTGCGGCAGCACCGGCAGCAGCCCTTCGCCGAGCGCCCCCGGCTCCAGCGCCGTGAACAGCACGACCAGCGCCCGCTTGCGCTCGCGCCGCAGCACCTCCCCGGCGACCAGCCCGAAGTCGGTCTCCACCAGGGCCGGCTCCAGCGGCGCCATCGCCGTGACCAGCCGGAACAGCAGCGTGCGCTTCTCGACGTTGGTGACCGACGCCCGGATGGCCGTGTCGACCGCGAGCAGGTCCACCCGGTCGTCGGCGCGGGCGGCCACCGAGGCGAGCAGCAGCGCGGCGTCCATAGCGGCATCGAGGCGCGGCTCGTCGCCGATGCGTGCCGCCGAGGTACGCCCCGTGTCCAGCACGCACACCAGCCGCCGGTCCCGCTCGGGCCGCCAGGTGCGCACCACGACGTCGGAGCGCCGTGCGCTGCCACGCCAGTCGATGGACCGCACGTCGTCGCCGAGCACGTACTCCCGCAGCGTGTCGAACTCGGTCCCCTGCCCGCGCCCGCGCGTCACCACCGACCCGTCCATGATCCGCAGCCGCGACAGCTTCTCGGGCAGCAGCCGCCGCGACCTGAACGCCGGATACACCCGCACCCGCCAGTCCGGCGTCAACCGGTCCGCGGTGCGCCGTCCCGTCTGCCGGTACGCGAGCCGAAACGGCCCGAACGACCGCACCATGACCCGCACCGCGGGCCGGTCCCCGCGCCGCGTCGGCGTGAGCTGCGTCGTGATGGCGACCGCGCGCCCCGGCTCGATCCGCACTTCCTGCAACGTCGGTGAGGCACCCGCCGAGGGCACCCACGCGTCGCGGACCTGCCCGTTGAGCACCCGGTTGGACCGGTTCTGCAGCAGCAGGGTGACCTCGCCGCTGTCTCCGAGCCACAGCGACTGGTCGCCGGCCCGGCTCATGCGCAGCATCTTCGGCGACGCGGCGGCGATGAAGTCCACGACGCACGCGGCGGCGACCGCGAGCACGATGAACCCGGCCCCGATCCACAGCCACGGCGCGGAGACCGCCGACCCCGCGATGAGGCCGACGACCGCCACCAGCACCGCACCGGCACCGATCAGCCCCGCCGCCCGCCACGTGATCATGCGACGCCTCTCCCGCCCGCCGTTGCGTCGCTCTTCGCGCCTCGCGCGGCCTCGCCCTGTCGGCCGCCGCCGATTTCCGCGGCTCTAGTCCGCTCCACGCCCGTATTGACGGCGCTCATCGGGCCGGCGCTGCGCTTCTCCGCGGCTTGCGCCCGCACCGCGCCCGCTGTTACGGCGCTCGTCGGACCTGAGGTGCGGTTGCTCATCGCGGGGTGGGGACGGTGGCCAGCACCGAGTCGAGCACGGCGTCCGTGGTCACGCCCTCCAGCTCCGCCTCGGCCCGCAGCCGCACGCGGTGGCGCAGCGTCGGCCGGGCCAGCGCCTTGACATCGTCCGGCGTGACGTACTCCCGCCCGGTGAGCCACGCCCAGGCCTTCGAGGCCGCCAGCAGCGCGGTCGCGCCGCGGGGCGAGGCGCCGAGCTCCAGCGACGGCGAGACCCGGGTCGCGCGGCACAGGTCGACGATGTACGCGAGCACCCCGTCGGCCACCGACACCCGCAGCACCGCCGCGCGCCCGGCGGCGAGGTCGGCCGCGGTCGCCACCGCCTGCACCCCCGCCTCCCGCAGCCGGCGCGGGTCGAAGCCTTGGTGGTGCGCGCGCAGCACGCCGAGCTCCTCGTCCCGCGTCGGCAGCGGCACCGTGAGCTTGAGCAGGAACCGGTCGAGCTGGGCCTCCGGCAGCGGATACGTGCCCTCGTACTCGATCGGGTTCTGCGTCGCGGCGACCAGGAACGGCTCGGGCAGCGCCCGCGGCCGCCCCTCGACCGACACCTGCCGCTCCTCCATGACCTCCAGCAGCGAGGCCTGCGTCTTCGGCGGCGTGCGGTTCACCTCGTCCGCGAGCAGCAGGTTGGTGAAGACCGGCCCCTCCCGGAACTGGAACTCGGCGCTGCGCGCATCGAAGATCAGCGACCCCGTGACGTCGCCGGGCATGAGGTCGGGCGTGAACTGCACCCGCTTGGAATCAAGATCAAGAGCCGCCGCAATGGTACGGACGAGCAGCGTCTTGGCAACGCCCGGCACACCTTCGAGCAGCACGTGCCCGCGCGCCAGCAGCGCGATGACCATGCCGGTCACGACGGCATCCTGCCCGACGACGACCTTGGCAACCTCGGCGCGCAGGCGCCCGAGCGCGGCCCTGGCCTGCTGCGCGCCGGCCTCCGGCGAGCCTTCGATCAGCGGGATGGCGATGTCGGTCACCGTGGCTCTCCTTCGTCTGTCTCGCCCGGCGCGGATTGCCCGGTCGTACCAGGTGATGCAGATGATGCTGACCTGTCGTTCCACGGCGAGGCCACGGCCTCGCCCACGCCTTGCCCGCCGCCCGCGGCCCCTTCGCCCCCGTGCACCGCACCCACGTCGCCACCCGCACCCTGCAACCCGCCCGCGCCCTGCGCCGCGCCCGCAGCGCTTGGCGCGCCGTGCTGCGCGCTCGCGACGGCGTGCATGCCGTGCACCGCGCTCGCGGCGCCTGCCGGGGCCGGTGGCCCGTGCGTGGCGCCGGTCGTGCCGTTGGGCGGGCGCGGCGCGCCGGTCGTGCCCGGCGGGCCGCCCGCGCTGTTCGCCGGGTGCCCTGTCGCCGCGTCCTGCTCTGCCGCCGCGTCGGGGTGCTCCGCCGTGGCCGCCTCGACGAGCTGCTCGACGTTTGCGGCCGCGGCGACCAGCTCGGCGTCGTTGTCCGGCCCGCGCCCGAACAGCACGTGCGCGACCGCCTCCGCAGGCCATCCGCTGCGCGCGGCGACCGCCTCGACCAGGACGCGGCGGTCCACGCCGGGGTCGAGCCGCAGCAGCCGCGCGAGCCGGGCCAGCGCGGCGTCGCGCAGGATCTGCAGGGCCTCCGACCGGGCGCGCGCCCGCTGGTACAACCGTCCCCGCCCGAGCGCGGTCTCGCTCGAGCGCACCGCGACGGGCAGCGGCTCGACCACGGGCCCGCCGAGCCGGATGGCCATCGCCACGGCCAGCGCGATGACGCCGACGATGAGGAGCGCCGTCGTGGGATACACCCATTTCGGGAACGCGTACCACAGCGGGTTGGGCGGATCGTCCCGCGCCGGCGCCTCGCTGGGGTCCGGGGCGTTCACGTTCGGCGGCCGGGGCGCGCGCAGGTCGGGGTTCTGGACCGGGAAGTCCTGGTCGGTCTCGCCCGGCTGCACCGGCCGCAGCGACGGCGGCGCGCCCGGCCCGCCCGCCAGTGCCGAGTTGTCGACGACGGCCGGCGGGGGCTCGCGGTGGTGCAGGTCGAGCCAGATCAGCTTGGGCGCTCCGGTGAGCAGCCCGGTGGCGAGGGCGCTGTTGCCGTGCTCGTCCAGGCGGTCGTTGCGGAACGGATCCGCCGAGCCGACGACTGTGACGGTAACGGAACCCCGCTCGTACACGACCAGCGAGTCGTCGTAGCAACTCTGGACCGGGCGGCCGAGGCTGTAGTCGAAGTAGCCGTACTGGCTGCGGACCGTCTCGGCCGGACCGGCTTTCGCCGCCGGCGAGTAGCTGCAGCCCGGGCCGGTGACCTTGGTGGCGTAGTTGCGGTGCATCGCGCGGAACGGCAGCAGGCCGTCGACGATGGCTCCGGCGTCGGGCTCGACGATCACGACCCGCGTCGTGGACGGCAGGACCTTGATCATCCGCAGGTAGAAGCCGTTCACCAGCTGCGGGGTGGTGATCAGCAGCGTGGCATTGCCGTTGTATGCCGCGACGAGCGCATCCGACGTCTTCTGCTCCGGCAGGATCGTGACGCCGGCCGCACGCACCCGGCCGGCGAGGTCAGCGGCGCCGATGTCGGCGTGACTGTCCGGGGAGAGAAAGTCCTTGTCGGTCTTGTCGGGCTCGCCGAACCGGTAGAACCCGGCGCCGAGCAGCACCAGGGCGATGACGGCCAGCGGCGGTATGACGAGCCGCAGCCAGCGCCGGCTGCGCTTGGGGACGATGAGCTTCGGGCCGGTCGTGCTTTTGGCGCCGCTCGTGGCACCCGTGCCGCCGGGGGTGCCCGCGGCGGTCGACGGCGTCGCGGTCCTCACTGGTTCACCTCCGCGGCGAGCCGGCGCATGCGGTCGTCGTGCTCGGCGGTGGCGGGCTTTTCGGCGTACCAGATATCGGAGAAAATCCCCGACGCGGTGCGCATCGGCGTCTCGACGGACGGCCTGGCCGCACCGGCGGCGCGCGCCAGCTCGGTGACGGTCATCCCGGGGCGGTGCTCGAGGACCTGCCGCTCGACCAGGCTGCGGACCATCGACCGGAGCCGCTCGCGGACGGCCTCGGCGAAGCGACCCTCGGCGGCCAGGCGGTCGGCCAGCGAGGCGAACACGTGCGCGGGCAGCTCGGGCACCTCCTCGTCGGGCTCCGGCTCGGGCTCCGGCTCCTCCTCATCTGGCCCGAGGTCGATGTCGAGCTGCTCGTCCTGCTTCTCGCCGCGCTGGCGGCCGACGCGCAGCTTCGGGAAGCTCTTCGGAATCCAGCGCGGATAGAAGTAGTGCAGCAGGCCGAAGACGGCCGCCGCGAGGAACAGCAGGATGCAGGCGATCGACACGCCGACGAACTCGTCGATCGCCTGCAGGAACAGGTCCCAGAGCCTGGTCATCGCACCGCCGCCCCGAGGATGACGGAGCTGGCCAGGTCGATCGGGCGGCCGAGGCGGCGCAGGCGGCCGATCGCCACGTCGAGCCCCTCGACCCGCATCCGGACCTCCAGGTAGAGCACCGCGTCGATGCAGGCGAGCGACGCATACGCCACCGCGTCGATCAGCGCCCAGGCCGCGACCATGGCCACCTTGTATGCCGTCCCGCCCGGGCGCAACCAGATCTCCAGCAGCGCCGAGCTTCCCAGGCCGAGCGCGAGGCGGATCAGGACCCAGCTCGTGTATCCGCCCAGCCGGATCGCCGCGCCGCGCAGGCCCCGCCCGGCGAGCTTGAACGAGCGACCGATCGCCCGGAAGGGGCCGACCCGGTCGACGATCAGCGCGGGCGCCGCGAGCCCCACCAGGCCGAAGACGAACAGAAAGGGAAGGAACAGCACCAGTGAGGTGCTGAACAGCAGCGCCGCGGTCGCCAGCGCGACGACGAGCAGCGGCAGCGTCCGACGGCCCACCTGGCGGAGCAGTTCGCGCGCAGGGACCCTCCGCCCGAGCAGCCCGGGCCCGGCGGCCGCGCCGGCGAGGGCGCCAAGCAGCGTGAGGATGACGCCCTCGGTGGTCATCCCGACGCAGAACACCAGCCAGGACTCGCCGAGGTGGTAGGCGGTCGGCGAGAAGTAGGGCAGCTTCATGCCGGCCCAGCCGCGCAGGGGGAAGAGCAGGGCCTGCTCGCACACGGCCAGCACCAGTGCGGAGCCGAGCAGCAGCGGCGCCTGGGCGCGCAGGAGCGAGACCGCGGCGTCCAACAGCTCCCCGAAGGTGAGCGGGCGCATCGGTATGACGGCTCGGGTCTCCTCCACGCGGGACACCGTAGTTGGTGTGGGCGACTTCGGATGCCCGCGTCACACAGAGTTGCCGTGCCGACACGGGCTGGTACGAAATTTCCAAGATCCTCGGCCGGGTTCCCACCAACGGGCACTGAGGTGAAATATTGGACCGCATGAGAGCCCGTGTCCTGGTGGTCGACGACGACCCCGCCCTCGCCGAGATGCTCGGCATCGTCCTGCGCAGCGAGGGTTTCCTGCCCTCCTTCGTGGCCGACGGTGAGCGTGCTCTCGCCGCTTTCCGGGACACCCGCCCCGACATCGTCCTCCTCGACCTCATGCTGCCTGGCATGAGCGGGATCGACGTGTGCCGGTCCATCCGGGCTGAGTCGGGCGTGCCGATCGTGATGCTGACCGCCAAGAGCGACACGGTCGACGTGGTCCTGGGCCTGGAGTCGGGTGCCGACGACTACGTGATGAAGCCGTTCAAGCCCAAGGAGCTGGTGGCCCGGATGCGGGCCCGCCTGCGCCGCGGCGAGGACGTCGCGCCGGAGCTGCTGACCATAGGGCCTCCGGGCAACCAGATCACCATCGACGTGCCGGCGCACACCGTCATGCGCGACGGCGACGAGGTGAAGCTGACCCCGCTGGAGTTCGACCTGCTGGTCGCCCTGGCCCGCAAGCCGCGCCAGGTGTTCACCCGCGAGGTGCTGCTCGAGCAGGTCTGGGGCTACCGCCACGCCGCCGACACCCGCCTGGTGAACGTCCACGTGCAGCGGCTGCGCGCCAAGATCGAGCCCGATCCGGAGAAGCCGGAGATCATCCTGACCGTGCGCGGCGTCGGCTACAAGGCCGGGACCGGATAGGCCTGCTGTGGTGCGTATCGACCCGATCATCCTCCGGGCCCGTCGCCTGCGGCCCCGGCGGATTCTGCCGCAGGCCGTGAGCCGGCGGGGCCGCCGGCTCTGGGCTGTGCTGCGCCGGCTGTGGCGCCGGTCGCTGCAGTTCCGGGTCGTCGGCATCACCCTGTCGCTGTCCGCGGCGCTCGTGCTGGCCTTCAGCTACACGGTCGCGTCGCTGATCAGCAACGGCGTGCTGCAGAACAAGATCGACCAGACCAAGATCCTGGTGGACAACGGCGCCGCCTATGCCACTCGGGAGCTCACCGGCTTCACGCAGCGCGACGACCCCGGCCTCCCGTCGGCGCTGAGCACCGTCGAGACACAGCTGTACGGCTCGATCGGCAACCAGGACTCCCAGGTCGTCATGCTGCGCCGCGGCGGGAGCCTGAAAGCCTTCTGGCCGCCCACGCCGCGCAACCCCAACGTCATGGACGACCCCCAGCTGCACGACCTGCGCAACCTGGTGGTGGGCGCCAAGTCCGGCACCTATCAGCAGATCGCGACGCTGGACATCAATAACGGGCCGCAGAAGTACCTCGTGATGGGCACGCCGGTCGCGGTCGGCGGCTATCCGATCGAGCTGTACTACATCATTCCGCTGCACGCCGAGGACGAGCTCGTGCAGTTCACCGGCGCGGTGGTCACCGGCACCGGCATCGCGCTCGTCGCGCTGCTGGCCCTGATCGCGGCGATGATGACCCGCCTGGTGGTGACGCCGGTCCGGGTGGCGGCGCGCACCGCGCAGCGGCTCTCGGCCGGCCTGCTCGACCAGCGCATGGTGGTGCGGGGCGAGGACGACCTGGCGCGGCTCGCCGCCGCGTTCAACCAGATGGCCGCCAACCTGCAGCGCCAGATCGTGCGGCTCGAGGAGATGTCCCGCCTGCAGCGGCGGTTCACCTCCGACGTCTCGCACGAGCTGCGCACCCCGCTGACGACCGTGCGGATGGCCGCCGACCTGCTGTTCGCCTCCCGCGAAGACTTCGACCCGGCCGCCGCGCGCAGCGCCGAGCTGCTGCAGGCCGAGCTCGACCGGTTCGAGAGCCTGTTGACCGACCTGCTGGAGATCAGCCGGTTCGACGCCGGGTTCGCCGCGCTCGACGCCGAGCCGACCGACCTCGTGCCGGTGGTCCGCCGCGTCACCGACCAGCTCGGCTCGCTCGCCGAGCGGTGCAAGGTGGCGCTCCAGGTCGTGGTGCCGGACGGCGAGGTCATCGCCGAGGTCGACCCCCGCCGGGTGGAGCGGGTGCTGCGTAACCTCGTGGGCAATGCCGTCGAGCACGGCGAGGGCAAGCCCGTGATCGTCACGCTCGCCGTGGACAGTGCGGCGGTCGCGGTGACCGTTCGCGACCACGGTGTCGGGCTCAAGCCGGGGGAGGAGAAGCTGGTGTTCAACCGGTTCTGGCGCGCCGACCCGTCGCGCGCCCGGCAGACCGGTGGCACCGGCCTCGGCCTGTCGATCAGCCTGGAGGACGCCCGCCTGCACGGCGGCTGGCTCGAGGCCTGGGGAGCACCCGGCAAGGGCGCCCAGTTCCGCCTGACCCTGCCCGCGCGCGGCGGCGACCGGCTCGTCTCCTCGCCACTGCGCCTGGTCCCCGACGACGCCCGCGCCGACGAGGCCGCACTGATCGGCGAGATGCCATGATCCGACGCAACGCCGGTGCGTGGGCAGTGCTGCGCCCGCGGTCCGCAGCCCCTTCGCGCCGGCCCTGGACGCCGCCGTTACCGCCGCGCCCCCGGGACGCCGCCCGCTCGTGGTGGTCGGCCAGCCGGGCCGCGCTCCTGGTCGTGGTCGGCGCGCTGCTCGTGCTCGAGGGGTGCGGGCTGCCGACGCAGACGGGGCCGAAGTACGTGGGGCCGGCCCAGAGCGCCGCCCCGGTGCCGGTGGTGACGAAGCCAAGCGGCCCCGACGACGCGGCGACGGCGTCCGATCTGATCAGCAAGTTCCTCCAGGCCTCGGTCGGTGCCAACCTCGACGACCCCGACGCACAGAGCACCGAGAACCTCGACCGGCTGCGGAAGTTCATGTCCAGCACGGCGCCGCCGCCGTGGCATCCGAGCGGCGACCTCTTCGTCATCCGCAACGCGGAGATCAAGCAGGAGACGGCCGAGAACGGGAAGTACAAGGTCACCGTCGACGTCAACCCGATCGGCACGCTGGGCAAGAACGGCAGCTTCACCGCGCGGCTCGACCCGCAGCCGTATACGGCCGAGTTCACGGTCGGCGTCACGTCCAACGGAAGCCTCCGCATCGAGGGCATGGACACCACGACCGCCGGCATGCTGCTGCTCAGCGAGACCGGGTTCAAGACCTGGTACGACTGGAACCCGATCTACTTCTGGGAGACCGGCTCCGGCGGGAACGGCTCCGGCGGGAAGCTCGTGCCCGACATGCGCTACATGCCGAAGACGCTGTCGCCGCCCAGGCGCGTGCAGGAGGTGCTGGGCTGGCTCCAGCGCGGGGCGAGCCCGTGGCTGACCAACGTCGTGGAGCCGTGGCAGTCCGACGTCACGCCCCAGGACAACCCCCTGGTCGACGACGACTCCGGTAACGTCCACATCAACCTGGGCGGCAAGGCGGCGGGCAACAAGAACCTGTCCCGGCTGGCCCGGCAGATCCGATGGTCGCTGCGCGGGCATCCCTATGTGTATCTGACGGTCGAGAACCAGAACCAGGCAAACCCGCCGGACTCCGTGACCGGGTTCGAGGGGGACAACGCGGCGGCCCTGCAGGTGGCCGCGCGCACTACGCCGGACAAGTTCTACGTCGCTGGCGGCACGGTCCACGCGGTCGTCGGCGACACTCCGCTTTTCGCCCCCGGCAACGCCAACACGCAGGTCCTGTCGGCTGCGATCGACCGCCACCTCACCCGGGCCGCGCTCGTGCGCCCGGACAACAACAAGACCAAGCCCCAGCAGAAGCTCTGGGTCAGCTCGCCCGACCTGCCGCCGGCCAATCCACCGGCGTACAACGACACTGGCGTGCACGGCAAGGAACTGAGCCGTCCGGCGTGGATGACATACCCGGCGCGGCGGCTGCTGGTGCTCGCGGACAACCAGCTCATGGTCAGCACCGACGACAAGGCCTTGACGTTCGAGCCGGTCAACGTCGGGCAGGGCCTCCAGGCCATGAAGATCACCGCCTTCGCGGTCGCGCCCGAGGGCCACCGCATCGCCTTCATCGCCAACGGCCAGCTCATGGTGGCCGGGCTGCAGCTGTCGGACAATGGCCGAACGCTCAACGTCGCCCCCACGCCGCAGCCGATCGCCACGCTGCTCGGCAGCAACGAGGGCGTCGCCTGGTTGACCGAGACGGTGCTGGTGGTCGGCGGCAAGCCGACGGAGCAGCCGCCCTACCCGGAGAAGGCGTACTCGGCCGTCGCCATCACCCTCGACGGCGCCGACAAGAACCCGCTCCCGGTCGGCGTCCTGCGCGAACCCTCGCAGGTGGATGTGACCGGCGTGGTGGCCGACTACGGCAGCCCGCTCGACTCGCGCACGCAGTCGTGGTCCGACATGCCGGTCTCGGTCGTGGTCGACGTAAACGGCCAGGCGCACGAGATCTTCCGCGACACGATCGGCCAGCTGAAGGTGCCGCTCGCGTCGCCGTCCGCCGCGCCGGTCAACCCGACGGCCCCGTTCTACCGCGACTGACCCAGTGCCGCCCGCGCCCCGGCACCGACCGCCCGGCTCGTCGTCGCGCGGCGCACCGCCCGGCCGCGGCCCAGGCCGGCGCGGCAGCGACCCGCGAGCGGCCGATCCCGCGGTCGGGCGTGGCGCGGTCGGGGGCGCTGGTCCCGTGGTCGGGCGTTGCGCGGTCGGGGCGCTGGTCCCGTGGTCGGGCGTGGCGCGGTCGGGAGCGCTGGTCCCGTGGTCGGGCGTGGCGCGGTCCGGGGCGTCGGTCCCGTGGTCGGGCGTGGCGCGGTCCGGGGCGCTGACCCCGTGGTCGGGCGTGGCGCGGTCCGGAGCGCTGGTCCCGCGGTCGGGCGTGGCGCGGACCGAGGCGTTTGATCCCGCGGTCGGTGGTGATGCAGTGTCCGGCGCCGGCCGCCGTGCGAGTTGGGGCGGCGCAGCGCGCGACGCCGGTCTCGCGGTCGGGGGCGGCGAGCGGCGCGGTCCGCGTCCCGAGCCCGGGCGCCGGGGTGACGGTGCACTGGATGGTCGGGCGCCGGTGAAGGGACTGGGCGGCTGGATCGGCGGGGTGTTCGAAGGGCTCGTCGACCTGGTGCTGCCGGCGACCTGTGCCGGGTGCGACGAGCCGTCCGCGCGGGCGCTGTGTGAGGCGTGCCGGGTTGCGCTCGCGGAGGCGCTACCGCAGCGTACGCGGCCCGATCCGGAGCCGGTAGGGCTGCCGCCGACGTACGCGCTGGCCGCCTATGCGGGGGCCCTGCGGCGGGCGATCGTGCAGTACAAGGAAGAGAACCGGCACGAGCTGACCGGGGCGCTCGGCGGGCTGCTCGCCCGGGTCGTGCGCCGCGCGGTGCCGGGAGGGGCGGTGGTGCTGGTGCCGGTGCCGGCGACCGCGGCGGCGGTGCGGCGGCGTCATGGGGATCACATGCTTCGGCTCGCGCGCGCTGCGGCCCGCGCGCTGCCCGGTGCGGCGATCGCCCGGCCGCTGCGGGCACTGCCGAAGGCGGACGACTCCGCCGAGCTGTCGGCCGTCCAGCGGGCCCGTGCGGCCCGGCACGCGTTCGCGGTGCGACCCGGGCCGGCGGCGGCGCTGAGGGCCCGTCTGGAGCGCGGCGGGGCCGCCGTGGTGCTCCTCGACGACATCGTCACCACCGGGGTCACCCTGGCCGCCGCGGCCGATCGGCTGGCGGCTGCGGGGATCGTCGTGCATCGGACCGCGGTGCTCGCCGCCACGCAGCGGCGCCGGGTGCCCGAGGCAGCCACGCAGCGGCGCCGGGTGCCCGAGGCGGCCATGCAGCGGCGCCGGGTGCCCGAGGCGGCCACGCAGCGGCGCCGGGTGCCCTAGAGGGGCGAGCGGGATGCCGAGCCCGCCGGGTATCGAACGCGGCGGGCGCGCTGACGTCCCATGAGGCGGGAATCTGCGCTGTGGTTTGAGCGAGTCGAGGGTGGGAACCGTAGGAGCTTCCAGGGTGAGGGAGCTACGTAACGTCAGCGCGGGAACACGCGATTTACCCGATTTGTACCGAAAGTAACTTCACGCACTGCGTGGGGTAATCCCTCGGGAGGGTTTCGGCGTGGGAACTGATCGTTCTTCTGAACCAGGGGTGACTAGCGGCTGTCATCGGTTTAACGTCGAGAGACGACCAACGCTCGCCCGGCGCCGCTCTCGAGTGAACCGTGGCGAGGAGGCCGCGAAGGGAGGACCTGACACCCGCTGTTTCGGTCGCGTGCCGCGTGGGCTGAGCCTCTGGGGAGGCGCGTTCCGGCCGAGTCAATACCGAAACCCGAACCCGTTTCTCTGGAAGAACCCGTGGGGGAGGTCAGGAGTGGACATCGTCGTCAAGGGCCGCAACGTCGAGGTGCCCGACCATTACCGGCAGCACGTCGCTGACAAGCTGCAGAAGGTCGAGCGATACGACCACAAGCTCATCCGCGTCGACGTCGAGCTGTTTCACGAGCGCAATCCGCGCCAATCCGATCACTGTCAGCGTGTCGAGATCACGTGCTACTCGCGTGGTCCGGTGATCCGGGCGGAGGCCTGCGCCGCCGACTTTTACAGCGCTTTGGACGTCGCGATCGGCAAGCTCGACAGCCGGCTCAGCCGTGCCGCCGATCGCAGACGGGTTCATCGGGGCCGGCACGCGCCGGTCTCCGTCGCCGCGGCGACCGCGTCACTCGCATTCACGCCACCCGAGCGGTACAACGCCACAGCACTCGCAACGAAGACCGAGACCGCGCCGACCGGGCGCACCGGCGAGGCGTTCGACCTCGTCGACGAGGCCGACGACCAGCCCTGGCACATCGTGCGCGAGAAGGAGCACCCGGGCGAGCCGATGACCGTGGACGATGCGCTCTTCCACATGGAGATGCTCGGCCACGACTTTTACCTGTTCAACGACAAAGAGTCCGGGCGACCGAGCGTGGTCTACCGCCGCCGTGCGTATGACTACGGCGTCATGAGCCTGGGGATGTAAACACAGATTCAGGTTCGCTCGGAGGCGGGCCCGGTGCCGTGGGCCCGCCCCCCGAGCGAGCATGTCAGCGGCTGGGCGACTGCAGGAACAGGTCCCTGGCGAGCACCGCCGTGTCCGCGTAATCGGCGAAGAGGCCGTCGAGGCCGGCCGCGAGGAAGATCCCGACCTCGTCGAGGATCTTGCCCCAGGCGTTCGGGTCGTCGCCCGTGCGCAGGTTCAAGGGCAGGAACTGGTTCTCGTTGCGGAACGTCCACGAGTGCACCTTGAGGCCGCGTACGTGCGCGTCGTGGATGAGCGCCGTCGGCTGCAGCAGGTTGCCGGCCGCGTCCCGGGCGATAACCAGGTTCTTGGTGGCGCCGACGCCGTCGGTGAACGCCTTGAGGTAGTCCAGGCCGGCCGGGGTCGCGAGGTCCGCCCACGTGCGCGGGTCGCCGCTCGTCTTGAAGTCGAACGGCTGGCCGGCCGCGTCGAGCAGCACGACCGACGGGGTGTCGACGAGGCCGCGCAGCTTCTTGATGCTGGTCGGCTCGAACGACTGCAGGAACGCCGCCGCGTTGCGCCCGGCCAGGCCGTTGCGCTTGAGCACCTTGGCGACCAGCGGCTCGAGCTCCAGGCCGATGCCGCGGAAGTAGGTGGGGTGCTTCGTCTCGGGGTACACCCCGATGGTGCGCCCGACCCGGCGGCCCTGCTCGCGGGCGAGGTCGATGACCTCCTGGAAGGTCGGGATCTCGAACAGGCCGTTGTAGATGGCGTTGTGCGGGCGGACGGCGGGGAGGCGCTCGACCGCGCGCAGCGTCTTGAGCTCCGCGAGCGTGAAGTCCTCGGTGAACCAGCCGGTGACGGAGACGCCGTCGACGACCTTGGTGGTCTTGCGCGAGGCGAACTGCGGCTTCGTCGAGACGTCGGTGGTGCCGCCGATCTCGTTCTCGTGCCGCGCGACGAGCTGGCCGTCCTTGGTCGGCACCAGGTCGGGCTCGATGAAGTCGGCGCCGAGCTCGATGGCGAGCGTGTACGAGGCGAGCGTGTGCTCGGGCCGGTGGCCGCTCGCGCCGCGGTGCCCGATGACGAGCGGGCGAGCCGGGCGGTGCCGGTCCTTGTCGGAGTCGTGGGCGTAGGCGGCGGCGGGGCTCACAAGGGCTGCGGGCAGGACGGCCGCGCCAGCGGCCACGCCCATGCCGGAAATCACTGCACGACGACGCATGGGCCATACGTAAGTTGGCCCATCGCAACGTCACATGACGCTCAGGTGGCCGCCGAGCGCAGTTTGGCGGGCGCAACGTCGTCGATCCCTCCGCCTACGCAGGACGGACCTTCGCGAACGAGACGTTGTCGACGCGGGTGCCGTCCGGACCCGGCAGCCGAGACTCCTGGACGGCCTCGCGCGTGTACCCGGCGGCCTCGAGCACGCGCTGGGAGGCGATGTTGTCCACGGCGGTACCGGCGATCATGCGCGCCATGCCGATCTCGAACCCCCAGTCGGTCACCAGGCGGGCGGCCCGCGCGGCGTACCCGTGCCCGCGCGCCTCCGGCGTCAGGCTGTAGCCGATCATGGCCTCGCGCAGCACCGGCTCGGCGTAGTAGACCGCGATCTCGCCGAGGTATGCGTCGTCCTCCGCCCGCCGGATCGTCATCTCGGCCCGCACCCCGGCCAGCCACTTTGAGGCCGACTCGGCGCAGTTGCGCGCGATGACGGCGGGGTCGATGGGCGTGCCCACCACCGAGCGCCCGCTCACTTCGGGCAGGATCCGCATGTTGTACGTCACGAGGCTGTCCTCCTCGCCCAATGGCCGAAGGACCACGACGCCGTCGGTGAGCCGGCCGCCCGGCAGGTCGGGCAGCGCCCGCGGGCTCGGCCCGAGCGGGTCGTCGGCGAGCCGCGCCCAGACGACCGTGTCGTATCGGCTGCCGTCCCGCCAGCGCGACCCGCCGCGCGCGATGCCCTCGCGGGTGAACCCCGCCGCGATCGCCACCCGCTGGCTCGCGACATTGCTCAGTGCCGTCTGGAGGTACAAACGCTGGAAGTTGCTCTTGAAAAGCTCGGCGCTGAGCACCTCCAGCGCCGTGGTGGCCACCCGCCGCCCGCGAGCGGCCGGCATGACCCAGTAGCCGACCTCGGCGGTGGCGTCGCGGCCGGGCGTCCAGCCGGTGGCGCCGAGGACCTCACCGGTGTTCTCGTCGACGACGGCGCGCTCGTTGCCGCCACGCCCGATGTACGTCAACGCGTCCGAGTGCGTGTACGGGGCCGGCAGCAGCGGGAGGTACCGCTGCGTCAATGGATCATTGCAGGCCGTGACGATGGCGTCGGCGTCCCCGTCCCGCCACGGTCGCAAGGCTATGTTCATCACAGGTCTCCCGGCAGCAGGGTCGCGATCCAGCCGTCGAGGCGTTGGCCGCGCTGCACGCAGCTGTCGCGCTGCACGCCCTCCACGACGAAGCCGACCTTTTCGGCCACTCGGCGGGACGCATCGTTGCCGACATGGGCGCGCCAGACGATGCGGTCCAGTGCGAGTCGCTCGAAACCATATGCGCACGCGGCGCGGACCGCATCGCTGGTGTAGCCCTTGCCGCGGGTCCACGGCGCCGCCGAGAAGCCGACCTCGGCGCTGGCCGGGTCGGTCGGGCTGATGCGCAGGTCGACCGTGCCGGCAAACCGGTCGTCGGCGTCGGCGAACGCGAAGCCGGCGCCGGTGCCGCGCAGCCACATGGTGGGATAGGTGACACGGATGAAGTCCAGGCCCTGCTCCGGGCGGTAGTCGAGCGGGATCGACGTCCACTGCACGGTGCCGGGGTCGCGAAACGTGGCCACGACGTCGTCCAGGTCGCCCAGGCGCAGGGCCCGCAGCGTGCACGCGCCCGCCGGGAGGCGCTCGGGCGGATTGCTGAACGCGCGGGCGCGGCGTGCGCCGGGGCCGCCGGGCGCCACCCACGCCGGCGGGGTGTCGCAGACCTCGCCGGGTAGCAGCACGCCGTGCCAGCAGTCGGTGAAACCGCCGGCCTTCGCGGGCAGCCCGGCGCGGATCACGCCGTCGAACGTGAACCCGATCCGCTCCGCGCTGAGCTTCGACGCGTGGTTGCCGACCTCGGCGCGCCAGATCAGCCGGCGCAGCCCGAGCACCTCGAAGGCCCAGTGCGCCACCGCCCGGCCGGAGCGCTCGGCGACCCGCCGGCCGCGGGCCCACGGCGCCACCCAGGTGCCCAGCTCCGCGTGGCGATTGGGCAGGTCGAGCGTGACCAGGCCGGCGGAGGCGAGCAGTTCACCCGAGCGGGCGTCGAAAACCCCCAGCGGTGCCGAGGTCTGCGCCGCCCACGCCGCGCGGGTGATCGCGCCCGTGTAATCCTCAGCGTGTTCGCGCAGGTAGGGCACCGGGACCATGGTCCAGCGCTGGATCAGGGGGTCCTGGCAGGCGCGGAACACGTCCTCGGCGTCGTCGGGCTGCCAGGCGCGCAGGACGAGTCCGTCGGTGGCGAGTTCGATCGGCTCCATGAACGCCGATCCTGCCGTATGGGTCCGCGTCGGGAGACGGATATTTTCGCGGTACGCCGGGTGATTTGTCCATATTTTGTCCACGATGTCCGTAGAGTGGGCGGGCGGGGGCGGCAGGTCGCCGGAAAAGCCGCCTACGATGGGTCGCAGACGTTTGAGGGAGCGCTGACCCGTGTCGATTTTCGAGAAGATCCTCCGCGCCGGCGAGGGCCGGATGCTACGCAAGTTGAAGGCCGTCGCCGACGCCGTCAACTCGCTGGAGGAGGAGTATGCCGACCTGACCGACGAAGAGCTCGCCGGCATGACGGAACAGTTCAAGGAACGGCTCGCCGACGGTCAGACGCTGGACGACATCCTGCCGGAGGCGTTCGCGGTCGCCCGCGAGGCCGCCTCCCGGGTGCTCGGGCAGCGACACTACGACGTGCAGATCATGGGCGGCGCGGCCCTGCACTACGGCAACATCGCCGAGATGAAGACCGGTGAGGGCAAGACCCTCACCTGCGTGCTCCCGGCGTACCTCAACGCGCTGTCCGGCAAGGGTGTGCACGTCGTCACCACCAACGACTACCTCGCGCGCCGCGACGCCGAGTGGATGGGCCGGATCCACCGCTTCCTCGGGCTCACCGTCGGTGTGGTCGGCCCCAACGAGCCCTCCTCCGTGCACCGCGCCGCCTATGAGTGCGACATCACCTACGGCACCAACAACGAGTTCGGCTTCGACTACCTGCGCGACAACATGGCCTGGTCGCGCGACGAGCTTGTGCAGCGGGGCCACAACTTCGCGATCGTCGACGAGGTCGACTCGATCCTCATCGACGAGGCCCGCACGCCGCTGATCATCGCCGGCCCGGCCGAGCAGTCCGCCCGGTGGTATCAGGAGTTCGCCCGGGTCGTGAACCGGTTGAAGCGCGGCAAGGAGGGCGAGGCCGACTACGACGTCGACGAGTCCAAGCGCACCATCTCGGTCACCGAGCGCGGCGTGTCCAAGGTCGAGGACCAGCTGGGCATCGACAACCTGTACGAGTCGGTGAACACGCCGCTGGTCGGCTACCTCAACAACGCGATCAAGGCCAAGGAGCTGTACAAGCGCGACAAGGACTACGTCGTCAACGACGGCGAGGTCCTCATCGTCGACGAGTTCACCGGCCGCATCCTGCACGGCCGGCGGTACAACGAAGGCATGCACCAGGCCATCGAGGCCAAAGAGGGCGTCGAGATCAAGCAGGAGAACCAGACGCTCGCGTCGATCACCCTGCAGAACTTCTTCCGGCTGTACTCCAAGCTGTCCGGCATGACCGGCACGGCGCAGACCGAGGCCGCCGAGTTCAACAAGGTCTACAACGTGGGCGTGGTGTCCATCCCGACCCACCGCTCGATGATCCGCCTCGACCACCCGGACGTCATCTACAAGACCGAGAAGGCGAAGTACAACGCCGTCGTCGACGACATCGTCGAGCGGCACGCCCTCGGCCAGCCGATCCTTGTCGGCACCGTCTCCGTCGAGAAGTCCGAGCTGCTCTCCCAGCTGCTGCGCCGCCGCGGCGTCGCGCACGCCGTGCTCAACGCGAAGTTCCACGCCAAGGAGGCGGAGATCGTCGCGCAGGCCGGCCGCAAGGGCGCGGTCACGGTCGCCACCAACATGGCCGGCCGCGGCACCGACATCCTGCTCGGCGGCAACGCCGAGTATCTCGCCAACGCCGAGCTGCGCCAGCGCGGAGTCCTCGAGGAGGAGGACCCGGAGGGCTACGAGAAGGCCTTCGCGGAGATCCTGCCCGAGTTCGAGGCGCTGGTCGAGGCGGAGTCCGACGAGGTCACCGACGCCGGCGGCCTCTACGTGCTCGGCACCGAGCGGCACGAGTCGCGGCGTATCGACAACCAGCTGCGCGGCCGCTCCGGCCGGCAGGGCGACCCGGGCGAGTCCCGCTTCTACCTGTCGCTGCAGGACGAGCTCATGCGCCGCTTCCGGGCCAGCGCGGTCGAGGCCGTGATGGACCGCTTCAACATCCCCGAGGACGTGCCGATCGAGTCGAAGATGGTCACGCGCCAGATCAAGAGCGCGCAGACCCAGATCGAGGCGCAGAACGCGGAGATCCGCAAGAACGTCCTGAAGTACGACGAGGTCCTCAACAAGCAGCGCAAGGTCATCTACGCCGAGCGCAAGCGCGTCCTGGACGGCGAGGACCTCAGTGACCAGGTCCGCAACATGATCGACGGCGTCGTCGGCGCCTACGTCGTCGGCGCCACCTCCCTCGGCGAGACCTCGGAGGACTGGGACCTCGAGCAGCTGTGGACCAGCCTCAAGCAGCTCTACCCGGTCGGCATCACGATCGAGGACCTCGAGGAGGAGGCCGGCGGCCAGCTCGACCCCGAGTTCCTGCGCGTCCAGCTCATCGAGGACGCCCACGCCGCGTACGACCGCCGCGAGGAGGAGCTCGGCTCCGAGGCCGTCCGCGAGCTGGAGCGCCAGGTCCTGCTGAGCGTCATCGACCGCAAGTGGCGCGAGCACCTGTACGAGATGGACTACCTGCAGGAGGGCATCACCCTGCGGGCCTACGCGCAGCGCGACCCGGTGGTCGAGTACCAGCGCGAGGGCTTCGACATGTTCCAGCAGATGCAGGAGGGCATCAAGGAGGAGGCGGTCGGCTTCCTGTTCAACCTTGAGGTCCAGGTCGAGGAGGCACCGGCCCCGGTGCTCGTGGGCGAGGCCGACGACGAGGTCGACAGCGACGCCCTAGCGGTCCCCCTGCCCGAGCCGCACGTCGAGATCCGCGCGAAGGGCCTCGGCGGCAGCCGGGCACCGCGCGCCCTGCAGTACTCGGCCCCCACGATTGACGGCGCCGCCGGCGAGTCGGGCGTGGTCATCGAGCACGAGCAGGCCCCCGCGCTCGGCCTCGGCGCCAACGGCTCCACGGCCGGCCAGCGCGGCAACGGCCGCTCGGGCCCGGCCCTGCCGAACTCGGGCGCCCGCAAGTCGCCGGGCCAGGCAGTCTCGAGCAACGGCCCGTCCCGCAACGCCCCGTGCCCCTGCGGCTCGGGCAAGAAGTACAAGCGCTGCCACGGCGCCCCCGGCGGCCCGGCCTAACGAGCCACCGCAAGCACGCAGAGGGCGGGCCCCGTTTTCGACCGGGCGCCCGCCCTTTCTGTCCGCTGCCGACGTTTTCTCTCCGCGATCATGCAATAGCCCGGTTTGCCCCCGTCGTTTTTGCATGATCGCGGAGCGAAAACGCCCCTCGCCGCTGGTCGCGATGCCCTGGATGGCGCGGCCGCGAGCAACGGCGAACCAAGGTGGGGCCGGCCGAATCGCATTCGCGGCGAGTCGGGCATTCGGCCCGCGGCGGCCATTGCGAGCGGCGATGGGCCGAGCCAATCGACAGCAAGACCGAAGCCGGCGTGGGGCAGGCGAGGGCACTGCCGGGTGGCAGGCGGCACTGCCGGGTGGGCGGCGGCACTGCCGGGTGGCAGGCGGCGCGAGCGCGACACAGCGGCGTGAGGCGGCCGTCGCGGACCTCGGCCCCGGTAGGTCCGCGACGGCCGCGCTCGTGGTGGTGGGTTGGAGCCCGGTGCACCCGCTGCGTGAGATCGCGACCGAGCACACCGGGGCCTTGGCCGGTGGGGCGGCGGCCACCGCGCCCCGGCACGGTGTAGGGCGCGATGACCGCCATGGAGGGGCGTGGGTCCCGGCCCACCGAATCCGGGACCCGATCCCTCCGGAGCCGCCACCGCGCGCCGTCCCTCCCCGAGCGCGCTGCGGCGGATGTACGAGCCGGCGGCCGTCCCGCCCCGTGATCGGGACGGACGCCAGCGGCGAAATAGGTGAGTCGAGGGCCCCGTCCAGCCCCTGATCGGGACGGACGCAGGCGGCGAACTAAGTGAGCCGAGGGCCGTCCCGCCCCGTGATCGGGACGGCCGTCGGCGGCGGGTGGTGCGGGCGGCTACAGGACCTGGACCACGGTGCACATCCAGCCGAGTACGCCCACGCCGCGCCGGTTGGTGCGTTCCATACGGATCGCCATCGCCCACGTGGCGTCGCCGTGCTCGAGCACCACGGCGGCCTCGGCCACGCCCTCGACGGGCTCGGACAGCAGCAGGCGCCTCGCGCGGACGAGGTGGCCGTTGCGGGCGGCCTCGCCCGGGGCCATGCGGACGCGAACGGTCCGACGCACGATCTGGTCGCTGATTTCGCAGTAGCGCTGCGGGTGGGTCATCGGCCGGAGCTGGTTGGCCGGGCGGTACCCGTTGAGGATCTCCACGCACAGGCTCACGAACTTCTGGGCCGCGGTGTAGGCGCTCGAGCGGCCGGGCGGGGCGCCCCCTGGGCCAGGGCGCGAGCGCGGGTGCGGCGGTGGCGCGGTTGTGGCGCCCGGCGGCGGGGTGGGCCACTCCAGTGGGAGCTGGTCCATGGCCAGCGCCGGCTCCGGTGGCGGCTCCGCCGGCGGGTCCAGGGGTGGCGGCATGCGCAGCACGACCGCCGGGCCGGACGCCGCCCGGCGAGCCCGGGTGCCGCCGCGGCGTGAACGTCTCTCGCTGATCACCGTCATGGAGCTTGCCCCCCGATCCTTGCGTTTGCTTTCGTTTGCCTCCTCCATCGTTTGTATCGAGGGCGCGCGATGCCGTCAAGAAACCTGCGTTTGCTTACGTTGGCCTTCGACCGCTTCCGCGGCATTGGTCCGTTCGCGCACGACCGAGCGCCCCGACAGATCATCAGGACCCAAAAGAGAACGGGAAGGAGCAAGCAGAGAACGGGGAGAGCGGATCAGTCGAGGTCGGGCTCGTCGCGGTCGACCAGCGGGTTGCTGCGCACCCACTCCGCGGTCTCGGCGTACTTGCGCTCGATGTACTCCTCGAGCTTGCTCCGCTCGATGCGCCACTGGCCGCGCCCGCCCACCTTGATCGCGGGCAGTTCCCCGCTGCGCACCATGTGGTACACCTGCGAGGTCGACACGTTCAACTGCTCGGCGACGTCGGCCATGAGCAGGAATCGCGGCTCCATCGGCTCAGTTTGCCACCGTTCGCTTCCCACTGGTTACGACGGCGGCGCGCCACACCAATCTCCCCGACACGCCCAACATGCGTGTCGAAACCCGGGCCAGGGTGTAGTACAAGGAGCGTGACGACGGACCTCACGCGCGTGTACCTGCCCGCGACCCTCGCTCAGCTCGCCGTCCTGCGCGAGAGCGGGGAACTGCCGCAGCCGACCGAGGCGCACGCCGTCACGCCGGCGCTGCGCGAGTGGTACGCGGAGGGCGACGACGAGGAGCTCGAGTACGTCGCCTTCACCCGGGCCGCCCAGAGCGCCCTGCGCCTGCTGCGCCACGACGCGAAGGCGCCCCGCCGGCGGGTGGTCGTCTCCGCCGACCTGCCGGGCACGGTGCTGAAGATGACGGGCCTGGACCTGGGCTCGAGCGTGGTCGAGATCTCGGGCCGGATCGCGCTGCGCACGGTCGCGGCGATCCACGTCGACGGGCAGGCGGCCGAGGCCGACGTCGCGGCGGCCGCCGATGTCGTCGAGGAGGCCGAGGCCGGCGACCCCGACGCCCAGTTCACGGTCGACGGTGCCGAGGATCACGAGCTGGAGTGGTACGACCCGTCAGAGCTCGACCAACTCGTGGTCTAAGCGCGCTTGAGGGTGCGACCGACCAGGATCATCGCGACGAACGCGCCCGCGAACACCAGGATCAGGCCGTGGTTGACCTGCTCCGGCAGCCGGCTCGCGATGATCGCGGCGTCGAACTCGCTCTCCTTGGCCACCGCGTGGGACAGCGGCAGCCCGCCGATCCAGCCGAGCAGCGCGGCGCCGAGCGTGAGCAGCCCGGGCACGGCCCCGGCGAGCGGGTACGCCGGCCACGGCAGCGCGAGACCCGTGCGGCGCAGGTAGAGGAACGCCATGACGCCGGCGGCGAGGCCGCTCACGATCGACGTCGTCAGCTGCAGCCGGTAGGAGGCGTCGGCCATGCTGCCGACCGTCTCCTGGTTGCCGAAGAGGTCGACGAGGTCGTTCTGGAAGTACGCCACCAGCAGCCCGACGCCGGATGCCAGCACCCCGGCCGCGGCGCCCGCCGCGACGGCGCTGATCGGCCGCACCGCGGCGGCAAGGCCACCCAGCACGCCGGCGACCGCGACCGTTGCCGCGACGTAGGCGACGGACGGGCCCTTGTGGTACGCCGCGATCATGCCGCCCATCGCGAGCAGGCCCACGGGCAGGCCGCCGAGCCCGCCGTACAGCAGCCGGGAGCGCACGCCGGCGCCGGCGGCGAACCGGCCCACCGCCAGCACGCCGAGCGCCGCGGCGGCGATCAGCGTCGGGGTCAGCACGCCGGGGAGCACGAGCGCGGCGACGGCGGCGCCGGGCACGTGCCCGTACGCCGAGAAGAGCGTCAGGAACAGCAGCACCAGCGCGAACCCGGCCACGAAGACGGCCCGCGCAGGCCGCCAGGCATCCACGGTCGGCTCCGCCACCTCAGCACGCTTCGCACCCACGAGGAAGCAGCGTACGCGAGCCGCCGGACGGCCCCGCCGCCCGTGCGAGGATGGACTAAACCTCTCGCCAACGCTGCCGAGACGACGTGGGAGACCCTCATGGATGCCTTGCTCACCGTGCCCGAGCCCAACAACGAGCCCGTGCACGGATACGCCCCCGGAACCCCGGAACGGGCCACATTGCAGCGCCGCCTCGCGGAGCTGGCCGCCGAGCGGCACGACCTGACCATGACCATCGACGGCACCCGGCGGATGGCCGCGGGCGAGCCGATCGAGGTCGTCCAGCCGCACCGCCACAGCCAGGTGCTCGGCGTCACGCACAACGCGACCACCGCCGACGCGGCTGACGCCGTCAGGGCGGCGAAGCGCGCCGCGGCCGAGTGGCGGGACCTGCCCTACGCCGAGCGTGCCGCCGTCTTCCTGCGCGCCGCCGACCTGCTCTCCGGCCCGTGGCGCGACACGCTCAACGCCGCCACGATGCTCGGGCAGTCCAAGACCGCGACGCAGGCCGAGATCGACGCGGCCTGCGAGCTCATCGACTTCCTGCGCTTCAACGTCCACTTCGGCCGGCAGATCCTGGCCGACCAGCCGCGTTCGTCGGCCGGCGTGTGGAACCGCTTCGACCACCGGCCCCTGGAGGGCTTCGTCTACGCGATCACGCCGTTCAACTTCACCGCGATCGCCGGCAACCTGCCCTCCGCGCCCGCCCTCATGGGCAACACCGTCGTGTGGAAGCCGTCGCCGACGCAGCAGCTGGCCGCGCACTACACGATGCGGCTGTTCGAGGCGGCCGGCCTGCCCCCGGGCGTGATCAACCTGGTCACCGGCGACGGGCTGGCCGTGTCCGAGGTGGCGCTGGCCGACCCGGACCTGGCCGGCATCCACTTCACCGGCTCGACGGCGGTGTTCCGCACGCTCAACCGGACCGTCGCCGAGAACGTCTACCGCTCCTACCCGCGCGTGGTCGGCGAGACCGGCGGCAAGGACTTCGTGGTCGCGCACTCCTCGGCGGACCCGGCGGCGCTGGTCACCGCCCTGATCCGGGGCGCGTTCGAGTACCAGGGACAGAAATGCTCGGCGGCGTCGCGCGCCTATGTGCCGGCGAGCCTGTGGGCGAAGATCAAGGACGAGCTGGCCGGCATCGCCGACTCGCTCACCTACGGCGACGTCACCGACTTCACCAACTTCGGCGGCGCGGTCATCGACCGGCGCGCCTTCGACCGGCACGCCGCCGCGCTCGACCGGATCAAGAACTCGTCGTCGTGCACGGTCGTGGCCGGCGGCACCGCCGACGACACCGAGGGCTACTTCGTGCGGCCCACGATCGTCGAGTGCACCGACCCGGGCCACGAGGTGTTCACCACCGAGTACTTCGGGCCGATCCTCGCCGTGCACGTCTTCCCCGACGCCGACTTCGACGCCGTCGTCGCGCAGGCCGAGTCCGTCGCGCCCTATGCGCTGACCGGATCGGTGTTCGCCACCGACCGGGCGGTCATCGAGCGGGCCACGCACGCGCTGCGCTTCGCCGCCGGGAACTTCTACATCAACGACAAGCCCACCGGGGCCGTCGTCGGCCAGCAGCCCTTCGGCGGCGGGCGCGCGTCCGGGACCAACGACAAGGCCGGTTCCTGGCACAACCTGCTGCGCTGGACGTCACCGCGGACGATCAAGGAGACGTTCGTGCCGCCGACGGACCACCGCTACCCGCACATGGGCTAAAACCAAGGAACCAAAACCCAAAAACCGGCGCCGAGCTACCGCGACGTCCGCCGTGGGCACGGTCCGTGACTCCCGGGCCTGCGGCGTCCGCGCGTAGTCACCCAACTAGTCCCGCGGCCGCGCGACCGCGACGATCTTGTCGAGCGTGAAGGCACGATCGTCGCGGCGCAGCCGGCACCACGCCTCGATCACCGAGCCGGCGAGCTCGGCGTTCTCGATCACCCGCTCGGAGGCGCGCCCCTGCGCGTCGACGTAGCGGATCCAGACCGGGCCGCCGTGCTCGACCGCCTCGGCAAGCAGCTGCGCCTGCTCGGGACGCAGCTGCGGGGCCCGTCGCCGGATCTGCTCCAGCGGTGACGGACCCCTCTGCTGCGGTACCGCCAAACGCCGCGCCAACTCGTCGGCATCCACACCCGGCCGGGCGCGCTGCGCGGGCGCGACGGCGGGGCGCACCGTCACCTTCGGCCCGGTGTGCTCGGGCCGGTAGCCGGCGGCCCGCAGCGCGGCGAGGGTCTCCGCCGCCGGCTCGCGGGAGCCGGCGACCGTCGGGGCCAGCCGCTCGAGCCCGAGCGCGGCCATCACGTCGTCGAGCAGGCCGGGGTCGTCGCACAGCACCACGCTGCCGGTCGTGCGCACCCGCAGCGGGTCCGACGGCGGCGGCTCGGGCAGCATCCTCGAAGCGACCTCCGCGACCGGCCGACCGTCGGCCAGCGCCCGGCCCAGCGACGAGATCGCGAACGTGTCCGGCCCGGTCGCCGCGCACACCCCGAACAGCGCCGCCTCGGCCAGCACCGCGCCGACGGCCGCCTCGGCATCGCCCGCCTCCCGCACCGGCCGCGGCGCCGTCCAGCGCACCAGCGGCGCCAGCGAGTCCGCGCCGGCCACGGCGGTGTCGGGCGGCAGGTCGTGCAGGACCCGGACGACCACTCGCCGCAGGGCCGGCCCGTTCCACCAGGCGGCGAGCAGGCGGGCCAGCCGCTCGCCGGGCGGCGCGTCCAGCCAGTCGGCCAGGGCGGGGGCCGGCCGCAGCCGGGCGCCTTCGCGGATGAGGAGGCCTGCTCGCAGTACCAGATCCAGGAAAGGCGGCGATGAGGCCTCGGCCGCGCTCTCGAGCAGTGCCGCGGCGGACTCGGCCGCGGCGGCGCGGATCGCGGCCCGGTCGGCGGGCACCAGCGCGGGCGCGGGCGGCACCGGCTCGAACGGTTCGGGCGTCGCGGCCCGGGCGGCCTCGAGCAGCAGGCCGGGCACGGTCCACAGCTCCTCGCCGTCGGGCCAGACCAGCGCGCGCTGGCTCAGCACCCGCAGCGTGGCGTCGAGCCCGGCCTCCGTCGACGGGTCGACGCCCAGCTCGTCGGCGAGCGCGGCGCGCTCGAACGGCGGCTGGCCGAGCCGGGCCAGCGCCTCGACGACCTGCAGGGCCGGCAGCGGCAGCGTGGACATGACGTCGGCGACGCCGGCGCGGGCGGACAGGCGCGCGGCGAGCTGGGTGAGATCGGCGGGCGAGGGCGCGGCGAGGGCGTCGGGGCGGCGGCGCAGCACCTCGGCGAGCTCGCCCGGCTCCAGACCCTGCAACCAGCGGACCAGTGCGCCTCTCGTCACGACACGTGACCTTATAGCGTGGGCCGGTGACCAACGAATCCGCCGGCAGCGTGGCCGGCAACTGGGCCGACGCGCACTTCGGGGAACAGGGTGGCCGGCTCACCTACGGTGACTACCTGCGCCTCGCCGGGCTCCTCGACGCGCAGGTGCCCGAGTCCAGCCCGCCCGCGCACGACGAGTTGCTCTTCATCACGATCCACCAGGTGTACGAGCTGTGGTTCAAGCTCGTGCTGCACGAGCTCACCAACGCCCGTGACCGGCTGCTGGACGGCGAGACGTACCTGCCCCGGGTGCGGCTCGAGCGGTGCCTGTCCATCCAGCGGGTCCTGGTGAGCCAGGTCGACGTCATCGACACCATGACCCCCCAGGACTTCCTGCGCTTCCGCAGCAAGCTGTCGCCGGCCTCGGGCTTCCAGTCCGCGCAGTTCCGCGAGATCGAGTTCCTGTCCGGGCTCAAGGACCCCACGTACCTGCAGCGCTTCCGCGGCCTGTCCGACGCCGAGCGGGCGCGGCTGGAGCAGCGGCTGGCCGAGCCGAGCCTGTGGGAGGCGTTCCTGGCCATGCTCGGCAAGCACGGCTTCGCGGTGTCCAGCGCCGAGGAGCGCTTCGACTCGCTGCTGACGATCTCCGCGGACCGGGAGCGGTACGGCCCGCTGTGGGACCTCGCCGAGGCGATGGTCGCCCACGACCAGGCGTGGTCGCTGTGGCGGGCGCGGCACGTGCTCATGGCCGAGCGCCAGATCGGCACGAAGGCCGGCACCGGCGGCAGCGCCGGCGGCGCGTACCTGCGCTCCCGCGTTGAGCTGCGCTTCTACCCCGAACTGTGGGAGCTGCGCAGCCGAATGTGATGACTCCCGTCTTTGTGCCAACGGGCCCACCGCGCCGGAATTGCGTAGCGGCCCTCGCCTACCGTCTGGGGTGAGGGGGAGGGACGGGTCATGAAGACGGTCACGGGCGCGAAGACGCTACTGGGCAACCGATACCGGCTGGAGTCGGAGGTCGCCCGGGGCGCCATCGGCGCGGTCTGGCGGGCGTACGACACCCAGGCGAACGAGTGGGTCGCGGTCAAGATCCTGCGACCCGAGGCCGCCGAGGTGCCCGAGCTCAAGGACGGCTTCCTGGGCGAGGCCGAGCTGCTGGCCGGCCTCGAGCACCCGTCCGTGATCCGGGTCAAGAACCTCGTCACCGACAGGGGCGTGCTGGCGATCGCCATGGAGCTGGTCGCCGGCCCGGACCTGCGCCGCCGGCTGCGCGCCGAGGGCCCGCTACCGCCGGCCGTCGCCGCCGAGGTCGTCGCGCAGGTGGCGGACGCGCTGGCGTATGTCCACGCCAGCGGGATCGTCCACGGCGACGTCAAGCCCGGCAACCTGCTCGTGCCGACCGACGGCGGCCCGGTCCGGCTGGCCGACTTCGGCGTCGCCCGCCGCCTCGACCGGCCGGCCGGCCCGACCCACGCCACGCCCGAGTACGTCTCGCCGGAGGTCGTCGCGGGCGGCACGCCCAGCCCGGCCGCGGACGTCTACGCCCTCGGCGTCGTGCTCTTCGAGCTGATCTGCGGCCGCAGCCCGTACCGCGGCGGCTCGCCCAACGAGGTCCTGCGCCGCCACGCCGACTGCGTGGCCGTGCCGCCGCCCGGCATGCCGGCCGCGCTCTGGCCGGTCATCGAGGCGTGCATGGAGATCGACCCGCGCATGCGCCCGACCGCCGCCTCGATCGTCGGCCGGCTGCGCGCCGCCGAGGGCGCGCTCGACGGCTTCGAGCCGCTGCCGCGCCTGCCCGCGGAGGCGGTCACGTTCTGGCAGCGCTCCGCGGAACAGACCGCGCCCGTGCAGGCGCCGGTCCGCCGCGTCGACTGGGTGCCGCTGCCCACCGCGCCGACGTCGCCGGCGGCCGCCTCGGCGGCGCTGATGATGGCGGTGCCGATCGGCGAGCTGCCCACCGAGCCGCACGGCGTCGCCGACCTGCCCACCGAGCAGTACGGCGCCGCAGACCTCTCGACCGCGGCTCCCGATGTGGCCGAGCTGCCCACGCAGGCCATTTCGGATTTGTCCGAGGTTCCGGTTGTACCGGATAAGGCCGTTCTTTCGGACGCAACCACCCCCGCCGATGCGTCCGCGGACGCGGCACCGTCAACCGGAACGTCTCCGGCCGATGGGTCCGCAGACGCGGCGTTTTCGAGCGGAACGTCTCCGGCCGATGGGTCCGCGGACGCGGCGCCTTCGAGCGGAGCGACCGCCGCCGATGAGTCCGTGGAGGTGGCTGCCGAGGTCGTTGCGCCGCTCTGGGCCGACGCCGCGCTCGCCGCGGACATGATCATTCCGCCGCAGCGGGAGGGCTCGCCGGACGAGCCGCCGACCGTTCTCCGCTTCGAGGCCGCGCCGCCGGCTTCGGACGACGAGCCGGCGACCCAGATCGTTTCCGCGTCCGCCGCGGACGCCCCCGCCGTGGCGAGCGTGCCGATTGCATCGTACATTTCCGAAATTTCGGAAATGTACGATGCGGAGCCGACCGCGGTGGTAGGCAGCTACGAGCCGGCTCGGCCCGCTGCGGCCGGAGGCTTCGAGCCGGTCCGGCCGGCCGTCGAGGGGGACTTCGAGCCGCTCAGCCAGTTCGCCGAGGAGGAGCCGCCCACGCAGCCGCACTCAGGCGACGCGGCGCGGCGGCAGCGGCGGCTGCTGGCCGGGGTCGGCGGCGCTTTGCTGCTGATCGTGGTGCTCGCGGTCGGCGGGGTCCTGCTGCTCACTGGCGGCGACCAGAAGGCCGGTGGCGGCGGCGACAAGAAGGTCAACGTCACCACGCCGGCGCCGGCCGGGTCGGGCTCCGCGGGGGCCGCGCCGGGCGCGAGCGCCACGCCGGAGACGAGCGCGCCGGGCGAGCCGGGGGAGACCGCGACCGAGCCGGGCGAGAAGAAGCCGACGAAGAAGCCGACGCCCACCCCGACGCCGACCAAGACCGGGCTTCCCGGGATCGGCGACCCCATGCCGTCATTCCCGTCGATGCCGGCGTTTCCCTCGTTCCCAACATTCGGGTGACGCCGGTGGAACGGCCGTCCTAACTCGACAGTCGCAGCGCGACAGTCGACAGTGGATTTCCCGAAATCCTGGACTGCGCCGTCGAAAGATGACAGCGTAGGGTTATGGCGGATTCTGGAGTCAACGCGACCGCGGCGGCCCTGCTGGGGCTGCTGCACGAGGGGCCGATGACGGGCGGGCAGCTGATGGCGGCCGCCCAGCGGCGCCTCGGGCCGTATTGGTCGATGACGCGCAGCCAGGTCTACCGCGAGCTTCCCGCGCTGGCCGACTCCGGATACGTCAAGCTCGGCAAGCCGGGCGCGCGCTCCAGCCAGCCGTATGCGATCACGCCGGCGGGCAAGCGCGCGTTCGCCAGGTGGCTGTCGGAGCCGGCCGGGCGCGAGTCGCTGCGCAATCCGGTGGCGTTGCGCGTCGCGTTCGGCGCGCAGCAGTCGGCCGCCCAGTTGCAGGAGGTTTACGCGCAGGCGGCCGAATTCCACAATGCGGCGCTGACCGAGGCGCGCGAAATGGCGAAGGAGGCCAAGAAGTCGGGCGACGACTTCTTCTCCGCGTCGCTGGAGTTCGCCGTCGGATATCACAAGGCCGCGCTGACGTGGCTCAAGAGCGCGCCGGGCAAATAGCCCTTCGCGACCCGGCGTAGTCTGGATGCGTGACTGCTCTGGACCACGCCGAAGCTCTGAAGGACCTTGACGGCACCCTTCGCAATATCGAGGCCGTGCTCGACCTCGACCGCCTGCGCAAGGAGAAGGCCGATCTCGAGGAGCAGGCGTCGGCTCCCAACCTGTGGGACGACCAGGTCGCCGCTCAGAAGGTGACCTCGCGCCTGTCCTACGTCCAGGGCGAGATCGCCAAGCTCGAGCGGCTGCGCGGGCGCCTCGACGACGCCCAGGTCCTCCTGGAGCTCTCCGAGGCCGAGGGCGACACGTCGTCGCTGGGCGAGGTCGGCGACGAGATCACCGGGCTGCGCAAGTCGATCGAGGAGCTCGAGGTGCGCACGCTGCTGTCCGGGGAGTACGACGCCCGGGAGGCCCTGGTGACGATCCGCGCCGGCGCCGGCGGCGTCGACGCGGCCGACTTCGCCGACATGCTCCTGCGGATGTATCTGCGCTGGGCCGAGCGCCACGGCTACTCGACGGACGTCTACGACACCTCCTATGCCGAGGAGGCGGGGATCAAGTCGGCCACGTTCGCGGTCAAGGCGCCCTATGCCTACGGCACGCTGTCGGTCGAGTCGGGCACGCACCGGCTCGTGCGCATCAGCCCGTTCGACAACCAGGGCCGCCGCCAGACGTCGTTCGCCGCGCTGGAGGTCGTGCCGGTGGTCGAGCAGACCGACGACGTCGAGATCCCGGACGACGAACTGCGCGTGGACGTGTATCGCTCGAGCGGCCCCGGCGGCCAGGGCGTCAACACGACCGACTCGGCGGTGCGGCTGACCCACATCCCGACGGGCATCGTGGTCTCCTGCCAGAACGAGCGCTCCCAGATCCAGAACAAGGCGACCGCGATGGGCGTGCTGAAGGCCAAGCTGCTGGCCGTCAAGCGGGCCGAGGAGGCCGCGAAGATGGACGCGCTGCGCGGCGACGTGGCCGGCTCCTGGGGCGACCAGATGCGCTCCTACGTCCTGCACCCCTATCAGATGGTCAAGGACCTGCGCACGGAGCACGAGACCGGCAACCCGACCGCGGTGTTCGACGGCGACCTCGACGCGTTCATCGACGCCGGCATCCGCTGGCGCAAGCAGCGGGAGCTCGGCACGGCCGCGTGATGATCGCTTTGGAGTGCGTCAATTACCTAACGTGATCGCCGCCACGCCAGAAAAAAGTGAGGCGTACGTCACACTCCAGTGTGGAATCAAGCGCTGCCCTGCGGTTCGCGTCCCCTAGTCGGGTCCGCATTTCCGGCAAATCGCGCATGCCGCACGCCGTGGACTTGGCTCACTTGTCACACCGCGTAGACTCACGTCCCGTGATTCGGCTTGACCACGTGACGAAGACGTATCCGAAGGCGTCTCGCCCCTCCCTTGACGATGTTTCCGTCAACATCGAGAAGGGCGAGTTCGTCTTCTTCATCGGTCCCTCCGGCTCAGGCAAGTCCACGATCATCAAGCTGCTCCTGCACGAGGTCACCCCCAACCGGGGGAAGGTCGTCGTGAACGAGCGCGACGTGACGTCGATGCGCTCTTGGCGGATCCCCCAATTCCGCCGGCAGATCGGCTGCGTGTTCCAGGACTTCCGGCTCCTGCCGAACCGCACCGCCTACGAGAACGTCGCGTTCGCCCTCGAGGTCATCGGCAAGTCAAAGGGCGTCGCACGCCGCGTCGTCCCCGAGGTGCTCGAGCTCGTCGGCCTCGGCGGCAAGGAGCACCGCTACCCGCACGAGCTCTCCGGCGGTGAGCAGCAGCGCGTCGCGGTCGCCCGGGCATTCGTCAACCGGCCGCTGATCCTGCTGGCGGACGAGCCGACCGGAAACCTGGACCCGGACACGTCCATCGAGATCATGCGGCTGCTGGACCGGATCAACCGGACCGGCACGACCGTGGTCATGGTGACGCACGACTCCAACATCGTGAACCAGATGCGGCGCCGGGTCGTCGAGATCGAGAGCGGCCGAATCGTGCGGGACCAGCCTCGCGGTGTCTACGGCTGACCTCCAGCCGTAGTCCGCACCGCCCTCCGTCCTCCTGCTGGGTCCGCTGGGAAGGAACCCCCACCCGATGCGCGTGAGATACGTCCTGTCCGAAGTCCTGACCGGGCTCTGGCGCAACGTCACGATGACCATCGCGATGATCATCACGATGACGGTGTCGCTGACCATGCTCGGCGCGAGCCTGTTGCTGTTCTTCCAGGTCGGCAAGATGGAAGACTTCTTCTACCAGCGGGTGGAGGTGTCGGTCTTCCTCAAGCCCGACATCAAAGACGACCAACGCAGCAACCTCGAAGAGTCGATCAAGTCCAACGCCCTCGTGCAGTCCTACCAGCACGAGACCAAGGACCAGGCCTGGAGCCGATTCCAGGAGCAGTTCAAGGACGCGCCCGACCTGGTCAGCTCGGTGAAGCCGGACTCGTTGCCGGAGTCGTACCGGATCAAGCTCAAGGACCCGAACAAGGTCCAGGACTTCGCCGACCAGTTCCGCACGCAGGAGGGCGTCAGCGACATCATCGACCAGAAGCAACTACTGAAACGGGTCTTCGACCTGCTCGGCGCGCTGCAAACCCTGGCGTTGACGGTCGCGATCATCCAGGGCGCCGCGGCGCTGCTCCTGGTCGCCAACACGATCCAGGTCGCGGCGTACAGCAAACGCCGCGAGGTAGCCGTCATGAAGCTCGTCGGCGCCTCGAACTGGTTCATCCAGATGCCGTTCGTCCTGGAGGCGGTCTTCGCCGGCCTGATCGGCGCGATCCTCGCCTTCGGCGCCCTGGTCTGCGCGAAGATCTTCTTCATCGACGGATCGCTGAAGGCCTTGGCCACGGTCCTACTACCGGTCGACTGGGGCAACATCTGGCTCATGCTCCCGGTCCTGTGCGGCGCCGGCGGCCTGGTCAGCGCCGTCACGGCCTGGGTCACCCTGCGGTTCTACGTCCGCGTCTGACGCTTCCGCGGCCTTTGCACGAGGGCGGGCTCCGGTTCTCCGGGGCCCGCCCTTCGCGTCCCCACGAGACGGGCGCCCGAGGTGCTCTCCGGCGCTCCTTCCGCGCCCGTTCCGCGCCCGGACGCCCGCTCCTGTGCCTTCGCCGGGTCCGCCTCGGCTTCGGCTCTCCACGGGGCGTTCTCCTACGGCGGGCGCTCGGCCTCTCCGGCCCGAAATGGTCTTGCCGGGCGCGATACTCTTCAGACCGGTCGAGAAACTCTGGAGGGGTCGATGCCGCGCGAAAAGGGACGCAAGCTGGTCGCGTCCAATCGGAAGGCGCGCCACGACTACGAGATCCTCGAGACCTTCGAGGCCGGCATCGCGCTCACCGGGACCGAGGTCAAGTCGCTGCGCGCCGGGCGGTGCTCGCTCGTGGACGCGTTCGGGCAGATCTCCGACGGAGAGGTCTTCCTGCATGCGATGCACATTCCCGAGTACACGATGGGCACCTGGACCAACCACCCGCCCCGCCGGATCCGGAAACTGCTGCTGAAGCGGCAGGAAATCGAACGAATCGGCATCAAGGTGCGGGAGAGCGGCCTGACTCTGGTGCCGCTGTCGGTGTACTTTGCCGACGGTTGGGCGAAGGTCGAACTCGCGCTCGCGCGCGGTAAGAAGGCCTACGACAAGCGCCAGACGCTGGCGAAACGCGACGCGGACCGCGAGATCGCTCGCGTTATGGGCAGCCGGGGCAAGGGCCGCGCTGAGTAGATGCGCCCTCGCGCGTAAGTAGCCCCTCTGCGAGCAATGCGTAGAGGCCATATAGTCCGTGCGTGACCGAGATTCGGGTCGATGTCAACCTCGAGCACCCACCCTCCGTGGTGTGGCGCGCACTCACCGAGGCACACCTGGTCACCGACTGGCTGCCGACGACGCGGTTCATGGTTCGCGAAAACGGGACGTTCACGTTTCAGGCGCACGACCTGGAGGGCCTGGAAGACCCGATCGAGGGGCAGCTGGTCACCGTCGAGGCACCGCGCCGGCTGGTGATGCGCTGGGCGGCCACCAACCTGCACACCGTCGTCGCGATGACCCTGACCGAGCGCGCCGAGGGCAGTCGCTTCACGTTCACGCAGAGCGGTTTTCTCGGCCCGCAGGGGGCGATGCGGCGACGGGTGTTGCTCATGACGTACACCTCCCTCTTCGAAGGCCCGCTGAGTGCCACTCTGGCCAAGATCGCCGCGCAGGACGCCGAGCCGGAGACGCCGCCCGCTCCGCCCAACCCACGCCGTAACGGCGGCGGACCGTTCAACCGCCTGCCCGGCCGGCCCGGCGCCCCGAGCCGCTCCGCGCCCGGCCTGAGCTCGCACACGCGCTCCACTGCCGGCCGGCGCCCGACGACGCCGGTGCCCGGGTTCGCCGCCGCCGTGCTCGGCGCCCGTGCGACCGGCGTAGCCAAGGTCACGCAGGCACCGGTGCCCGCCCAGCCGGCTTCCTCCGGCCCCGCCGCGGCCCGCACGGCGCGGCTGGGGAAGATCGCGGCGCGGGGCAGGGCCGCGGTACGCGACGGATGGCGCCGGCTGGCGGGCGCCCGCTACTGGTCGGCGGACCGGCGCGGCCAGGCCGTGGCCGCCGGCGCCGCCATCCTGCTGCTGCTCGCGGTGGCCGCGATTTTGATCGGCAAGGCAACCGCGTTACATCCGGCCCGCCCGCCGCGCACGGGCGGCGAGCGCCCCGGCCCCGCACAGGCCACGGTCCCGGCGGCCACCGACCGCTTGTCGGCGACCGCTCCGCCCGGCCACCACGCGCTTGCTCGCAACGTCCCAGCTGCTGTACTTGGAGGTCAGCAACGTCTCCGCCACCCGCGCCAGAGCGCCTCCTTCACCCCGGCGGACAACACCCGAACGGTCACGCCCGGCACCTCGGTGACCGTCCACTTCGACGTCGATGGCCTCGGCGTACGCAACGGCCCCTTCACCTGCACGAACGACGGCCGGGCGTGCACCGGGATACCGGGATGAAACTATGGCGGGGACGCGTTACGCTTGATCGGTCGCACGGTGGCGTGCGGCAGCCACCACCACCCACGCGGGGGTGACTGGTTTCGACTTTGTTTGTGGCGATAGGGGAAGCGAGCCGAGGAAGCCGACGTTGTCTCGTGAATCAGTCGTCGGAAAGTTATAAGCGCCAACTACAAGCGCTCCGAACTCGCTCTCGCTGCCTAAGCTAGGGTGAAGTTCTGTCGGTCTGGGAATGCCTTCGGCCCAGTAACCGGCATCAGCTAGAAGGCTGGCCAACCGAGTCCGGTCACGGGGCTCGCGCGGTGAGATTAATTGTGGCTGGGCCCGTCATACCAACTCGCTCGCGTGATTGGTAGGGCCGAGTAGAGGCACAGCGAGCTGCGCTCGGAGAAGTCCTAACAAAGCGACGAAGGACCCGGGTTCGATTCCCGGCACCTCCACCACTGGCGGCCCCTGCTTCTCGGCAGGGGCCGCTCGCCTTTGTGGTTCCGGGTGTTTCGCGCTCGCTTCGCTCGCTCCCCGGTGGGGGAGCTTCGCTCCACCCACGCCCCCTCAGAGCCGCGGGGCGCGCTCGGCGGGTTCAAGTCACCCTTTCAGCGACGTCAGCGTCTCGCGTAGCCAGGTGAGCTCGGTGCGTGTCGTGGCCGTCGCGATTCTGAAGAGTCCCTGCCGGAACGGATCGTCGAAATCGGCGGCACGTAGCGGCCGGTCGCCTTCCCAGAAGAAGCTGGCGGGCTGGGTCAGGAAGTCCAGCCGGCGTCGCAGGACCGCGGCCTGCGCCGTTGGGTCTTGCAGGTGGCGCAGGAACGCCAGCAGGGCGAACCATCGGTTCTCGTCGGTGATGTCCAGCTCGTCGGGCGCACGGAGGCGGTCCAGGAGCGCCGCCCTGCCATCGGCGGTCAGCGCCAGCATGTGCCGCGGCGCTGCGGCCTGGCCGGGCTGGAGCTCGCGCACCAGGAGCCCGGCCCGCTCCATGCGCTTCAACAAGGGGTACAGCGTGCCGTCGGCGATAGGCCGAACGTGGCCGGCGAGCGCGGCGATGCGCTTGCGCAGCTCGTAACCGTGCAGCTGTTCGTCGTAGAGGAAGCCGAGGACGGCAAGCTCCAACATGATCGACATCGTACCCTCTTGCCAAGGTACCTCGGCTTCGAGGTACCTTGGCGCCTATGCACAGCGTTGAGGTGTTTCCCGACGGATCCCGGCTCCGGTGGGTGGAGGTTCCCGGCAGCGGGCCCACCCGCGTCTACCTGCACGGCCTTGGCGCGAGCTCGGCGCCCTACTACGCGGAGGCGATCGCACATCCGGCCTTGGCCGGTCACCGCTCGCTCCTGCTCGACCTGCTGGGCTTCGGCATCAGTGACCGGCCGTTGGACGCGTCGTACAGCCTCGACATGCACGCCGAGGTCCTGGCACGCGCCCTCGGGTCGATCGGGGTGCATCAGGCCGACGTGGTCGCGCACAGCATGGGTGGTGCCGTCGCGACCGTCCTCGCGGCGCACCACCCGGAACTGGTCCGCCGGCTGGTCCTCATCGATGCGCCGCTCGATCCTGTGCCGCACCTGCCCACCGTCAAGCGTCCCGGCAGCTCCGGCATCGGCGTCTACCGAACCGAAGCGGAGTTTCTCGACCACGGCTGGGACGAGACGCTGCAGTTCGTCGGGCCGCATTGGGCGGCCACCATGCGGCAGGCGGGACCCCAGGCGCTGTACCGCAGCGCGATGAGCCTCCTGCGCGGCACCACTCCGACGGTCCGGCAACACCTGGAGGCGCTACCCCATCCCCGTACCTTCCTGTACCCGGCGGCGGACGGACCGCGCCCCGACGGCGACCGGCTCACGGCTGCCGGCGTCACCGTTGTGGCGATCCCCGACAGCGGCCACAACATCATGCTCGACAACGTGGACGGCTTCGCCACGGCAGTGCGGGCCGCGCTGCACGACTCGCCGCAGCGCACCTCGGCGGAGAGGGTCGGCGATGCTCGTCCAGACTTGTGGCAACCCGCGTGACCGGTCAAAGCGGGGTTCAAGTAGGCCATCGTCAGCTCCACCGCTGGCGAGGGCGCCTTCGCTTTGCGTTCGGCGAGGCTGCCCGGCTGCGCGGTATGCCGCCTTTGCTGTACTGGTTGATCTGCCCGTACGACGAATGGAGACCGCTTTGGACGAAGGCTGGACACTCTCTGACGTGTGGATTCTGCGGGCGATCGGCGGGGTGAGTTCGGATCGTGGGTCGTCGTTGCGTCAGGTGATCGCTGCGGCGGACTACCTGAACCATGCGATTCCTCGGGAGGACGAGTTCGTCGCGGCGGTCAGTCGGCTGGCTGCGGCTGGGCTGGTCGAGTTCGACGTCGCGGCCGACCGTTACTGGCGCACCGCGGCGGGACAGTCTTCGGCGGCGCACCGTGGGACGTTCGCCGCCGGGCAGGCCGCATTGCCCGACCTGCCGTCGGCGAGCCCACCGCAGGCGCTGCCCGCTGGGGTGTTCTCGTCGGCGGTAGCCAGTTACCTGCGAGGCTCGACATGAAGCGCGTACCCGTTGGTCAACACGTTCGCCCCTGTTACCCGGCGCCCTGGTGGGTAGGACGACGCCCGTTATGTCCCGATGGTCGCTAGTCGGGATGCCGGGAGACCACAGCAAGAGGGGGTACGAACGTGCAGGAGGACCGTTTGCATCGCGAGTTGGGCGCCGCCGTGGCCGAGCTGCGGACCGCGTTCATCGAGCACGATCGGGACAAGGTCGCAGCTCTCGTCACGGACAACCACGTTTCGATCATGTCCTATGCCCGCTTCGACGGGCGCGCACAGCTGCTCGACCACTTGGACGACTACGCCTTCCGGAGTTACCTGACGGACGACCTGACCACGACGCTGCTTGGGCCCGAGGAAGCGCTCGTCAGCTTCCACAGCACGCTCGACGGCACCTACGCGAACAAGCCGGTTCCCCGCGATGTGCTCGTCGGCGAGGTCTGGCTGCGCCAGGACGGTAACTGGCGCGAGGCGACCTATCAGGAGACTCCGCTCTAGAGACCTCGCGGCCGCGAGAAGGTTGCCGGCTGCGCAACAACGCAGTCCGGAGCCGTTCGCATTCGGGCCGAACATCGATGCCTTTGTCGCGCCCAGCGCGATCAAGTCTCAGGTAGTCGGGTTCAAGTAGGCGCTCGTTGCCTCCACCACTGGCGGCCTCTGCTTCTCGGCAGGGGCCGCTGCCGCGTATTTCGGTGTCGGATCTTGTGATATTTCCCGGTTGCGGTGGGGCGTTGCGGACAAAAGTAAACGGGCTGCGTCGTACATTCACGTTGGTGTTTGTCCGCGGAAATGTTTCTGGGGTGTAACTCTTCCGTTGCCAGAGTTGCCAGTCTACTGTCACGCTACGTGAGAGAGCGCTCTCACTGCGCCGCCCCAACCCCGCCGCAGTCATGCTTGGAGGCGTCCATCCCATGAATTGGAGCCGTCGAGACCCCGCTCACCACCAATCACGCTGGCGCAAGGGCCTGGTCAAGGCCGCCGTTGCCGCGTCCGCCGTCGTACTCGTCGTTGTCGGCGGCGGTCGCCCAGCCGCCGCCGGACCGGAGGACTACACCCAGAGCGTCACGCAGCTGAACGCGACGCAGGCCCAGATCTCGTTCACGCCGACGACCCCCGCCAGGTACGTCGACGTCCACTACCTTTCCCCCAACGCTGGTCAGCAGAACTTCCGCATGACCAACAACGCTGGGACCTGGCAGCAGACCGTCAGCTCGCTGACCAGCGGCTTCGTGTTGGAGTACTGGTTCACCTACGAGAAGAACGGTCCCCAGTTCGATACTCCGCACTTCTTCTACACCCACGGCGGCGGCACCGGCACGGTCGCCACGCCGACGTTCAGCCCGCCGGGCGGGACGTACACGACTACGCAGTCGGTGACCTTGGCGACGGCGACGGCGGGTGCGAGCATCCGGTTCACGTTGGATGGCTCGACGCCGACGGCCACGTCGACGCTGTACACGGGACCGCTTTCGATTTCGGCCACGACCACGGTGCGGGCGATCGGCCTGCTGTCCGGCCTGACGAACTCCGCGGTCGCCAGCGCGACCTACACGATCAGCACCGCGACGTCGTGCACGACCCAGCCCGACATCCCGGACTTCGGCCCGAACACGCGCATCTTCGACCCGAGCATGTCCACCGCGACCATCCAGGCGCAGCTCGACGCCGACTTCAACGCGCAGAAGGACACCCAGACCGCCCAGATGGCGAACCGGCGGGTGGCCCACCTGTTCAAGCCCGGCACGTACAACGTTCGCGACGATGTCGGCTTCTACACCTCGGTCGCCGGGCTCGGTCAGAACCCGGGCGGCGTCACGATCAACGGTGACGTCACGGTCGACGCCTTCAACGCCTCCGATGCCGGCAACGCGACGCAGAACTTCTGGCGTTCGGCGGAGAACCTGACCATCGTCCCGAGCAGCGGTTCCGACCGCTGGGCCGTGTCGCAGGCCGCTCCGTTCCGCCGGATCGACGTCCGCGGCAACCTGCTGCTGTACCCGGCGAGCTTCGGCTTCGCCAGCGGCGGCTACATCTCCGACACGAGGGTGTCGGGGCAGGTCTCGTCGGCCTCGCAGCAGCAGTGGTACACCAAGGACAGCACCCTCGGCAGCTGGAACGGCAGCGTGTGGAACATGGTGTTCTCCGGCACCGCTGGTGCCCCGGCGAACTCCTTCCCGACCCCGCCGATGACCACGCTGGGCACCACTCCGGTCTCCCGCGACGTGCCGTACCTCTACATCGACGGCACCGGCAAGTACCGCGTGTTCCTGCCGTCGCTGCGCACCAACGCATCCGGCGTGAGCTGGGCCAGCGGCAGCACCCCGGGCACGTCGCTGCCGATGAGCCAGTTCTACGTCGTGAAGGCGGCCGACACCGCCTCGACGATCAACGCCGCGCTGGCGTCGGGCTGCAACCTGTTCTTCACGCCCGGCGTGTACCACCTCAACCAGACCCTCAACGTGACGAGGGCCAACACCGTCGTGCTCGGCATCGGGTACCCGACGCTCATCCCGGACAACGGGGTCAACGCCATGCAGGTCGCCGACGTCGACGGCGTCCGGATCAAGGGCCTGCTGTTCGACGCGGGCACGACCAACTCGGCGGCCCTGTTGACGGCCGGCCCGTCCGGCTCGACCGCCGACCACACGGCCAACCCGACGACGCTGCAGGACGTGTTCTTCCGCATCGGCGGCGCGACGGTGGGCAAGGCGACGAACAGCCTCGTCGTCAACAGCAACAACGTGATCGTCGACCACACCTGGGCCTGGCGCGCCGACCACGGCAACGCGGGCACCGTCGGCTGGACGATCAACACCGCGGACACCGGTGTTCTGGTCAACGGCAACAACGTCCTGGCGACCGGCCTGTTCGTCGAGCACTACCAGAAGTACGAGGTCGTCTGGAACGGTCAGAACGGCAAGACGATCTTCTTCCAGAACGAGAAGCCGTACGACGTGCCGAACCAGGCGGCCTGGATAGGCCCGAACGGGCTCAACGGATACGCCGCATACAAGGTGGGACCCAACGTCACCACGCACGAGGCATGGGGATTGGGCAGCTACTGCTTCTTCAACACCAACCCCGCGGTGAACCTCTACCACTCGTTCGAGGTGCCGAACACCGCCGGCGTCCGGTTCCACAGTGTGCTGACGGTATCGCTCAACTTCAAGGGCACCATCACCCATGTCATCAACGACACGGGCGCGGTCACGCCATCGGGCACCACCCCGGTCAAGGTGACGAACTACCCGTAGGCCCTGAGGCCGCTCCACCACTGGCGCCCCCTGCTTCCGGCGGGGGGCGCCTTCGGCTTGTCGCTTTGCGACAGTTCAGACCATGGTGGGGTCCATGGGTGCCAGGGACTGCAGGCGCGCCGCGTCGCGGCCGGGCGGTGCGCCGAACAGGCGACGGTATTCCCGGCTGAACTGGCTGGGGCTGTCGTAGCCGACCGCGTATCCCACCGCCGCGACGTCTCGGGAGTCCACGATCAGGCGGGTGCGCGCCTCCTGGAGGCGGATCTGCTTCAGGAACTGCAGCGGGCTCATCGCGGTGATCGCGCGGAAGTGGCGATGGAACGAGGTGACGCTCATCCCCGCGATCTTTGCCAGGTCTTCGATGCGCAGCGGCTCGGCGTAGCCGGTGCGGATGCGCCGGATGGCCCGGGCGACCTGGGAGAGGTGACTGTCGGCGAGGCCGATCTGGCGGATGGTGGCGCCCTGCGGACCGTTGACCAGCCGCCAGAGAATCTCCCGCTCGATGGGCGCGGCAAGCACTGGGATGTCCTCCGGGCGGTCGAGCAGGCGAAGCAGCCGCACGATCGGGCCCAGCAGGTCGTCCGTGGCGTCGCTGACCGCGATGCCGGAGGCGTCGGTGCGGGGGGCGGTCGGGGCGTCCAGCAGGAGGGCGGCGATCGTGGCCGGGTCCAAGGTCAGGCCCATGCCGAGGAACGGCCGGTCCGGACCTGCCCGCAGGACGTGACCGGTGACCGGGAGATCGAGGGAGATCACCACATACTGGCCCGGACCGTAGTCGAAGGTCTGGCCGGCGAGGATCGTGCGCTTCACGCCCTCGGCAACGATGGCGAAGGACGGTTGCGCCACTGCGCTCAGGGGCTCGGTCGGGGCGTTCGACTCCATGACCATCACACCGGGCAGCCGGGTCGGCCGGTAGCGGCCGTCGGCATGCCGGGAGATGAGGGTCCGCAGCTCGTCGAGATGGTCCATGACACTTCGATGGTTCCACGTTTGGCAGGATCAGGCAAGAGCGTGGAAGCATTCGCCTACCGGCACGCCGACGGCGTGGATGTACTGGGGGAGACACGGAAGAGCAGATCAGAAAGGCCAGTGGAGCATGTCTCTGGATTCGTACGTCAGCCTCGGCCGGTCGGGACTGCGGGTCAGCCCATTGACTCTGGGCACCATGACCTTCGGCGAGGACCACGGCTGGGGTGCATCGGTCGAGGAGTCCGAAGCGATCCTCGCCGAATACCTGGAGCGCGGCGGCAACTTCATCGACACCGCGAACATCTACACCAACGGGCACTCGGAGAAGATCGTCGGCGACTGGTTCGCCGCGCGCGCCGGTCTGCGCGACCGGGTGGTCATCGGTACCAAATTCTTCGCCAACCTTTTCGAGGGCGACCCGAACGGCGGCGGCGCCGGGCGAAAGTCGATCGTGGCCGCCCTGGAGAACTCGTTGCGCCGGCTGCGGACCGACTACATCGACATCTACTGGCTGCACAACTGGGATCGCACGGCGCCGATCGAGGAGACCCTGAGGACCCTCGATGACCTGGTCACGGCCGGGAAGATTCGGTACGTCGGCCTCTCCGACCTGCCCGCCTGGAAGGCCGCCGAGGCGCAGGTGACGGCGCGGCTGCGCGGGTGGGCGCCGGCGATCGGCCTGCAGGTCGAGTACTCCCTGCTGGAGCGCACCAGTGAGGGTGAGCTGATTCCGATGGCGCAGGAGCTCGGTCTCGGCGTCATGCCGTGGAGCCCATTGAAGAGCGGCCTGCTGTCGGGGAAGTATTCGCGCCGCCGCCCCGGCTCGGTCGACACGCTGCGGGGCGGGTTGGTCGGCGGGCCGAGCGAGAAGGACTACGACGTCATCGACGTGCTGGAGCGCGTCGCGCAGGAGGCCGGCACCACTCCCGCGGCGGCGGCGCTCGCCTGGGTGCGCCAACGGCCGGGCGTGACCTCGACGCTGGTCGGTGCGCGCCGGGTGGATCAGTTCCGGGCCAACCTCGCCTCGCTCGACGTGCACCTCACCGACGCGCAGATGGCCGCGTTGGACGAGGTGTCGGATCCACCGCTCAACTTCCCGGCGGAGAACAACCGGCTGCTGGCGCCGTCGCTCGCCTTTGCCGGCGCAACCGTCGACGGTGTCCACAGCTCTGTGCTGCCCATGCTGACAGCCAGCTCCGCCCGGTACTGACGGCAATCAACTGGCAGTAGCGGCCCTGCTTCGCGGGTCTGAGCGCCGTCAGCCCTGGCGACGGCCGTCCGCGACGACGACGTCGTGGTCCGTCAAGGGCTCGGGGTGGTTCTCGTCGATCATGCTCATGACCGTCAGTGCGATGGCCCTCACCCCGAAGGCCACCGCGGTGAGGACGCCCAGTTGGATCGGGCTGAACCCGGTCTCGCTGTCGACCGTGACGGACGGGTCGGTCGTCATCGCCTTGGCGATCAGGTACTGGGCGATCGTCAGGCAGATCGCCAGAAGCGCGACGGCGGTCGCGATCGTCTGGCGGCTCGTGGCGCCGGTTCCCAGCCAGACCGCGATGCCGGTCATCGCGCCGAGGCCGGCGGCGATCACGGCGGCGGCGACGACGTCGATCGACATGGCCGATCCGGCGCGGCCGGCGAGCGCCGCCTGCACGCACATCGCGGACAACAGCAGGCCGATCGCCGTGCCGCCGCCGATCGTCCACAGCGGTCGAGGGCGCATGGCGACCAGCCAGAGGATCGCCGACGTGAAGAGGACGGCGAAGACGGTCAGGGCCATGCTCGGGGCCAGCAGGAAGCGGACCTCGAAGTCGTTCATATGAATGGTCGTCGCGGCGACGAAGAGCATGTCGTCGCGGGCGGTCTCGACCAGGGCCCACGATGCGACCAGGACCAGCAGGAGGCGGTTGCGTGCCGTCCGTCGCTGGTCGGTCATCCGGACCAGGCAGAACACGGCCAGCAGGCAGCCGATGCCGTTGCCGAGCAGCACACCGAGGACGAACAAGACGTGGGTGTCCACAGCGTGCTCTGCCTCCTCGTGGGGCGCTCCGTGCCGTCGGCGGCGCGCATCACCGTACACGCCGGCCTCGTCCGACCCGGCGCTGGGCCATATCGCCGTTGGCCAGATGGCGTACACATTGGCGCTTGTGAAATTGATTCGAGATATTCGATTGATCCAAAATATCGACGGTCGTCCATTGCATCGTTAGGATCGGCGCGGTGTCCGAAGCGTTGTCGTCGAGCGCCTGGGGAGGCGTGGCTCGAATGCAGACCGTGATTGCGCTGGGGGAACTGTTCTCGGCCGAAGGGCGGCGGGACCCCTATCCGTTCTATGCCGGGCTGCATCAGCTCGGGCAGGCCGCGCCGCTCGATCCTTCGGCGGATCGGTATTCCGTTGTCGTGCACGGGTACGAAGCGATCGAGAAACTCACGCGCGATCCGGTATTTCGCATCCTCGACGCGGCCCACCTGGACCGGCTCGACGGTCGGGACGAGCCGCTGTGGAGGCGGCGGCGGTCGTTGCAGGTGCTGCAGCAGACCGTGTTCTTCCTCAACCCGCCGGATCACACCCGCCTGCGACGGCCGCTGGCGCAGGCGTTCACGGCGCGGCGGATGGCGGCGCTGGAGCCGGCCATCGTGCGGCTCATCGACCGGCGGCTCGACCAGGTCGAGGAGGCGGGTGCCGGCGGGCGGACCGTCGACTTCATGAAGCTGTTCGCGTACCCGGTGCCCAGCGACGTCATCGGAGAGCTGGTCGGAGTGCCGGAGGAGGACCGGCCGTGGTTCCCGCCCCGGTCGGAGCCGTTCTCGCTGGTGCTCGAGCCGGGGCGGCAGAACTGGCGATACCTGCAGGCCGGGGACGCGGCGGCGGTCGAGCTGACCGGGTACTTCGAGAAGCTGGTCGCCGCGCGCCGGGCCGAGTCGCGGGACGACCTGACCAGCACGCTGCTGGAGGCTCGTGCATCGGGCTCGGCCGACTTCAGCGACGAGGAGCTCGTGGCCAACCTGATCGGGGTGTACAACGCGGGCTTCCTCACCAGCGTCCACTCGATCGGCAACGGGCTCATCCTGCTCATGGACCGGCCGGCGCACCGGGCCGAGCTGCGGGACCGGCCCGACATGGCGCCGGCCTACGTGGAGGAGATCCTGCGGTACAAGACGCCGGTGCAGTTCGGGGTGCGCTACGCGACCGAGGACACCGAGGTGGCGGGGGTCCGGGTGCCGGCCGGCGGCGAGGCGCTCGTGCTGCTCGGCGCGGCCAACCGGGACCCGCGCCGGTTCCCGGACCCGGACGTGTTCGACCCGCACCGCCCCGACAACCACACGATGTCGTTCTCGGTCGGCCCGCACTACTGCCTGGGCGCGGCGCTGAGTAAGCTGGAGATCCAGCTGGCCCTGCCGATGCTGCTACGCCGGTTCCCCAGGCTGGCACTGGCCGCCCCACCGCGCACGCTCGACCTGATGACCTTCCACGGCTACCAGGAGATCCCGATCACGATCGCCTAGCGCATCGGCTCCGGCTACTGGTTGAGGTAGGCGAGGACGGCCAGGACGCGGCGGTGGTCGCTCGTTGACGGCTGGAGGCCGGGGGCAGGCGCGGCGGGCGGCGATCGCGGCCCGCAGGCCCTCGTCGGTGAACGTTGGCGGCAGGCGTACGTCGACGACGGCCACGTCGGGGCGGTGCTCCAGGAGGGCTGAGGGCAGGGAAGGGCCGTCGGCGACGGCGGCGACGACCTCGAAGCCGTACGCGGTCAGCATCCGGGTCAGGCCGTCGCGCAGCAGGGGCTGGTCCTCGGCGATCAGGACGCGCACGGCAGCTCCATCGCCAGCGTCGTCGGGCCGCCCGGGAGGCTGGTGATCCGCAGCGTTCCGTCGAACGCGGACAGCCTTCGCTGGATGCCGCGCAGGCCGGTGCCGCGTGCCGGGTCGGCGCCGCCGTGGCCGTTGTCGTGGACGGTCATGACCAGGGCGTCGACGCCGTCCAGCACGGTGATCCGGATCGCGGTCGCGCCGCTGTGGCGGATCGCGTTCGCCAGCGACTCGGCCAGGGCGAAGTACGCCGCGGACTCCACTGGGGCGCTCAGGCGGCGCTCGAGGCCCAGGTCGAGGTCGACCGGGACGGCGCTGGACAGGGCCAGGGCCCGCACGGCGCCGGGCAGGCCGCGGTCGGCCAGCAGCGGCGGGTGGATGCCGCGCACCAGGTCGCGCAGCTCGGTCAACGCGGTGCCGGCGCTCTGCTTCGCCTCGGCCATCAGGGCCTTGGCGGTGGTGGGATCGGCGTCGATCATGTCCTCGGCCATGCCGATGTTCATGCGTACCGCCACCAGCCGCACCTGCGCCCCGTCGTGGAGGTCCCGCTCGATGCGGCGCAGCTCGGCGGCCGACGCGTCGACGGCCGCGGCGCGGGTGGCGGTCAGGCGATCCACGCGAGCCGACAGGCGAGCCGCCGACGTGGGGCCCAGCAGGGCGTTCGCCAGGCGGGCCTGTGCCCGGACGAGCGGCTTCGGCACGCGGTACGCCGCGACGGCCACAACGGCGCCGAGCGGCACCAGGAGCCAGGTGAGCGCGGCGGATCGGCCCGTCAGCTCGAGTACCGCCGGATCGAATCCGGTTTCCGTGGGCAACAACGCCCCGCAGCAGCGGGGCAGTCAGGCACTCCAGGGCCGCCAGCCACAGGCCGACGGCCAGCACCAGGCTGGACAGGCCGAGCGCGAACTGCGACGGCAGCCAGGCCAGGTCGCGCCACGTCGCGGGGTCGGTGATGAGGGCGCGGGCGCGGCGAAGGACGCCCTGCTGGACCGGCAGATACGGGCTGGGCACGGACGCGCGGGCGCGCTGGGTGTCGGCGAGACGGCGCAGGAGCCAGGCGGCGGCGCAGAACAGGACGATGCCCAGGCCGCCCAGCAGGCTCGTCGGGGCCGACACCGCGAAGAGCGCCAGCAGGAACGGTGCGGGCAGGCCGATGGCCGCGCCGGTCAGCAGCCGGCCGAGATCCTTCATGGATCGAACCTAGGCAACCGGGCGGGCCGGAGTCGACGAGGCGGACCCCCGATCGACCCGGGTGCCAGCACCCCCATGGGTCCAGGTGCGCTCGCCGTGTTCCCGGCGGCGGCCGCCCGGCGAGGCTGAGCGGCATGAAGATCTGGCGATGGATTCTGGTACCGCTGATGGCGGCGTTGTCCCTGGGAGCGACCACGACAACAGCGGCGGCGGCCGAGGACGTGGTCGCCACCGAGGTGTCGTTCGAGGGCAGCGGCGGCGTGGTGCTGCACGGCACCGTCGTGGCGCCGGCGGGGCAGGGCGAGCGGCGGGCCGCGATGGTGATGGTGCAGGGTGCGGGCAACCGCGGGCGGCAGGTGATCCGGCCCGACGCGGACGCGTTCGCCCGGCTCGGCATCGTGGTGCTGATCTATGACAAGCGGACCGAGGGGTACTCCCTGCTGCACCGCGACTACTCGGTCCTCGCCGACGACGCGCTCGCGGGCCTTCGGCTGCTGAGCGCTCGCCCCGACGTCGACCCGCGGCGGCTCGGCCTGTGGGCGGCGTCCGAGGGCGCGTTCGTCGCACCGCTCGCGGCGCGCCGCTCGGACGCCGTGCGGTTCGTGATCGCGGTCGGCGCCGCCGGCGTCGAACCCGCCCTGCAGACGCGGTGGCAGTGGAGCGAGTACCTGCGCCACGGCGGGGTGTCGGGCTCATTGGCGTACACGATGCGCGAAACCGCCTTCCGCACGGTGGTCGCGGCGGGGTTGTTCACGGAGTCCGACTTCGACGCGGCCGGCGCCTGGACCGGGGTACACCAGCCCGTCCTCGCCGAGTGGGGCGAGCTGGACCACGACGTCATGCCGGCCGTGAGCGCACCGCTCATCCGCCGGGCGCTGGCCCGCGGCGGCAACACCGGCGTCACGATCCGCACCGTGCCGGGCGTGCGGCACAGCCTGCACCTCACCGCGAACGGCGGCTTCGACCACCTCGATGCGGTGCCGGCGGACTACGGGCGGTACGAGGCGGCGTGGATCGACGGGCTGCCGAACGTGCCCGGCGCGGGCGCGCAGGAGCCGGCCGATCGCGAGCCCGAGGTCCCCGTCATTGCCCCGCTGCCGTGGTACGGCACACCGTGGCTGCAGCTCGCCGGGTTCACGCTGCTCGTGCTGGGGTTCGCGGCGTATCTGGTGACGGCCGCCGTGCGCCGCCTGCGGGGCCGCCGATACTGCCCGCCGGTGCGCCGGCCCGCCCGCTGGCTCGCCGGCGCGGGGCTGGCCGCGACGCTCGGCGCGCCGCTGTACCTGCTGTTCATGATGGCGAGCGCGGCGAACGTCATCGGCCCGGTCGCGCTCGGCCGCCCGCTGCCCTGGCTCGCCCTGCAGCTGCTCGCCGTCGCGACCGTCGCGGCCGCGGCGGCGACCGCGACGGCGGGGTGGCGCCGCCGCCGCGAGGTCCCGCGGGGCGAACGGGTCCGGCTCGGCCTGCTCGTCGCCGCCGGCGGGCTGTTCCTGCCGCTGGCCGCCTACTGGGGCCTCCTGCTCCCGTGACGTCAGTGCCCGGCGCTCTGGCCGCCGTCGACGTGAAGGATCTCGCCGGTGACGAACGGGGCGGTCTCGAGGTACATGATCGCGTCGACGATGTCGCTGATGTCGCCCATCCGGCCCATCGGGTGCAGGGCGGCGAGCTGCTCCTGGGCGTCGGCCGCGTGCATCGGCGTGCGGATGACGCCGGGCGAGACGGCGTTCACCCGGATGCCGCGGCTGGCGTACTCGATCGCCAGCGACTTCGTCACGGCGTTGAGGCCGCCTTTGGTCAGCGCGGCCAGCGCGGACGGCTGGGTGTGGTCGGCGTTGTCGACCAGGCTCGTCGAGATGTTCACGATGTGCCCGCCGCCCGAGTCGAGCATCACGGCGACGGCCCGCCGCGAGACCTCGAAGAACCCGCGCAGGTTCACGCCGGTCACCAGGGCGTAGTCCTCCGCGGTGTATTCGGTGAACGGCTTGCTCACGAAGACGCCGGCGTTGTTGACCAGCGAGTCGAGGCGGCCGAACGCGGCCAGGCCCCGCTCGATGACGTCGGCGCACACGGCCGGGTCGGCGATGTCGCCCGGCACCGTGAGGACCCGCGGGTCGTCCGACAGCGCGATGGACCGCGACGTCGCGACGACCGCGTAGCCGAGCTTGCGGTAGGCGTCGACGAGCCCGGCGCCGATGCCCTTCGAGGCGCCGGTGATGACGGCGACTTTCTGCATGCCCATTCGCACCGGATACCCGCCCGCCGCAGGTCAACACCGCTGGCGCGGCGGTGTCACCCTGAGGCCGTGGACGGGGGAGGGTTCACCGTCGGGCTGCGGGCGCTCGTCGCGGTCCTGCTGCTCGCCGGGTTCTATGCGCTCGGCTTCGCGCTGCTCGCCGGGCTGGCCTGGGCCGGGGCCTGGCTGCTGTGGGCATTTCCCGGGCGCGACGTCACGGACGCGTTGATCGGGGTGGTGTGGGCGACCGCCGCCGGGCTCGCGGTGCCGGCGTGGCGGGTGCTGCGCACGCGGCCCGACGCGCCCGACACCGGCGTCGTCGTCGACGACAGGGCGGCGCCGGAGCTGTGGCGGCACGTGCGCGAGCTCGCCGTGGTGGTGGGCACGCGGCCGCCGGACGAGATCCGGCTGGTCGCCGACGCCAACGCCTACGTGTGGGAGGACGTGCGGCGGCTCGGGCTGCGCGGCGGGGAGCGGCGGCTGTACGTCGGGGTGCCGCTGCTGTCGGCGCTCACCGTCGAGCAGATGTGGGCGGTGCTGGCGCACGAACTCGGGCACTACTCGCAGCAGCACCTGCGGCTCGGCTCGATCACGTACCGCGGGCTGCGCGCCGTCTCCGGCACCATCGAGGCGATCGGTCCGCGGACCGTCCTGGGCGTCGTGCTGTCCGGGTACGGGGCCGTGTACGTGCTCGTCTCGATGGCCGTGTGCCGCCGCCAGGAGCTCGAGGCGGACGCCGCCGCGGTGCGGGTCGCGGGCCCCGGCGTGACCGCGGCGGCGCTGCGCCGGCTGCCGGCCGTCGCGGCGACCTGGCAGATGGCGGTCGCCAGCTACGCGCGGTGGGCGCGCGACGAGGGCTACCGGCCGGAGGAACTGCTGGCCCGCTTCGCGCGCGACCCGGAGTTCGCCGGCGCGCCGGCCGCGGTGGCGGTGCCGTGGGACACGCACCCGCCGCTGGCCGAGCGGCTCGCCGCCATCGGGCCGGTGGGCGCGGAAGCGGCAGTGCGGCCGGTCGGCACCGGCGACGAGCGCCCGGCCGAGGTGCTGGTGTCCGACCGGGAGGCGTTCGCGGCGGCCCTGCGCGGCGCGGACTTCTCGGCGGCGATCGAGGCGGCAGCGGTACACGAGGCAGAGATCGACGCCGAACGCCTGCACACGGCGGCCGGGCGGCCGGGGATCGACGGGCTGCTGCGCGTGCTCGAGCGGATCGGGCCGCAGGAGCTGTTCGAGCGGGTGCGGCCGGCGGTGCGCTGGGACGACGGGCGGGCCGACGGCACCGGGCTGGCGCAGTACCTCCTCGCCGCCGTGATCGCCGCCGGCGGGGCGCGGTGGCGGCACGAGTGGGGCGAGCCGCTGCGCGTCGAGCCGCCCGGAATGCCGGGCGCGGTCGCGGCGGCGTGCCGGGACCGGGATGCGATCGAGCAGCTGCGGGCGCTGCTCGGCGGCGAGGGCGTCGTGCCCTCGCCCCGGCGCGCGATGGACCACGGTCGCCCGTTCGACGGGCCGCTGCTGCCCGACGAGCTGTTCGCGCTCTCCTACGGCCCGGACCGCCGGCGCCGCCCCGAGCTGCCCGCGTTCAACGCCGGGCTGGTCGCCGCCGTGCTGGCCGAGCTGCGGCTGCTCGGCCGGATCGAGGTGTCCGGCGGCGCGGTCGCGGTGGCCGACCCGGCGCCGACCGGCGAGGGGTTCCTCGACGCGGTGCTCGAGCGGGTGGCCGCCGGGCCGGAGCGGGCGGCTCACGAGTGGCTGCGCGAGCTCGGGTCGGACGTCACCGACGCGGTCGTGTCGCGGGCGCGGCTGCGCGGGACGTTCCGGCCGGTGCGCGACACCACCCTCACGTACGCCACCAACAGCCTGCGCCACGACGGGATCGGCCAGGCGCGGGCGGCGGCGCGGATCCGTTCGGCCGTCGAGGGCGGGCGACCGGACGAGCGCGACCTGGCCCTCGCGGCGCTGGTGTGGGCGGTCGAGATCGCCGGGCCGGTCCTCGGCCGCGGCGCGGTGACGCTGCGGCTGCGGATCGAGCGGATGTCGCACCGCGACCCGCTGGCCCGCGCCGTGCGCACCGCGGTCGGGATGGACACGCCGGCGTAGCCGAGCCGCTCAGGGCAGCCGGGGCGGCAGGCCGAAGCGCTCGAAGACGGCGGGGTTGACGAACGAGACGATCTGCGCGATCCGGCCGTCCTCGCGCAGCGTCAACACGTTGAGCGACCACGCCTCGTGCGGGCCTTCGCCCTGGGCGCGCAGGTAGCAGCCGATCGCGGGCTGGGCGTTGGCGGCCGTGGGCACGTGCCGCCAGCTCCCGCACGTGGTGAGCGGGAGCTCGACGGCGAAGTCGGTGACGGCCGGCAGCCCGCGGTACCAATGCGGAAGAGGCGGCATCGACCACGTGACGTCCTCGGTCAGCAGCGCGACGAGCCCGGCCGCGTCGCCGTGCTCCAGGGCGTCGGCGTAGGACGCGACGACCTGGCGGATGCGCTCGTCGCCGATGCGGCGCAGGGTCGGCTGCTGCGGTATCGGCGGCACCTTCTGCGCCAGGGTGCGCCGGGCGCGGGCGATCGCCGAGTTCACCGAGCCGACCGAGGTCTCCATCATCGTGGCGATCTCGGCCGCGGCGAAGCCGAGCACCTCGAACAGCAGCAGCGCGGCGCGCTGGTTGCCCGGCAGGTGCTGCAGCGCGGCCACGAACGCGAGCTCGACGGTCTCGCGCCGCTCGTAGACGACGTCCGGGTAGGGCTCGAGCCAGGCGACGTCGTCGCGGGGCCGGTTGCCGATGACGGCGCACTCGCTGGACGGGCCGAGGTCGACCGGCAGCGCGCGGCGCCCGCGCGCCGCAACGAGGTCCAGGCAGGTCCGCGTGGCGACGGTGAAGAGCCAGGCGCGCAGGGAGCCGCGTCCCTGGTACCCCGAAAGGCTCAGCCACGCCCGCACCAGCGCGTCCTGCAGCGCGTCGTCGGCGTCGTGGACCGAGCCGAGCATCCGGTAGCAGTGCGCGTGCAGTGGCGCCCGCAGCGGCGCGACCAGCCGGGCGAACGCGTCGTCGTCGCCCTTGCGCGCCCGATCGAGGTCGTCGGCAAAATCGGGCTCCAGCAGCCGACGAGTCTGCGGCATCCGGCCGGTCTCCCTTCTTGAGAGAAGGAGGTCATCCGTTGAAGAACGACACACTGCGCGTCGCCGACGCCACGCTCTACTACGAGCTGCGCGGCAGCGGGCCGCTCCTGGTGCTGGTCGGCGCGCCGATGGGCACCCGGTTCCTCGCGCCGCTCGCCGACCTGCTCGCCGCCGACCATACCGTGCTCACCACGGATCCGCGGGGCATCGGCGCGAGCATCCTCGATGATCCGGAGTCCGACTCCAGTGCGGCGCAGCGCGGCGACGACCTGGCCCGGCTGATCGAGCACGTCGATGCCGGCCCGGCCGCGGTCTTCGGCACCAGCGGCGGCGCGGTCAGCGCCCTGGCGCTGACCCAGCGGCACCCCGGGCTGGTGCACACCGTGATCGCGCACGAGCCGCCGATCAACGACGTGCTCGAGGACCGCGAGGAGCGGCACGCGGCGGTCGAGGACATCATCGCCACGTACGAGTCCGGCGACGTGCCCGGCGCCTGGAAGAAGTTCCTGGTCAACGCGGGCGCTCCGCCGCCGCCTCAGCAGGACGGCGCGCCGCCGGACCCGCAGCAGGTGGCCGACGAGCGGCACTGGTTCCGCCACGAGATGCGCGGCACCACGCAGTTCCGCCCGGACGTGGCGGCGCTGCGGTCCTCGGGTGCGCGGATCGTGATCGGCCTCGGCGAGGAGTCGGCCGGTCAGCTGCTGGACCGGACGTCGCACGCAATGGCGGCGCTGCTCGGCGAATTGCCCGCACCGTTCCCCGGCGGGCATATCGCATTTGTGCTTGATCCGGCCGGATTTGCGCCCCGGCTGCGCGAGGTGTTGCGGTCCCAGTGACTTAGATCACGTCATGGGGGGCGTGTGAGAATGCGCTGGTGGGCGCCCGTCAGCGCATTCTCACACGTACGCCATGTCCGTAGAAATCGGACTCCGGCCCGCTTTGTGATTCAGCATTGCTTCAACTGCCGCTGGAATGCTCACGCACATGATCCGGAAATGGCGAAATCGCATTCCGATCGCAGCGGCGGTCGCGCTCATCGGGTTTCTTGGATTGACCGCTCGGTACTTCGTATGGCCGAGCCTGCCGGTCGTGCCGCCGCACATCGACGCGATCGTCGAGCTGGCCGGGCCGGGCGACGACGACCGCGACCGGCTGGCGACGGAGCTGGCCCGGGAGCATCGCGCCGAGTATCTGGTGCAGTCCACCCTGCAGTCCGACGCCGATTCCGGGCGGTGCCTGCCGGCCGAGCCCGGCGTGACCGTGCTGTGCTTCCACCCCGATCCGGACACCACCCGCGGCGAGGCGGAGGCAATCGGGCGAATGGCGCGGCAGTACGGCTGGCATTCCGTGGTCATCGTGACCACCGCCGATCATGCATGGCGCGCACGCCTGCGTGTAACCCGTTGTTTTCCCGGGCAGGTGTACGTCGCAACCTCGCATCTGCCGCCGCTGTACTGGTTCCGGCAGATTCCGTATCAATGGGCCGCGTCGGGCAAGGCTGTACTGGTACAGAAGAACTGTTGACCTGGAGCGCACTCCAGGTGGCAGCGTGTCCGGCATGAAGACGCGATTTCTGGGACGCAGTGGCATCGAGGTCAGCGCGCTGGGCATGGGCTGCTGGGCGATCGGCGGCCCGTTCTGGGCCGGTGAGCAGCCGCTCGGCTGGGGCGAGGTCGACGACGAGGAGTCGATCCGCGCCGTGCGCCGCGCGCTCGACCTCGGCGTCACGTTCTTCGACACCGCCAACGTCTACGGCGCCGGCCACAGCGAGGAGGTCCTCGCCCGTGCGCTCGCCGGCCGGCGCGACGAGGCCGTGATCGCCACGAAGTTCGGCGGCACGTTCGACGAGCAGACCCGCCAGGTCGGCCCGGACGACGGCACGCCGGCCGGGGTCGCCCGCGCGGTCCGCGAGTCGCTGCGCCGGCTCGGCACCGACCGCATCGACCTGTACCAGCTGCACATCAACGCGCTGCCGATCCCGGAGGCGCTGGACCTCGTGCCGGTGCTCGAGGGCCTGGTCGAGCAGGGGCTCATCCGGGCGTACGGCTGGAGCACCGACTTCCCCGAGCGCGCCGACGCCTTCGCCTCCGCCGCGCCGAACTGCGCCGCGATCCAGGCCGACATGTCGGTGCTGCGGGGCTCCTACGCCGTGCTGCCCGTCGCCGAGCGCCACGACCTGGGCGTGATCGTGCGCGGCCCGCTCGCCATGGGCCTGCTCGGGGGCCGCTACACCACGTCGTCGGAGCTGCCGCGCGACGACGTGCGCGGCCTCAGCCCGGAGTGGATGACGTACTTCACCGACGGCCGCCCCACGCCCGAGTTCCTGGCGCGCATCGACGGCATCCGCCAGGTGCTCACCTCGGGCGGGCGGACCCTGGCGCAGGGGGCGCTGGCCTGGCTGTGGGCGTACGATGCCCGGACGGTGCCGATCCCGGGCTGCCGGACGGTCGCGCAGGTCGAGGAGAACGCCGGCGCGCTGGCCCACGGCCCGCTGTCGCCGTCCGAGCTGGCCGACGTCGAAAGGTTGATGGGCCGCGAATGATGCCGATGCCCGCCGAACTGCCCACGGGCGCGATCCTGCGCCCGATCGAGCTGCCGGACGCGCCCGCACTGCGCGAGACGAGCCTGCGCAACCTGGACCGGTTCCGCCGGTCCAGCCCGCGGCAGCCGGACTCGTACTGGACGCCCGAGGGCCAGCGCGAGCGGGTGGAGACCGCGGTGCGCCGCAACGAGGCCGGCGAGGCCCTGTGCCTGGCGATCGCCCGCGCCGACGCGGTCCTGGGCCTGGTCATCCTGTCCACGATCGTGCGCGGCCCGTTCTGCAACACGAGCCTCGGCTACTGGATCGACGCCGCCGAGGAGGGCCGCGGCATCACCTCGGCGGCGGTCGCCGCGACCTGCACCATCGCGGAGCGCGACCTGGGCCTGCACCGCATCGACGCGAGCACCCTGCCGGACAACAGGGCCTCGCAGCGCGTCCTGACGAAGAACGGCTTCGAGCTGTACGGCCGGCCGCGCGACTACATCTACCTGGACGACGCCTGGCAGGAGGCGGTGCTGTTCCAGCGGATCCTGCATGACCGCCCGCCTCCCGCCGGCTCGGCCTGAGCCACCACTACCGCTGTTGCCGGGTGTTCATCGACCCTGCAGGGCACCGGTTCGGCCGGTGTCCTGCACCGTCGCGGGGGACGGAGCCGGCGTGGTGCGCCGGGCGCGGAAGGCGAGCACCAGCAGTACCGCGCCCAGGAAGGCGACGACCGACGCGGACGCCGCGGTGACGTGCATGGCCACGATGAACGCGTGATTGGCCGAATCGGCCAGGTCCGGCCGGTGCAGCGCGTCCGCGACCGCGCGGGTGTGCTCGGCCGACGGCGCGGCGGCGTCGCGGGCGGCGGCCGGAAGGCCGGCCAGCGACGGCTCGATGCGGTCCCGGTACGTCGTGGTCAGGATCGTCCCGAGCAGCGCGATGCCGAGCACGCTGCCGACCTGCCGGACGGTGTTGTTGACCGCGGAGCCCGCGCCCATGCGGTCCAGCGGCAGCACCGCGATGACCGCGGCCACCGTCGGCGCGATCGTCATGCCCATCGCGGTGCCGCTGACGAAGCCGACGGTGCAGAACCAGACCAGCGGCGTGTCGAGGTCGAACGCGAGGTTGGCCACGAACCCGGCGGCGACCACGAGCAGGCCCGTGCCGCTGACGAGGCCGACGCCGAAACGCTTGGCCAGCCGGGCGCCGAGCCCCGAGCCGACCGCGACGCCGAGGGCGCCGGGCAGGAACGCGAGGCCGGTGTCGAGCGCGCCCATGCCGCGGGCGCCCTGCAGGTAGAAGTTGCCGTAGAACATCTGGCCGGTGATGCCGAAGAACAGCGCGGCCAGCGCGAGGTTGCCGGCGCTGAACCGGCCGTTGCGGAACAGCCTCGGGTCGAACGACGGTGCGGGGGAGCGCCACTCGAAGGCGGTGAAGGCCGCCAGCAGCGCGAGGCCCGCGAGCACCGGCGCCCAGACGCGCGACCGGGTCCAGTCGGTGTCCTGCCCGGCCTCGATCAGGCCGTAGGCCAGAAGAGCCAGGCCCGCCGTGGAGAGCACGAGACCGACCGGATCGGGCCGTCGCCGCTGCGCCAGTTTCGGATTCGGTACCACCACCAGCACGCCGACCAGCGCCAGCGCCGCGACGGGGAGGTTCACCAGGAAGACCGAACCCCACCAGAAGTGGTCCACGAGCACGCCGCCGAGCAGTGGGCCGAGTGCCACGCCGACGCCGCTGGAGGCCGACCAGGCGGCGATCGCGCCCGCGCGCCGCTCGGGCGGGAACGTCGCGCCGATGATGGCCATCGAGGTCGGCATCATCATCGCCCCGCCGAGGCCCATCAGGCCGCGGGCCAGGATCAGGCCGGTGGCGTCGCCGGCCCAGGCCGCCCAGAGGGAGGCGGCGCCGAAGCAGAGCAGGCCGAGCACCAGGATCGTGCGGTGGCCGTAGCGGTCGCCGAGCGCGCCGGCGGCGAACAGGGCGGTGGCGAAGAGCAGTGCGTATGAGCCGACGGCCCACTGCAGTTCCCCGGGCGTGGCGCCCAGGCCGGTGCGCGGGTCGGCGATGCGCTCCAGGGCGATGCCCAGGATGGTGGTGTCGATCCAGATGAGTACTGCGGCGAAAACGAGGACCGACAGCACTCGGCGCTGCTGCGGTATGCTGATTGACAGGTCCCTGACGGTCATGTGAGAACGTTCGCAGGAATGACAGGTTCCTGTCAATAGTGGCACGGCGCACAATGGTCGCGTGAACCAACTCGACGCCTGCTCGACCTTCCTCGTCCGGCACGCCTGGCTGTCCCTGCGCGGCGTGGTCGCCGAGGCGCTGGTCCAGCACGAGCTGTCGGTGGCCCAGTTCGCCTCGCTGCTGATGCTCGACGAGTCGCCCGGGCTCTCCGTCGCCGACGTCGCGCGCAAGGTCTCCACCGCACGGCAGTCGGCCAACGAGATGCTCGGCGGGCTCGAGCGGGCCGGCCTGGTGGAGCGGCGCCCGCACCCCACCGACCGGCGCTCGCAGCAGATCTTCCTGACCGACGCCGGCCGGGCCCGCCTCGGCGAGGCGGTGCCGACCGTCCGGGCCGTCGAGGCCCGCCTCGCGGCCGGCTTCAGCCCCGACGAGATCGCCGTCGTCAACGCCTGGCTGAGGCGCATGACCGAGGCGATCACCTCGGAGGGTGAGGAGATCCCCACGCTCTGAGCTGGACATAAGTGTGTCCCGCGTCACATCATGGAGTGGGCGGGAGGTGCGGCATGGAATTGCTCGGCGGCATTCAACGCATGGAACACGCCATCCAGACGCCGGTCGGCGACCCGGCGTGGCGCCCCGCGATGACCCGCGCGGTGGCTCAGCTCAAAGCGGCATTCGCCGAGCACGTCGAGGTGACGGAGGGCCCGTCGGGTCTCTACGCCGAGGTTCTCGACGACGCGCCCCGCCTGGCGTCGCACCTCAACGACCTCGTCGGCCACCACCGCTCGGTCTGGACGGCCCTGGAAGAGCTCGAGGGCCGGCTGGAGGAGCCGCACTCGCCGGAGGCCGTGCGCTGGCAGGCCGACCGCCTCGTCGGCGAGGTGTGGCAGCACCGGCAGCGGGGCGCGGATCTGCTGTACGAGGCCTATGAGACCGACCTCGGCGGCGAGACCTGACGGTTCGCTTACGACGGCCCGCCGGGCGCGGTGGTGCGCTGCGGTGGGCTCTACATTCGAACCATGGGGCAGCGCGTGCTCGTCGTGGACGACGATCCGACCGTGAGTGACGTCGTCCGCCGGTATCTCGAGCGTGAGGACTTCAACGTCAAGCTCGCCGGCGACGGCCAGGCGGCGCTGGACGCCTACCGGCAGGAGCGGCCCGACCTCGTCGTGCTCGACCTCATGCTGCCCGGCATCGACGGGCTCGAGGTCTGCCGGCGCCTGCGCACGCAGGACCCCGGCCTGCCGATCATCATGCTCACCGCCCTCGGCGAGGAGTCCGATCGCGTGCTGGGCCTCGAGATCGGCGCCGACGACTACGTCACCAAGCCGTTCTCGCCGCGCGAGCTGGTCCTGCGCGTGCAGTCCGTGCTGCGGCGCTCCCCGGCACCGCCGCCGCAGACCGGCGAGCTGGTCGACGGCGACCTGCGCGTCGACGTCTCACGCCGCATCGTGACCCGCCGCGGCGAGGAGCTCGCGCTCACCGTGCGCGAGTTCGACCTGCTCGCGTTCCTGATGCGTAACCCCGGCCGAGTGCTGCGCCGCGCCGAGCTGCTGGAGCAGGTGTGGGGCTGGACGTTCGGCGACCAGTCCACCGTCACCGTCCACATGCGACGGCTTCGCGAGAAGATCGAGGACGATCCGGCCGACCCGAAGCGCATCCTGACGGTCTGGGGCGTGGGATACCGGTACGAATATGCCTGACGTGGTGTACACCTTCCTGCTGGCCCTCGGTGGCTCCCTCCCGGTGGTCCTCGCGGGCCTGGTCGCTCTGCGCGCCCTGCGCGGCCGCTCCGTCACCGCGCACATCGTGGTCATCCTGCTCGTCACGGTCCTCAGCGTGCTCGCCGGCATCGTGGGCGCCGCGATGCGCATGTTCATCTCCGACCACGACCTGCACGTGCTGCTCATCGTCGTGGGCACCGCGGCCACCGTGTCGCTGGCCGTCGGGCTCTGGTCCGGCCGGCGCCTGGCCCGGGCCAGCATGTGGGCGGCCGAGGCGCGCGAGCGGGAGCGCGAGGCCGAGGCCCGCCGCCGCGAGCTCGTCGCCTGGGTCTCGCACGACCTGCGCACCCCGCTGGCCGGCCTGCGGGCCATGGCCGAGGCCCTCGACGACGGCGTCGTGTCCGACCCGGAGACCGTCGCCGACTACCACCGCCGCATCAGCGCCGAGACCGACCGCATGGCCGCCCTCGTCGACGACCTGTTCGAGCTGTCCCGGATCAACGCCGGCGCGCTGCGGCTGTCGGTGGCCGACGTGCCCCTCGGCGACGTGATCTCCGACGCCATCGCCTCGGCGGCACCGCTCGCCGCGGCCGAGCACATCCGGATCGTCGCGGAGCCTTCCGGGGGTACCGCTGGATGGCCCGTGGTTCGCGGCTCCGTCCCGGAACTTTCGCGGGTCGTCAACAACCTCATCCGCAACGCGATCCGCTACACCCCGCCCGACGGCACCGTCACCGTGACCGGCGGGCAGGACGCCGGGGGCGGCTGGCTGGCCGTCAGCGACACGTGCGGCGGCATTCCCGAGGCCGACCTGCCGCGGGTGTTCGACGTGGCGTTTCGGGGCGCACCGGCGCGTACACCCGAAAAGGAGGCGGGCGGGGGACTGGGCCTGGCCATCGTGCGCGGCCTCGTCGAGGCACACCAGGGCGCCGTGGCCGTCGACAACGTCGGCGACGGCTGCCGCTTCGTGGTGCGCCTGCCTACCGCAGACCGTCCAGTGCGTGCCGGCATGGGTCATCCGGCCGCTCCGGCAGTCGCGGGATGACGTCGAGGAGGATCCGGCGCAGGCGGTCAGTGTTCTCGCCGAAGACCCGGAAGACCTCCTCCTGGGTGACCCCGTGGTCGCCCTCCACGCCCGCGTCCAGGTCGGTGACGAGCGCGATCGAGGTGTAGCAGAGCGCCAGCTCCCGGGCGAGCACCGCCTCCGGGTGCCCGGTCATGTTGACGACAGCGCCGCCCATCGCCGTATACCACCGGGACTCGGCCCGGGTGGAGAACCGCGGCCCCTCGACCACCACCATCGTGCCGTCCCCGGCGTCGATGCCGTGCTCGCCGGCCACCTTCTTCACGATGTCGCGCCCGGTAGTGCAGTACGGGTCGGCGAAGTTCACGTGCACGGCACCGTCGTCGTAGAAGGTCTGCACGCGCCCGGAGGTCCGGTCGATGAGCTGGTCGGGCACCACGAACGTCCCCGGCCCGAGCTCCGGGCGCAGCCCGCCGACCGCGCACGGCGCCAGGATCTGCCCCACCCCGATCTCCTTGAGGGCCCAGAGGTTCGCCCGGTAGGGGATCCGGTGCGGCGGGAAGCGGTGGTCCCGCCCGTGCCGAGGCAGAAATGCGGTCCGCCGCCCCTGCACCGTCGCGACCGTGATCGGGTCCGAGGGTGGGCCATAAGGCGTGTCGACCACGTGTTCCTCGGCGTCGTCCAGCAGTGCGTAAAGCCCTGATCCACCGATCACGGCGACGTCCGCGAGTGAGGTCACGCAACAGACCCTAACCGCGACGCGCGGGTCAGGCTATGGTGCGAGACATGACCCTCGCACCCCGCCCTGCGATGATCCACCCGGCGCGGCCACTCATCGGCCGCCCGGTCGGTGATGTTTGCTGGTGGGTCTGATGTCCATGCACGGGGATCTCGGTGGGATGGAAGGACACTCGTCCGGCCAGCCCCCGACCGGCCGCGGATCGCCGCGGCCCGGATCGTCGGGCGGCAACGGCCGGGGCACGTCCAGAAGGCGGCGAGGGAGGGCGATGGAGTCGTTGACCGGGCGCTTGCTGGTGGCGACGCCCGCGCTCCGCGACCCGAACTTCGAGCGGACCGTCGTCCTGGTGGTCGCGCACGAAGAGGGCGGCGCGCTGGGCGTCGTGCTCAACCGCGCGACCGAGGTCCAGGTGGCCGACGTCCTGGGCGGTTGGGGCGCCCTGGCGGGCGAGCCGCCGGTCGTCTTCGAGGGCGGCCCGGTGCAGCCCGAGGCCGCGATCTGCCTGGCCCGCACCCGCCCCGGCGTCGAGGACCTGGCCGGCTTCAACCGCGTCTCCGGCGCCGTCGGCACCGTCGACCTCTCCGGCGACCCCGACCTCCTGGTCGCGGGCGTCGTCGGCGTCCGCGTCTTCGCCGGCTACGCGGGCTGGTCCCCCGGCCAGCTGGAGCGCGAGATCGAGGGCGGCTCATGGTTCGTCTTCGACGCATTGCCGAGCGACGCTTTCGCACCGCGCCCGGACGACCTGTGGCAGATGGTCCTGCGCCGGCAGGGAGGCCTGATGGCGGCGGTGGCGCATTACCCGTCCGACCCGACCCAGAACTAGGGGGAACCCGATGTGACCCCCTCGCCGTGTGTGTGTACTATTCCTGAGTGCCCGCAAGACCGGGGCATGCAGATGGGGCCGTGGCGCAGCTGGTAGCGCACCACACTGGCAGTGTGGGGGTCAGGGGTTCGAGTCCCCTCGGCTCCACCCATCGTGAGGCGCACCCTACTCAAGGCGCGGGGTGCGCCTTTTCGCCGTTGCGATGGGTGGTGGTTTCGCGCCTCGCTTCGCTCGGCTCCCCGGTGGGGGCTTCGCCACCCACACCCCCGAATACCGCCGTGGTTGCGCTGCGTCCATTCGCCTGCGTCGTTGGTACGAAGTTCCACTATGGACGCTTCGGCCGTCGGCCAACGCCGCCGGGGTACGGGCTTTGTGCCTTCTCGTGTGATTTGCCTCGACCGCTGGGGGTGGGGTGAATCAAGGGGTGGTCCGTGGGCTGCCGGGGGGTCGCGAGTCCGGTGTTTGGTGGCTGCGGCTCTAGCATCGATTGTTGCCTGCGCTCGACCGGTTCCGTATGCCCCGACGCGGCGGAACGATGTGCTCGAGAAGAGGACCGATGATGCAGGGACGCCTGGCAGCGTGGCTGGTACGGCTCAGTCCGCCACCGCTCGCCATGGGGATCGCAACCAGCGCTGCGTTCGTCGTCGTGGAGACCCTGCTGGTCTACCCGCTCCGGGAGGTCGCTCCCCTAGAGGCCCAGGCCATCGTCTACCTGCCCGGTGTGCTCATCGTCGCCACGGTGTGGGGCCTGTGGCTGGGCGTGGCGACGTCGATAGCCAGCGCGCTCTCGTTCGACTACTTCCACACCCCGCCGACCGGGCGCTTTCAGGCGGAGGACTGGCGGGACTGGCTCGGGCTTTCGGTGTACCTGCTGGTCGCCGCGTTCGCCAGTTCGGTGGCGCAGTTGGCCCGCACGCGGGCGCTCGAGGCCATCGAACGGCGCCGGGAGACCGACGCGGTGGCCGAGCTGACCCGGCTCATCCTCGACGCCGACGATGTGCGAGCGGTACTTCCCGAGGCCTCCGACCTGATCGCGCGGGCCATGCAGCTGCCGTACGCGGCGATCGAGCCCGGCGAGGTCCCGCCGCACGAGGGCCGGATTCAGCTGCCGCTGCGACCCGGCGCGCTCGTCGTGCCCGCGGATCTGCCGGACCGTGTCATGGTGCGACTGCGGGACGGGGTGGTGCCCGGACTGGCGACGGTGCTGCGGGCCGGCAGTTCGCTGCAGGCGAGCCGGGCCGAACTGCAGGCGCTCCTCACGCAACAGGCGGCGCTGCGCCGGGTAGCGGTGCTCGTGGCACACGGTGTCGCACCCACCGAGATCGTCGCCGCGGTCGCCGCCGAGGCGGCCGACCTGTTCAAGGCGGACGCCACGCGGGTGGTGCGCCGGGAGGGTCCCAGCACGGTGGCCGTCATCGCCGAGTACAGCAAGAAGCCAGAGGTCGAGTCGATACTGGGCAAGCGGCTCGACCCCTCCGGCGGCGTCGCGGGGCTGGTGCTGCGCGACTCCTGTCCGACCCGCATGGATTCGTACGAGGGCAGCATCGACCCGCTCGCCGACCTCGCCCGCGCCGAGGGCGTCCAAGCCTCCGTCGGCGCTCCGATCGTCGTCGACGGCCGGGTCTGGGGCGTCCTCGTCGCCCTGTGGGGCCGGACCGGCCCGCCGCCACCCGGCACCGAGCATGAGCTCGCCCAGTTCACCGAGCTCGTCGCGACCGCGATCGCCAACACCGAGAGCCGTGCGGAGCTCACCGCGTCACGTGCCCGGCTCGTCTTCGCCGCGGACGAGGCCCGCCGCGGCATCGAACGCGACCTGCACGACAGCGTGGAGCAGCGGCTCATCTCGCTCGGGCTCGAGGTGCGCGCTGCCGAGGCGCTGGCCCCCCAGGAGCTCGGCGAGCTGCGGTCCCGCCTGTCGGACACCGCCGTGGGGTTGTCCGGCGTCTTCGAGGACCTCCAGCGGATCGTCCGTGGCATACATCCGGCGATCCTCTCCCAGGGCGGGCTGGGCTCTGCGATCAAGGCGCTCGCCCGCCGCTGCCCGGTCCCGGTGGCGGTCCACCCCGGGCCGAAACGCCGTCTGCCCGGTTACGTCGAGGTCGCCGCCTACTACGTGGTCTCGGAGGCGCTGGCCAACTCGGCCACGCAGGCCGACGTCTCGGCGATCGACGTGAACGTCGACATCGTTGCCGACGACGGACCGGCGCAGGGCGAGGTCCTCAGCGTGGCCGTCCACGACAACGGCGCCGGTGACGCGGATCCGCGTCAGGGCTCCGGCCTGGCCGGCGTGCGCGACCGCGTCGAGGCACTCGGCGGCACGCTGACGCTGACCAGCCCGTCCGGCCGCGGTACGTCCCTCAGCGTGAAGCTGCCCTTGGACGACCGGCACCGGCAGGGTGCGGATGCCGACTGGCCAAGTGGAACCTGACGCGACGGGGCACCGCGACATCGCCGCTCATGAAGGCACCCGGAGTTGTTGAGCCGAAAGGGCGGTCCTGTGACCCGAATGGGCTGATTCGGATCGCCACCAATTTCCTGGCCTCGATGTTGCCCGATACTTTCCCCGGCATTCATCCGGACAAGGATTCTGGGGGGCTCTCGTGGGTGACGAGATCAGCATCTCGATCAGCGGTCATGCAAGGGTGAACCAGGTAATTGGAAAGATCGAGAACCGGCTGGACGCTCTGCGGGACGCGGTTGACGACGCGGCCGAGAGCGGGGACCTTGCCGGTGACGCGGCGGCGGCGGCCCGTGCGCGGCTGGCCGAGGCCGAGTCAGCGCGCCGGCGGCCGAACGAGCAGGAGCGCAACGAAGCCCTGGTTCGCGCGCTGCGCGGCCTCGCCGAGACGGTCCGGTCGCTGCCGGAGCTGTCCAAGGACGCCCACAAGGCCATCGATCTTGTGCAGAGTCTTCAGTGACCAATCGCGTCAACATCAATGCGCAGGACAACGCGAAAGTCGGGAGCATGGTCGGCGTCGTGCACGGCGACGCCACGTTCTACAACATCGGCGAGCGTTCGTCGCCTTCCGACCGGTTTCGGGTCGGCCTGAACTATCTCGAGGGTAATGTCCCCCGAAAGGCCGAGGAGCTCATTCACGAGGCGATCCGGCACGGTTTCCGTGGCGCGCGGGTGGCCTACTACTGGGCCATTGCGCTGCTCAGCGGGCGGTCGTTCGACCACCTGGACGACGCCGACTTCGACAAGCTCAACGAGGCCATCGCGATCGCGCACTCGGACGAGCACCGCGGGGACGGGGAAGGCTGGCGGCTCGCGCTCGACGTGGTGATGCAGATGCTGCAATGCCTCGCGCTCCACGACGTCGACGCCGACGACGAGGTCCCGCTGGACGAGGTCATGGACCGCTACGAGGCGTTGCCGGACGCGCGCCGCGACGAGATCCGCCGGCATCTGCAGATGATCATGGTGGGGAGCATCCAGGACCTGATCGACGAGCTCGATGCCGAGCAGATCCGCCGGCTGCGGCTGGCCGGCAACCGCGACGAGCGGGCGGCCCAATTCTTCCTGCCCCCGCAGGCGTCCGCGGTACTGCGGCCGCTCATCCTGCCGGACGAGACCGGCTCGGACGCCGGCAGCGCGTTGTTCGGGCTGGTGCTCGCCTCATTCGGCGCCCTGGGCTCGTTGTACCTGGCGTTCGAGGCCGACGTCCTGGCGGCGCTCGGCGTGGCGGCGCTCTGGGGGGCGGCCACGTTCTGCGTCGTGCGCTTCGGGCGTGACTACATCCGGCTGAGGGCGCGACGGGACCGGAAGCGGCCGTGGTGGGAGGAGCGCCGCGGCCTGGTGGTCAGCCCGGAGCTCGGCACGCTCATCGCGGCGCGCTTCGCGCGGCACCGGCCGGACGGCATCGACGAGGAAACCTGGGTGCGGGAGACCTCGCACCTGCGCTCGTCCATCGGCGGGGCGCTCGTCGCTCAGTACAGCGGTGTCTGGCAGCGGGACGCGGGGTTCGCGCCCTACGACATCTTCTGGCTGGTCGACTGGCACGCGATGGAGGCGGCCCGTCGCTGGACCGCGACCCGGACCGTGGCGCGCCCGGAACCGCCCCGGCCGACCATTGCGTTCGCAACCGGCGCCGGCTATTTCGGCGGTATAGCGCTGTTCCCCGCCGGCGTGGTCGTGGCGCTGTTCTCGTTGTCCGGATGGTCGATCCTGCTCGGGCTCCTCGCGTCGACCGCCGTCGTGTGGGGGCTGGGCCTGGTCGGCATACACGCGCCGGTCGTGTTCGGTCGCCGGGCCCTGATCGAGACCGACGAGGACGAGCGGCAGCGCCAGCTCGAGGAGGAGGAGAAGGCGTTCCAGCGCTGGGAGGAGCACCTGGCGAACCGGCCGACCGACGCCGAGATGGCGCGCTGGCTCGACTACGACAAGGCGTACGTCAAGGACCTCGCGATGCGCCAGTTCGGGCTGCGCAACCGGGACCTGATCGGCCACGTGATCCTCACCCAGGCCGACGACGTGTGCATGCGCGCCCGGGTACTCTACGGCCCGCCCCGGTACTCGGCCTACCAGGTCAGGCTCTTCCTGCTCACGGCGCGGGGCATCCGGGAGGTCAACGTCCACCTCGACTTCCTGTCCGGCGTCGTCTTCAACGAGCATCGCAACGTCTTCCAGTACAGCTCGATCACCTCCGCCGAGGTGGGCGAGGTGAGCATCCGGCTCAACGACGGCCGGCGCGAAGTCGAGCGGGTCGGCGCCCGGACACAGCGCGCGGGGGAGCAGAAGCTGACCTTCGCCCACGCGCTGCACCTCACGCTGAACAACGGCCGGACCACCTTCGTGCTGATCGAGAACTTCGACCAGGGTCTGCTCGACCGGGTCCGGGAGAACGCGGCCTACCTCGAGGAGCTGGCCCGGGACGCCGCCGGCGTCACCGGTGCGCTGCGCATCCTCGAGGCGATCGCGGCGGAGGGCGCGGCGTGGGTCGACGAGGAGCGCAAGCGCCGCAATCGCCGCCTGCGCAACTACCGCGACCGGCAGCGCCGCCGCGCCCGCGAGCTGGGTGCGGCCCCGACGCTCGACCTCGGGCAGCTGCCCCGGCAGCCGCACGCGCCGCACGACTCGACCGTTCAGGACGCGACCGGCGGCGGAACCGCTTGACGCATTCCGTTATCGGAATATGATTGAGTCATGGCGCGGGCGGCTACTACCTCCGACGCGTTCAATGCGGTGGCCGAGCCCCGGCGGCGGGAGATTCTCGATCTCCTCGCCGGCGGGGAGCGGGCCGTGAATGACCTGGTGCGGGTGTTGGGGCTCACGCAGCCGCAGGTGTCCAAGCACCTGCGCGTGCTGCGCGAGGTCGACCTCGTGCGCGTGCGCGACGACGGGCGGGAGCGCATCTACCGGCTCAACGCCGCACCGCTCAAGGGGATTCACGACTGGCTCGCCGGCTATGAGCGGATGTGGAACGCGCGGTTCGACCTGATGGACGCGGTGATCGAGGAGCTCAAGGAGCTCGAGAAGAGGGGGAACGACGATGACGGCGACGACGAAGGGCACGGCCAAGGTCACGCTTCCGGCAGACAACCAGATCCTGGTGACGCGTGAGTTCAACGCGCCCAAGCGGCTGGTCTGGCGGGCCTACACGACGCCGGAGCTGGTGAAGCGCTGGTGGGCCGGTGACCTGGGGAACGTCACCATCGCCGAGATCGACCTTCGGGTCGGCGGGAAGTGGCGGTACGTCTCGACGACCGACGAAGGCTACGAGGTGGCGTTCCGGGGCGAGTACCGCGAGGTCTCCGCCCCGGACCGGCTCGTCAACACCGAGATCTTCGAGGGGATCCCGGACCCGGACGACCACGCGGGCCTCATCACCGTCACGTTCACCGAGCGCGACGGCATCACCCACATGGACATGCTCTGCGAGTACGTGGACCAGGCCGACCGCGACGCCCTCGTCAACTCGGGCATGGAGACCGGCCTGCAGGACTCCCTCGACGCGCTCGAGGCGGTCGCGGCCTCGATCGAGGACTGACGCGCACGCCGCGCAGCGCGCAGCCGGGGCTGCGGGCCACGATGGCGTCGCGGCCGCCGATGGGCCGGTCCGGGCGCTGACCTTCTCGCCCGCGACCGTGCGCTCGCCGCCGCCAAGGGCGGCATCGGCTGCCGCGCGGTGTTCCGCCAACGCCCGCGACGACGAGCCGTGGACCCCGGCCCCGGGCGGGTGCCGGCGCGCTTACATGATCGCCGCGAACCCGTCACCCGCCAGTTGTTGCCGACGCCTCCGGCGGGGCGCATCATGTTCCCGCCGACGTCCCTGGGAGGCGTAGTGAGGCGGGTCCTGAGTCTGCTGCTCGCCGCCGCCGTTCTCGGCGGCTGCTCCGGCGAGCCGAAGAGCACGCCCGAGCCGACGTCCAGCTCGGGTCCGGTGAAGGCCATGTCGCACGCCGATGCGAAGGCGTTGGCCGGGAAGTACCGCGACGAGGCCGTCTCCACCATCGGCGCGGCGCTGCGCGGCGCGCCCACCGAGAACCTGGTGCCGTGCGAGGGCCCGCACACGTTCGCGGCGCTCACCTACGGCGACGTGCCGGTCACCGCGGATCAGCAGCCGGCGGTACTGCAGAAGCTGCGCGACTACTACGTGGCCGCGAAGTACACGGTCGAGCCCCCGTCCACCGACCCTTCCGACCACGGCGCGCTCAACGCCACCGGCCCCGACCGCGTCGCCCTGTCGGTCGTCGGCGACGGCACGGATGCGGTCCGTGTCAACGTCGCCACTCCGTGCTTCGAGTCGAGCGAGCCGCTCGCCAACGCCTCTTCCTAGATGGCGTGCCGGACGCCGTTGTCGAAGGCGACGCCGAACTCTCCGGGCAGGGCGCCACGCAGCGCATCGGCGAAGTCCAGCGCGTCGCGGTCGTCGTGCAGCCGGACCAGCAGCAGTCCGCAGGCCGGCGCGCCCTGCAGTAGCGCGATCCCGTCCGTGCCGAGCATCGCCACCGGCTCCCGGTTGCCGACCGCGCGGATGCCGGGCCGGCCGGCGATACCCACCAGGGTGCCGTCCACGACCTGCCCCTGCCGCGTCAGCACCACCCGATCGCCGAGCTGCGCCCCGGAGGCCGCGGCGGTCGCCTCGTCCAGCAGCACCTCCTCGGCGCCGGCCGGCATCCGCCCGCCCCGCAGCTCGAAGCTGCGCAACTGCTCGTGCTCGGCGGCCGTGACCACCGTCGCCTCGCCCCGCGGTTCGTGGTGCACGGTGACCGTCACCCCGTAGAGCGTGTCGTCACAATCCACGTCCGCCACCTGCGGCAACGCTGTGACCGTGCTGACTGTGGCGGCGTCGAAGTCCCCGTGTACCCGCACGTCGGCCCGCCCCGCGAGGTCGGTGAAGTGCAGCCCCGCCTCCTGCCCCAGGTCGTGCGCGGCCATCAGCCCCGCCCCGCCGAGCACGATCGCGACCCCCGCCGCGGTGACCTTCCGTCGCGCGTCCACCGCCGGATGATATGCAGGATTCATGACGTATGAGGTGGACCCGAGGGTCGATGCGTACATCGATGCCCTGCCACCTTGGCAGCAGTCCATCTGCCGCGAGGTCCGCGACCTCGTCCACGCCGCCGACCCCGAGGTGGCGGAGACGATCAAGCGCACCGTCCGCCCGTACTTCGTGCTGGACGGCAACATCTGCGCCCTGCTGGCCGCGAAGACGCACGTGAACGTGTTCCTCTACGACGGCGCGATCGTCCCCGACCCGCAGGGCATCATCACGGGCGGCCACGACAACAAGACGGCGCGCACGGTTGCCGTCCACGAGGGCGAGGCCGTGCCGGCCGAGCCTCTGCTGGTGATGTTCCGCCAGATCATCGCCAACAACCGCGCCGGCGGCTGGCGCAAGCTCAAGTCCCAGCCCGACTGAGTTGTCTCGCCCCTGGGGCGGGGCAAGAATGCCGTTCAATGCGACAAGTCGGGCACTTCGTGCCGCGACGTGTCGGACTTATCTCCGGACAGGGTATAAATCCGACAAGTCGTGGCGCGCCAGCGCCCGACTTGTCGTTCGGTCGCCCACGCGGGGACGGGAGCCGCCTGCGCGCGGGCGGAGTTGGCCGGCGCCGTCAGGTCGTGGCGCGTCGCCGCCCGACTTGCGCCGGGAACGGGCTCCGCGCGGGTCGGGAGTTGGCCGGCGCCGTCAGGTCCTGGCGCGCCGCCGCCGCCCGACTTGTCGTTCGGCCGCCCCTGGGGAACGGGAGCGGCCTCCGCGCGGGTCAGGAGTTGGCCGGCGCCGTCAGGAACGACGGGGACGAGCGCTCCGGCGCGATCGCCGTTGCCTTGCGCAGGCGGAGCTCGGCGTCGAAGGACTCGTCGTCCAGGCTGCGCTTCGCGGCGGCGGCCATGTCGGCGGCGTTCGCCGTCTGGCGCTCGATCTCCGAAGCCTCCTGGTACGCATGGAACTTGCGGTCGCGGATCAGGCGGCGCAGCGAGAGCTGCTGCGCGAAGGGGTGGGCCGCAGGATCCCAGCCGTTGCGGTGCATCAGGGCGTCCGCCAGGTTGGCCGCCGAGATCTCGCCCCGGTCGTGCGCGGCGTTGACCATGCGGACCAGGTGGCGGCGGCGGGTCTCCGGGTCGTCGTCGGTCAAGGGGAAGGCGTTGGCGCGACGCAGGCGGTGCACGCCGTGCTCGGCCTCCTCGAAGGCGCGCCACGCCGCCTCCTGCGTGCGCTGCGCGGCCTCCCACTCGGCGCGGCGGCGGTCGGCCATGACCGTTGCGCGCGAGGCGGCGACGGCGACCTCTGCGCAGTACCGTCGCAGCTCCTCGATCTCCTTCGACGTTCGCTCGGCCTTGGCCTGGCGCTCGCGGGCGGCCTCGGGGTCGCGGATCGCCTTGCGCAGGCGGCTCCACCAGGACGGGCCGCCGGCGCCGCGGCGCGACAGGGCGGTCAGGACCAGGAACGTGATGATGACGGCGGCGAGCAGGGCCAGCCAGATGGCCAGCGCTTCCTGCATTCCGCGGGAAAAGTTCTGCATGCGGCGGCACCTCGGGGGGACGAGTCCGATCAGGGCAGGGGTCGTCTCACACCGAGTGGGCGGGCGGTGCACGGCCCGCGACCGCGCCTGCCGGGCGGCCGGCGGGCAGCGGGACGGCGACGGTCTGCGCGGGCGCCGGCGCGGCGGCCGCGAACGGGGCCGGGTCCTCGGCCGTCTCGTCCACAGTGGACTTCGGCGCGGAGGACGCGGAGGCGGTGAAGGAGACCGCGGCGGAGGAGGCGGGCTCCATTGTGGACGGCAGCGCCGGGGTGAAGCCGGCGCCGAGGATGAGCGCGCAGATCGTCAGTGCGAGTCGTCGCACGCCACGCCGCAGGCGGCTGGATGGCGTAGCGAGATGCATGACTCAAACATGCCCGCTCCCGTCCATGGTCGCAACCCGGTAGCCTCTTGCGCCGTGGATCTGACCGTCATTCTCGGGCCGATGAAGAGCGGCAAGTCGCTGGAGCTCGTGAGCCTGCTCTCACCTTTGCAGTACACCGACGCACGCCACCGGGTGTTCCAGAGCGCGCGGCACGTGCGTGACGCCGGCGTGGTCTCGCGCAGCGGTGCGGCGCTGGCCACCGTCAAGGCGACGTCGCTGGCGGCGGCGCTGGACGAGGAGCTCGACGTCGTCGGCATCGACGAGGTGCACATGTTCGCCCTGTCGGACATGTCGGTCGTGCGGCGGCTGCTGTTGCGCGGCACCCGCGTGGTGGCGGCCGGCATCGACCTCGACCACCGCGGCGAGCTGTTCGCGCCGGTCCGGGCGCTGCTGGAGCTGGGCCCGGCGAGCGTGACCTACCGCCGCGCCGTGTGCGATCGCTGCCGTTCCTTCTCCGCGGTGTACACCCAGGTGCTCGAACACGGCGAACCGATGATCCGCGAGCTCGCGCCGTCGACGGCGCTGCCCGACGACGGTACGTACACCTACGAGGCCCGCTGCCGCGCCTGTGTCGTCCTGCCGCAGTCCACCACCGCGACCCTGCCGGCCTGAGCCTTGAGGGTTGTTGTCCGGGTTCATACCCCCTGGGGGTTCCGGTTCATCCGGGTATGCTGGTCGGTATGACTTCCGCGACGCCGCGCGGGTACACCGCGACCAAGGACCAGCTCCAGAGCCGCCTGCGCCGCATCGAGGGCCAGGTCCGCGGCGTGGAGAAGATGGTCGACGAGGACCGGTACTGCATCGACGTGCTGACCCAGATCAGCGCGATCCAGGCGGCGTTGGACAAGGTCGCGCTCGGCCTGCTCGACGACCACGCCCGGCACTGCATGCACCACGGCGCCGAAGAGGGCAAGGGCGAGGAGATGGCAACGGAGATGATGGCCGCCGTCGGCCGGCTCCTGCGCCGTGGCTGACTACCGGTACGTGCGGCAGACCGACGGCTTCACCTGCGGGCCGACCGTGGCGCTCGTGGCGTCGGCGGCGCTCGACCCGGCGTACGGCGCGACGGTCACCGACGACGCCGCCGAGCAGCACCGCATCCACGCGGCGGCCAACTTCATCTGGCCCCGCAAGCTGGGCACCACGCCGTGGGGCGTGGCGCGCGTGATCTCCGGGCACACGGCGGCGCTCGGGACGCGGTACGGCTGGCGGCGTTTCCGCGGCGACCTGCGCGCCGCCGTGGCCGCTGTCGAGTGCGACTGGCCGGTGGCGATGCTCATCGGGGCTTCGATCCCGCGGCACTGGGTCCTGATAGTGGGGCACGCGGATGGGGTGCTGGAGTGCTTCAACCCGGCGCGCGGGTCGGTCGCCTCGATTCCCGTCGCGGACGTTGCCGCCCGTCGCTTGGAGGCCCTTGGCTTTCCGCGGGCTTTTGCCCTGGTCCTGCCCACGAGATACATCTAGGAACCGGCTCGTGCTGATCCACGCCCGACGGATACGTTGGCACGCGTGGCCTACCTCATCTCCGTCAACGCCGGGCGCCCCCAGCCGACCGAGCACTCCGACATGAACTTCACCGCGATCGGCAAGCTGCCCGTCGACGGGCTCGTGTCGATCAACGTGCCCGGCCCGAAAGGCACCGAGGCGACCGGGGTCGAGGGCGACCAGATTTGCGACACGCGCCACCATGGCGGGCCGGACCAGGCCGTGTACGCGTACGCGCGCGAGGACCTCGACTGGTGGTCCGGCGAGCTCGGCCGCGAGCTGCCCGGCGGCGCCTTCGGCGAGAACCTGACCACCGCCGGGCTGGACGTGAACGGCGCCCGCGTCGGCGAGCGCTGGCGCATCGGGGACTCCACCGAGCTGGAGGTGTCCGCGCCCCGCATACCGTGCCGCACGTTCGCGGGCTGGCTCGGCGAGCGGGGCTGGATCAAGCGCTACACCGAGCGCGCCCTGCCCGGGGCCTACCTGCGGGTCGTCCGGCCGGGCCGGGTGCGCGCCGGCGATTCGATCCATGTGGTGTACGCCCCTGAGCACGACGTCACGGTCGAGCTGATGTTCCGGGCGCTGACGACGGAGTCCGACCTGCTGCCCCGCCTGCTCGACGCCGGCGAGGCGCTGCCGGCGCGCACCCGGGAGAAGGTCCTAGCTCGTCTGCAGTGAGCGCTTCGAGAGGCCCATGAAGTACCCCTCGATGACCGAACGCACCGGAGCGTCCGGCCTCTCGGCGGCGCCGAGCGTGACGAACAGTGGCGTGTAGTGCTCGACGGTCGGGTGCGCGAACGGCATCCCGGGCGCCTGGCTGGCGAAGCGGCTCAGCGTGTCGACGTCCCCGCGCGCGAGCGCGTCGGCGGCCCACGCGTCGAAGTCGGCCGACCAGCCGGGCGGCCGCCCGCCGCCGGCCCAGTGCTCGTGCGTGAGGAACGGCAGCCCGTGCGTCATGAACCCCGACCCGATGACGAGCACGCCCTCCTCGCGCAGCGGCCGCAGCCGCCGCCCCAGCTCGAGCAGCCGGTCGGGGTCGTGCGTCGGCAGGCTCAGCTGCAGCACCGGGACGTCGCCGAGCGGGTACATCACCATGAGCGGCACCCACGCCCCGTGGTCCAGCCCACGGCTGCGGTGCTCGTGCAGCGGCTCCGTGTCCGGCATCGCGGCCGCGACGCGCCGGGCGAGCGCGGAGGCGTCGGGCGTCGCGTACTGCAGCGTGTAGAACACCGGCTTGAAGCCGCCGAAGTCGTACACCAGCGACGTGCCCGCCGCCGTGGCCGAAACGCTGAGCGGCGCCGACTCCCAGTGCGCGCTCACGATCAGGATCGCCTTGGGCTTGGGCAGCTCCAGCGCCCAGTCGAGCAGCTGGCGCATCCACTCGCCGTCCTCGAGCAGCGGTGGCGCACCATGGCTGATGTACAGGCTCGGCAGCGCCCCGTCCTCGGGCGCCCAGTCCCGCTGCTCCCGGCTGGCAGGCACAGCAGCGGCAAGATGTTGCTCGAGAATCGGCAGCGCGCTCATGTACTCGAGGGTAGCGCGTTAGTTGAGCGCTCAACAAGGTCTACCGAAAAAGTCGGGCGCTCCGCGCCGCGACTTTTCGGATTTTTCGCCTGTCGGATTATAAACCCGATATGTCGTGGCGCGGAGCGCCCGATATATCGCTACAAATGCTGACTGTGGGGTGAAGTTCTCGGGCCGGGGCGGGGGCGGTCAGCTGGTGGCGAGCTCCGCAGCGCGCCGCAGAGCCTCGGCGACCGCGCGGGTCTCGGCGGCGCCGTACACGAGGACGAGCTCGCGATCGGGGCCGCCGCGGCGGTCGGTGGCGGTTGCGCGCTCCACGACGACGCGCGTGGTGGTGAGCTGGTCGTCGACGGAGATGTCCATGTCGGCCACGCCGATGTCCACCTGGCGGACGAAGAGTTCTTCCATGAACAAAAGGGTGGCGCCGCGCGGCGGGGCGGACGCCGCCCCGTGAGGGTTATTCAGAAATGCGCGCGGGCAGACGTCGTGACCAGGAGTTTCGCCTCATGGAGGTGGGCCTTCTCGGCGGCGGTCACGTTGGGATCCGCGACCCGGCGCCGCGCCGCCGCCTCGAGCTGGGACAGCGGGTTGTCCCGCGTGCAGCTCAGCAGCGTGTCGAGGAACGGCTCCGCCTGGTCGTGGAACGGGCCGGGCAGGACCGCGACGCCGGCGATGATGAGCGCCGTCATCGCCACGTCGAGCTCCGGCGGGCCCTCCGTGCTGTTGCGCCAGTCGATGACCACCGGGCCGCCCTCGGTCATCACGACGTTCTCCGGGTGCAGGTCCAGGTGCAGGATGCGCGTGCCGGGGTCGGTGGCGGAGCGGACGCGGACCTTGTGCAGGCGCTCGAGCAGGTCGGCGAGCACGGTGGCACCGGAGTGCAGGTCCAGGGTGGCGTCGCCGAGGGCCTGCAGCATCGTCGGGCCCTCGAGGCGCTCCATGACGAGGTCGGCGCCGTCGGCCTCGTAGATGCGCGGGACGGGGTACCCGTGGTCGGCGACATACCGCATGGTCGCCGCCTCCGCCGTCACGTCGCCGCCCCGGCGGTATCGCCGCAGGACCCGCCGGTCATCGAGCGCATAGACATCCGCGTCGCGGCCGCTGGCGAGAAGTGCGGTCATGCCGCGACTCTACGTCGCCCGGCCGATTCCTTCAGCCCTTGGGGCTACAGCCATCCGTTCTCATCGGCCAGGCGAACGGCCTCGGCGCGGGTGCGCGCGCCCGTCTTGCCGATCGCCGCCGACAGATGGTTGCGCACGGTGCCCTCCGAGAGGCCGAGGTGGCTCGCGATGTCGGCGACGGTGCCGCCCTCGCGCGCGGCGCGCAGCACGTCAGCCTCGCGCGGGGTCAGCGGGCTGTCGCCGCTCGCGAGCGTCTCCGCGGCCAGCGTGGGGTCGACGACGCGCAGGCCGGAGGCGATGCGGCGGACCGCATCGGCGAGCTGACGGGCCGGGGTGTCCTTGACCACGAAGCCGGAGGCGCCCGCCGCCATCGCCCGGCGCAGGTACCCGGGCCGGCCGAACGTGGTGACCATGAGCACCTTGCAGGACGGCAGCGCCCGGCGCAGCTCGGCCGCGGCCGCGATGCCGTCCAGGCCGGGCATCTCGACGTCCAGCAGCGCCACGTCCGGGCGGTGCTCGCGGGCGGCCGCGACGACCTCGTCCCCGCGGCCGACCTCCGCCACGACGGTGAGGTCGGCCTCGAGGTCGAGCAGCGCCGCGAGCGCGCCGCGCACGAGCGCCTGATCGTCGGCGATCAGCAGTCGGATTGACACCTCAGCATCGTGTCACGACACGGGAGCGGGCTCCTCGTGCAGATCCCCCTGCGAATCATCCGGTCCTGACGACAGTGATATGAATCACTGTGTCAGTTCGGTGATCGTGCGCACTGCGGCGGTGACGACGCCGGCCGCGAACGCATAGTCAAGGGTTTCGGCGGTGTCGCCCGGCCGGTGGTACTGCGGGTTGCGGTAGTCGGCGGTGTCCGTGACCAGCAGGGCTCGCCGGCCCGTCTCCCAGTAGGGCACGTGGTCGCTGCGCATCGCCACCTCGGCGGCGAGCTCCGGCAGCACGAGCGGGAAGGCCGGCACCTCCAGGCGGCCGGCGAAACGGCGCAGCAGCCCCTGCGAGCCTTCGTCGGCGACGAGGGCGATGAAGTCGCCGCGCGCGGGCGGGTCGACGAAGCCGGCGAGCTCCTCCGGGAAGGCCTGGTCGGCCGCGGTGTACCCGATCATCTCGAAGACGATCGCCTCGGTCTGCGGGGTGATGTACGCCATGTGGGCCCGGCTGCCCTCGACACCGTCCTCCTCGCCGCCGAAGAGGACGAACCGGATGGTCCGGGCCGGCAGCTCGGCGTCGCGCAGCGCGCGGGCGGCCTCGAGCACGCCCGCCACCCCGCTGGCGTTGTCGTCGGCGCCCGGGGCGGTCTCGACGGAGTCCCAGTGGGCGCACAGCTCGACGGCGTCGTCGGAGGTGCCGCCCTGGATCTCGGCGACGAGGTTGACCTCGTGCAGCTCGCTGCCGTAGCGCTCGACGCGCACGGGCAGGCCCAGTTCGGTGAGCTCGTTGGTGATGTACCGCAGCCCGGCGGCGACCCCGGGCAGGTCCTCGAACCGCGGCCCGTGCGCGGTGAGCGCCTCGACGTGTGCCCGCAGCCGCTTCGGTGAGATCACCGCCACAGGGTAAGGCCGCGGGAAATGGAACAGCCCCCGAGGTTCCCGCGCTGTTGCGCGGGGCCGGTCGGACTACACCGGAAAGCCTCGGGGGCTGGGTAACTGTCTCGTATTCGCCTTCCGCCATCCGGGCGGACACTGCGAAGTGCGAGTCCAGAGGACGGCGACTAGCGGACAGTCACCTCACGAGTCCCATTGCTACACAACTTTGGACCACCTCCTTTCCCGTGTACGCCCAACCTAGCCACCGTCCTTGATCCGCTGCAACGCTTTTTCGGGTGCAACTGCGGGGCAGGCCCGAACGACTAGGCTGCGGTGGTGAGTGAAGAAGAGCCCGACCCGGCGGTCGTCGAGCTTGCGCACCGCATGTTCGACCTCGCGCGCGCGGGCGCGACCGAGGAGCTGGCCGGCTACGTCGACGCCGGCGTGCCCGTCAACCTGACCAACGACAAGGGCGACTCGCTGCTCATCCTCGCGGCGTACCACGACCACCCGGCCACCGTGACCGCGCTGCTCGACCGCGGCGCCGAGGCCGACCGGGCCAACGACCGGGGCCAGACGGCGCTGGCGGCGGCGGTGTTCCGCCAGAGCCCGGCGAGCGTCGGCGCGCTGCTGTCCGCGGGCGCCTCCCCGGGCGCGGGCGGCCCGTCCGCACTGGACACGGCCCGGTTCTTCGACCTGCCCGAGATGCTGCGGCTGCTGGAGGCCGCGCGATGAGGGACGTGCAGATCCGCGGCGACATGATCCGGCTGGGGCAGTTCCTGAAGCTCGCCGACGTGATGGAGTCCGGCGGCGAGAGCAAGGAGCTGATCCTCGACGGCGAGGTGTCCGTCAACGGCGAGGTCGACACCCGCCGCGGCCGCCAGCTGCACCGCGGCGACGTCGTGCGGGTGCTGGGCGAGACCCTGCGGGTCGCCTGAAGATCGTCATACTCAGGAACTTCACAGCGCCGTTTGGGCCGCTGCCCAGGTGCGCGTCACACACTAAGAGTGTGACCGGCGCCGGAAAGCCGGAAGCCTCCCTGGATGGTCCACCGGCGCACGGTCACGCCAACTTCACTCATGACGTTGCCGATCTGGGGTGGTCAGTGGGGGCAACGGTGATGCGGTCGAGGTCGGGACACCACCTGCCGGGGGTGTTCGCGGCCTCGACTGTGTTACGCCCCGCCTCCAGCGTCATGATGACCGTCACGGTCGCGACCGAGCCCGCGCCGCCGCTGCTGGGAAACTCGATCGGCGTCCAGAGCAGCCCGTTCCCGAGGTAGCAGCGCAGCGGCTCGCTCGACAGGTACGCAATCGTCACGCGATAGTCGCCGCCGGTCGGTACGGCGAACCCGATGAACGCCATCGAGCGCCCGTCGCCCACTCCCGTCACCGCGCGCCCGCCGGACGCCGCCTCGGCCTCGCGCACGCTCATCTGCGCCGGCCGGTCGTTGCCGTCGGCCTCCGCCTCGATCGTGAAGACCGCAGCAGGTGTACTCCCCGACGCGCTCGGCGACGCCGAAGCACTCGACGCCGCTGCTGTGGGCGTGCTCGTCGTCGAGGTGACCCGGGTCACGGTCGCCGTCGAGGGCGTCGCCGACGCCATCGACGACTTCGTGGCCGCCGCGGGCGCCGGCGTGCGGCTCGGCGACCGGCTCCACGGCACCCGGCTCGGCCGCACGGGCAGCTCGGTCAGCGCGGGCACGATGCTGCCGTCGGTGAGTCCGGCCTCGGCCTGCCCGGGCCCGTGCTCGGACAGCGCCCGCAGCCCGAGGAACACGCCGGTGACGATGACGAAGGCAGCAGTGAACACGACCCTGGGCGCGCGGCGGTGCCCGGCCCGCCGCACCCCTCGGTACATCGCGTGGGCGACCGGCCGGTGGCGGGCCCGGTGCAGCAGCGGCCGGACGTGCCGCGGCTTGGTCCAGCGGTGGGAACGAATGCTCGCCGGCCGTTCGGCCCGCACGGGCCCGGGCACTTCGTGCGCGGCCCGGATCAGTCCGGGCACTCCATGCCCGAACTTATCCGGTATTTCGTAATAAAACGCCACCGTTGGGTTCGTAGGGTTCATTGGGCTCATGGGGTCATTTGGGTTCATGGAGTCAAAACGACCTTGCCTCTCACGTGTCCGGCGTTCAGCAGGCGGTGCGCATCCGCGGCCTCGGCCAGCGGCAGCTCGCGGTGCACGGAGGCCCGCAACAGCCCACGGTCGGCCAGGTCGGCCAGCCACCGCAGGTCCTCGGCGTGGGGCGCCGGCGCCACGTACCGTCCGCCCGCGGCGGCGATCGCCGGGTTGACCGTCGAGACCGCCCGGGCCGGGTCGCGCACCTCGCGCAGCGCCGCCGCGGTCGCGTCGCCACCGGCGAAGTCGACGGCCACGTCGTACGGCTCGCCGGCCTCGGTCGGCTCGACCAGCGGCTCGGCACCCAGCTCGCGCAGGAAGTCGTGGTCGGCCGGCTCCGCGGTGCCCAGGACGCGCTCGGCACCCAGCGCCCGCGCGATCTGCACCGCGAAGTGCCCGGACCCACCGGCAGCACCATGCACGAGCACGACGTCGCCCTCGCCGGTACCGGCCGCCCGCAGCGCCTGCAGCGCCGCAACCGCGTCGCGCGGCACAGCGGCCGCCTCGACAAAGGTCAGCCCGGCGGGCTTCTGCGCGGCGTCCTGCTCGGCCACGATGACGCGCTCGGCGTAGGCGCCGGCGGCGTAGGCGTACACCTCGTCCCCGACCACGAACCCGGTCACCTCCGACCCGCGCCCGACGACCACGCCGGCGAGCTCGCGCCCGGGCACCCGCGCGGCGGGCCGCTCGGCGGCCCGGCCGGCCGCCGGCATCGCGCCCGCCATGGCCGGCGGAGGCACACCCACGCCCGCGCCCGGGCCTGCCGGTTGGGCCGCGATCGCGCCCGGGGCCGGTGGTTGGGCCGCGCCTGCGCCCGGGGGCGCGCCCGCGCCCGGGGCCGCTGGTTGGGCCGCGCCTGCGCCCGGGGGCGCGCCCGCGCCCGGGGCCGCTGGTTGGGCCGCGCCGGGGCCGGCCGG